>JAFYRK010000039.1 GCA_017559545.1 Bacteroidales bacterium
CCGAAGTCGCCGGCGTGCCAGATCTCGTCGACCGGATCCAGAAATTCACGGAACTGCTCGCTGAACACTCCGTGAGTATCTGATATTACACCTATATATTTCATTAGAGTTTTATGAATATCTTTTTCTTGTACATAATTACCGCAATCACCAGATGCACAAGCATATAGCTAAGGGCATAGACCAGTGAGCGAAACTCGTTGACGCCGAAGTATGCACCGTAGTTCCAGCCGATGAACCTCATATTCGTCTTCATAATGAGACCTGAGAGGACGAAGAGAATCAGCGCATTCATTCCGAAGGCCTTGAACGGGAAGAAAGGTTTTTCCCAGCCTTTCACATCGATGAGATAAACCAGAAGTGCGAGTACGAACATTGCCCAGCCGCCTGCATAGAAGACATAGGATACCGACCAGAGAGGTTTGTTGATAGGGATCCAGATACTGAGGATGAGGCCTGCAAGAATAGAGGACGCCGAGAATGCATATATCTTAAGAGATGATTCCGATGGAGTATTGTGCTTGATGACGTATCCTATGAGATAGCCGAGAAGCACTGTGCAGGTGCCTGTGAGTGCGCCGAATACTCCTTCCGGATCGAATGGGATTCCATAGCCTTCATATACGTGCTTCACACCTAAGATTGCGATGTCGAACCTTCTTGCGAAGTTGCCTTCGAGCGTGAATGCACCTTCAGGGCCGGCGAAGGCAAGGAGCAGGCCCACGTGGAGGACTGAAAGGACTCCGATGGCTATTCCGATGCGCGACGGCTTCTTGAGCCAGAGCGCGAGGACGGATGCCGCCACATAGCACATAGCGATTCGAGGGAGCACACCGACGAGCCTGAGGTCGCTTGCCCAGTTGATCCAGTTCTGCCAGAAATTGAGCTGCGGATCCATCGACTGCTGCGACGGGAAGAAAGGATAGGCTGTGAGAAGCAGGCCGACGAGATAAAGAAGGGCTCCTCTCTTGAGGATCTTCTTGAGTGCATCCCAACTGAGGGTGGCATATTTTGCCAGAGCAAAGGTCATAGAGACTCCTACGCAGAAGAGGAAGAACGGGAACACGAGGTCGCAAGGAGTACATCCGTCCCAGGCTGCGTGCTTGAGCATAGGATAGGTGACTGTCCAGGAGCCGGGGTTGTTCACGACTATCATAAGAGCCACGGTGAGTCCCCTGAGGACATCCAGCGACAGATATCTCTTTTTCATAGGCCTGTTGTCATAAGGTTTACTATGCAAAATTAGCAATTTGATTATATTTGCGGTCAAATTCTACAGCATATATGGAACTTTTCTACTCGAAGGATATTGAGGGCGGAATCTGCCGTCTCGACCAGGATGAATCAGGCCACTGCGTAAGAGTGCTCAGACACAGAAGCGGTGACGAGATTTCTGTCATCGACGGATGTGGAACACTTTACAGATGCCGCATCACATCGGACAGCCACAAGGGCGTGGAGGCAGTAGTGCTGGAAAGCACGGAGGACTGGGGCGCCCACCCGTACAGGCTTCACCTTGCCGTATGTCCTACAAAGAACAACGACAGATACGAGTGGTTTGCTGAAAAGGCCTGCGAGATCGGCTTTGATGTGCTTTCTCCAGTGATCGGAGAGCATAGCGAAAGACGTGTTCTGAAGACAGTCAGAGTGGAAAAGATTCTTGTAAGTGCGGCGAAGCAGTCTCTCAAGGCTGCTGTTCCGACAGTGAACGAACCGGTGTCCGTGAAGGAGTTCATAAAGAGCCACAGCAATGAGGACGGAACACTGAAACTGATCGCCTATTGCTTTGAGGATGAGAATGTTCCGCGCAGAAGCATCAAAGAGGTTCTGAGCGGCTACGAGGGAAAGGACATCATTGTGATGATCGGACCGGAGGGAGACTTTTCCGCTGCCGAAGCAGAGATGGCTCTTGAGGCGGGCTTCATTCCCGTGCATCTCGGCGCGTCGCGCCTCCGCACGGAAACCGCCGCCCTCACAGCAGCATCTGCCGCTTATTTCCGTTATATGTAATCCTATTTGCGGATGATCTCGATCGAGTAGTCAAGTCCGACCTTGATGATCGACGACGACTGGCCTGTCGCACCTTTCTCGATGTGCTCGGCCACGATGTGGTCTACATTCGCTTTCACTTCTTCTGAAATCTCTGCGAATTTCTTCGGTGTCGCTTCACCGGAGATGTTGGCTGATGTCGATACGATAGGACGTCCGAACTTCGCAACGAGTTCCTTGCAGAAATCCATCATAGGGATGCGGATGCCGACTGTGCCGTCTTCTGCCACTGCGTTCGCAGCAAGGCAATAGCGGTTTGCCTTCATCGAGCCCTTCTCTCCTGCTACTGCACCCGGATAGATGATTGTCATTGGCTTGTCGTTCACCTCAACGAGCTGGATGGCCATTTCGGGAACTTCCTTGACGAATCTGCAGATCATATCCATATCGCTTGCAAGGAGTACGAGCGACTTGCTGTCTTCGCGTCTCTTGAGCGCATATACCTTTGCAACAGCCTCAGGATCAGTCGCATCGCAACCGATTCCCCATACTGTGTCTGTAGGATAAAGTATGATGCCGCCTTTGCGCAGCACCTCAAGTGCCTTCTGAATCTCTTCCTTCATATCTTGTGAATTAGAATGTTATTTCCGCAACCACCGGATAGTGGTCTGACAGGCCGACACGAGGGATCTCGTGGCTTACCACCTCATATGTTTTCGGACAGAGGATGTAGTCTATCCTGAGGAGGGGCCAGAGTCGTGCATATGTAGCTCCGAAGCCTTTGCCGGCCTCCACGAATGCATCTTTTCTGTCTCGCATCATTCTGTAATATGTATATGACATCGGATTGTCATTGAAATCTCCGCATACGAATGTCTCTACCGGACAGTTTTCGATGTCGGCAAAGACCTGGTCGACCTGCTTGGGGCGACGTGTGATCGAGCGCTTCATCTTTGTGCCTGTCTCGGCGATGATGTCGCTTTCAGACTTGAGCATTGCCCTGATGATTCCGGAGAGCGAGATGTTGTAGCTCTCGAAGTGGCAGTTGTACACACGGAACACTTTGCCGGCATACTCGTAGTCTGTGAATATGGCAAGGTTGGCGCTTTCATCGAACTTGACCTTGCCTCGGTTTCTGACAGGAAGGCGGCTCAGGGTTACGTTTCCGAATGAGCCTCCCCTGTTTGTAAACATATAGTATTCAGATGAATACCCTTTCATCTTCTCTTTCAGATAGGCCTTGATCCTGCGGCTGTCCTTGATGCGCATCTCCTGAAGACAGATGATGTCAGCATCCTGCTGCTTTATGAATCTGAACACAGAGTCGGCGCATTCCTCGAATGTGTCTATGTCACCGCTGTGGTAGGCGAAGCGGCCTACGTTCCAGGAAATGACCTTGAGTGCATCCTTATTCTGCAGCTCCGATTCGGCATCATTGTCCGACACCTGGACGTAGCGTCCGATGAAGAAGAGTGCCGGAAGCATAGCCAGCATCGGAATGACGAATGCCTTCGAGCGACGGGCGATGGCCCATATCAGAAGGAAAAGGTTGACGAGGGAGAAAGGGACGAAAAGCAGTCCGGCGAGCGACAGAAGCCACACTTTCGCCGGGTTGAAGAACATCGACAGGTACGACAATGCCAACAGAGCCGCTGCTATAAGCATCAGCACTCTGTTAGTGAGTCCTATGAACCTGTTTTTTGCCATATGCCTAGTCCCAACGGCTGTAGAGTCTGTGTCTCTTCTTCCAGAACCAGATCAGGGCGAAGCCGAAGATGAGGCCGCCGAGGTGAGCGAAGTGGGCGACGCCGGCCTGTGTGCCGGTGACGCCGAGGAGCAGCTCTAGGCCTGCGAAGATGAGCACGAACCACTTTGCCTTCATCGACACCGGCGGAAACATCAGTGTGAGCACTGAATCCGGATAGAGCATCGCATATCCCATAAGGATGCCGTAGATGGCTCCTGATGCGCCTACTGTGAGGGCAAAGTCGCCGGTGAGCCACTGCACGCCGATGTGTACGGCTGCAGCTCCGATGCCTGTGACGAAGTAGTAAAGCAGGAATTTCTTGGTGCCCCATACCCTTTCAAGCACGCTTCCGAAGATGAAGAGCGTGTACATATTGAAGAAAAGGTGGAAGAGGCCGCCGTGCATAAACATATATGTCACGAGCTGCCAAGGGCGGTAGATGAACTGGTATGGATGCAAGGCGAAGTACCTTGCCATAAGCGGTTCATTAAGGTATGTCATTATCATCACCGCTACGTTGATGATGATGATATTCTTTACAGCGGCCGGCACATTTCTCATAAAGCCGCCGCCATTGTATGAATAATAACTCATTTCAATCGGTTAAAAATCTAAAACTTTCTGTCGATGTCGTCGATCGGCATAATTGACACTATCCTGCGGCCAGAGCTTGTGTACTCCGGATTCTCGCAGGCGAACAACTGGTCTATCAACCTCTGTGCCTCCATCGGATTTGTGACAGGATCGCCGCTGAGGGAGCCGAGTCTGGCAAAACGGGCTGCCAGATTGGCAATCATCATCTCCGGGAGGGCGCTGTGGTCCTCAGACAGGATAAGGAGGAGGTCACCGATCATTGACTGGACCTTGCCGGCCTCTGCGCTGTATCCTTCTGGGACTCCGTTCACTACGATTGTGTCGGTTCCGAACGGCGCGATGTCGAAGCCGAGGCCTGCAAGGAGCTGCGAATGTTCCTCAAAGATGCACATATTCTCCACTCCGACCTGTACCGATACAGGGAAGAGGGCTGTCTGGGTGACGTGCGAGTTCTTTGACATAGCTTCAAGGAAGCGGTCGTAGAGGATGCGCTCCATTGCGCGGCCGATGTTGACCATCATAAGGCCGCTGCGGGCAGTCGTGATGATGTATTTACCCTGGAGTACAAGTACTGACTTTGACGGTGCGAGCTTGTCTTCGAACAGTTTGCCGTAGTCGTCTCTCTTCTCGACATAGTGTGACGGAGACTGGTAGCCTGACTGCTGGTGTCCGTATGCCGGGATGTCTGCAGACGGGAAGTCTGCAGGGATAAAGTCGCTCGCCGGTACGTTCCAGATGTTGTCCGGTTCTGCCGCGCCAGGGAAGGCAGGCGGGAGCGGCGAGCCCGAAGGGGCGCTGCCAGCAGAGCCCGACGCGAAGTTCTCGTACGGAGAATCGAACGATGGGAAACCGTCGTTGTCGAACGGATTGTATGACTGGTCGAGGCCGAGCTGAGGCTCTGTCACAGGACGGAACTCGTCGAAGTTCTTTCCGAATGCCGGGATGTCAGGCACACCTTCACGGTCGAAGTCGATGCTTTCTCCGAATGAGTTCTGTCCGAGTGTCTTCCTGATGCACGCGAAGAGCACCTGGAAGATGACGCTGTCGTCCTCGAACTTGATTTCCGTCTTGGTAGGGTGGATGTTCACGTCCACGGCCTGCGGATTGATGTCAAGGTAGATGAAGTATGACGGAGTAGTGCCTTCCGGTATGAGGCTTTCATATGCCTTCATCACTGCCTTGTGGAGGTACGGGCTCTTGAAGAAGCGTCCGTTCACGAAGAAATACTGGTTGCCGAGCATCTTCCTGGCAGCGGCCGGACGGCCTACATAACCGTTGATGGTGACAACCGATGTCTCTGCATTGATGTCCACAACGTCGTTTGCGACATTGGCTCCGAACATATCCTGTATCCTGAACTTCAATGACTTGGCAGGACGGAGCACATAGACATCTTTTCCGTTGTGTGTAAGCGTGAAGCCCACATCCGGACGTGTCATCGCCACTCTTGTGAACTCTGAGACGATGTGCTTGAACTCCACATTGTCCGACTTGAGGAACTTGCGTCTTGCCGGAACATTGTAGAAGAGGTTGCGCACGCTGAAGTTGCAGCCTCTTGGAGTCGACACTTCAGCTGTGCTGATGTGACGTGAGTCTGCGAATTCCACCTGGCATCCGAGTTCCTCGCTCTCCTGGCGTGTCTTGAGTGTAACCTCAGCCACTGCGGCGATGGAAGCAAGAGCCTCACCGCGGAATCCGAAGGTCAGGATGTTGTTCAGGTCCTCTGCCGACTGGAGTTTGGAGGTGGCGTGTCTCTCGAAACAGAGCACAGCCTGGTCCGGAGTCATTCCACATCCGTTGTCGATGACCTGGATCAGGGTCCTGCCGGCATCCTGGATGACGACTGTCACCTGGTCCGCACCGGCATCCACCGAGTTCTCCATCAACTCTTTAACCACGGATGCAGGTCTCTGCACGACCTCTCCCGCAGCTATCATATTTGCTATATTGCTTGGTAGTATTCTTATATCCATATAATTGGTCTTACTAACCTGTTATAACCTTGTTATGACTTTGTTATGACCTTGCGTACCTTGTGTCAGGATCGCTTTATTTCATCAGGGAATCAATCAGGATCGGGAAGTACTTGTAGATCAGGTACACCATAGCGAAGAGAAGAACCATTGTGATCATTCCGATTACCTTCTGGTTCTTGCCGACTTCTTCTGTGCGAGAGTAGTTGCCGTCACGGAAACTGCCCTTCACATATTTGCCGGGAGCGTATTTCTCCTCCTTCTCTTCTTCCACCTTTCCATACTTCTCGTATTTCTTCATTCGTGCCTCTTTCTCAGGGTCATAGAAACGTGGCTTGTAGCTGAATTTGCGGACTTCCTGTTTTCCGAAAAAATTGAAACTGAATCCCATATATCTTGTTGTTTATATTTTCTCCTCCTGTTGTTTACAGATTCTCCTCCTGCATTATTTATGTATTCTGCCCCTGCAGCATAATGCTTTAACAAGCAAAATTAATGATTTTTATTTACTTTTGTAGAAATAATTTCAGGATTATGGATATCAGAATAGGTAACGGATATGACGTACACGCTCTGGCTGAGGGACTTCCGCTCTGGCTGGGCGGAGTTTTGGTAGAGAGCCCTATCGGCTGCATCGCACACTCTGACGGGGACGTTGCGATCCACGCGCTATGTGACGCGCTCCTTGGCGCACTTGCTCTCGGCGACATCGGAAAGCATTTCCCTGACACTTCATCGGAGTTCAAGGGAATCGACAGCAAGATTCTTCTCGCAAGGGTTATGGAACTGATAAGACGTGAAGGTTGGAATGTAGTGAATGCAGACATCACCATCGCTATGCAGCGTCCAAAGCTTGCACCGTACATTGTCGCTATGAGGGAATGTCTTGCGGAGGTTATGCAGATTTCCGTGGACAGGGTTTCCGTAAAGGCGACCACCACCGAGAATCTCGGCTTCGTGGGCCGCAGCGAGGGTTGCGAGGTCTACGCTGTCGCTTTGCTTGGCAAATAGACCGGACCAGAACAGGGCCTCGCTGTTTCACTCCCAAGCGAAGCATCAGTCAACCTGTTGACTATCAAACAATTAAACGATTGAGGGCGGGAAATTTTACCGACCCTCAAATGCATAAAAGTATGAATATCAAACACTTAGCCGACGCTCTTAATAATACTTATTGTTCAGCAATCGGTAAACTTCTGTCAGGACGAAGGGTTCTGGGCGGAGTTCTGATGATGACTGCCGTGTTAGGATCGTGCAGCAGGCAGTCGGGCGACTTCACATCGGCAGAACTGTCGCTGATCCGTGATGCGGACAGCATAGTGAGGGTTCTGACTATTGCGGATCCGGCAGACGAATTCGTTCTGAGGGCGAAGAGCCGCGACCTTTCGGAGCAGGCTCTGCTGTCGGAGGATTTCGCAGAACTGGCCCGCCTGATGGTGGCTACTGTGACTCATCCGTCTCAGGACGGAGTGGGCATAGCAGGTCCGCAGGTCGGCCTGAACCGAAGAGTGGTCGCAGTGCAGCGCTTCGACAAGGAGGGCGAACCTTTTGAGGTGTACCCGAACATCAGCATCGTATGGGCTTCGGACTCCCTTGCTCCCGGTCCGGAAGGATGCCTTTCCGTCCCGAACCGCCGCGCCGACGTCCTCCGCTCCCAGGAGATCGTCATTGAATACACTAAGTTGCCTTGCAATGAACACCCTTCGGGAGATTCAAGCAATCCATCCTGCTCCTGTGGGGCAGCTTGCGATACTACCCTCGGAGATCAGTCACTTCAAGTCGTTCGAGACACTGTGAAGGGATTCACCGCAGTGATCTTCCAGCACGAGGTCGACCACCTGGAAGGAATCCTCTACACCGACAGACTCTCCCCTTCCACCGAAACTGCTGACCGATAGCACGAAGACGCGCACAAAAAATGTTTTTTTGTGCTTAAAACTGGTAAAAAAAAGACAAATACGCGCAAATTGAGGGATTTTGTGCTCAAAAAGAGAAATCAGAAGGTTTTGCGCGCAAACAATGGTCTTCTGAGCACAAAAAGAGGTGATTTTGAGGTTTTAGTGAAAGTTTTTTGAAAAAATGTTTGGATTTTAATAAAACATTCATACCTTTGCAGTCCCAAATTCAAAAAGGGAAGCCAAATTGAGATATGGTGTAATGGTAGCACTACAGATTCTGGCTCTGTCAGTGAGGGTTCGAGTCCTTCTATCTCAACAAAACCTTAACAGGGTCGGGGACCTCCCCAAAATTATGGCGGGATAGCTCAGCTGGTTAGAGCGCATGATTCATAATCATGAGGTCCGCAGTTCAATCCTGCGTCCCGCTACTTGAAAATCAAGCACTTACGAAACTTTCGTAAGTGCTTTTTTCGTTCTTGGGAACACTGAGGGAACACAAACTATTTTATTTTTCAAGTTGGTCGGCCCAGTTCTTAACAAGATTAAATCTCCTTACATCCCTATCTTTTAGCCAAAATATTACATGTTCGTTTTCTGCAAAACGCTTTGACTTTGACAGATAAAATGCAATTCGATACAATGATGCAAAGGCCCAAGCCTTATTTAAATTTAAGGTTCTATAATCTACTGTTCTAAATCGCTCAAGGATAAGCAATAATCTATCATAGAACAAGAGAGACATATCTGTATAATCCCTGCAATAAGAGGCTATATTTGACAATCCGCTATTTAGACGCACCTTACACAAAAATAGCACACGATCGATTTCAAGACTAACAGCAGTATAGTTGCCTTTTATCTTAGTCAGAGATAATCCTGCCAACAACGACACATGGGAACTATCATATTTATCAACATCATCCGAGACGAACCCTTCTAGCATATTGTCAAATCCCCTAAGTCTTGATAACTCATTTTGCAACCTTCTTTCCAAATCTGGCCATTCACCCTCTTTTGTGTTCCGGCTTAAAAAGAACACCATACTATATACAACATCTATCAGCCGCCCCAAAAGAATTCTCGTCTCATCAGATGGACGTTTTGTTCTTTCAATTAACGACAGATTATAAATCAAATTATCAAACAACTTGCTTTTCTCGTCATCACTCCAAATATACCATTTAGGGAAATGTTCTAACTCTATTACATTTGGCTGAACACGCATCTTTTCTCTTATACCACAATCCCAAACATTAGAGTTTAAAACAGAATCTTTTATCCAATTTACAAATTCATCATCATCGAACAAACAACTAACCTGTACCAAGGCAGCTGATCTAGCACTTATTTCCTCTATATCAGATTTAGATACTTTTTTCCGTATATCAGATAAAGTTGCCTTTGGCAATTTGCCATAATGATTTAAAGAATAACAGATAGTGTATATATTCTTAAAATCATATTCTTTTAATGACTCCAGCACTTTGCTTAACCCCTTCTTCGGCAGAACTCTAATATTCAAATAATTAGATATCAATGATGACGGAACAGATGTATTCACAGGCAAAATTCCTATTAGAAGCCGAAGTATATAAAGCACTCTTTGGGGAGAATAAACATTGTCTATGGCACTACATATATGATTATACACATCATCATACACACCTGACGATGGAGTTAAATTCTGCAAATAAGGCAATAGAACATTTGATGTAAACAAATCAAACCAACATTCCTCTTCAAGTGCACAGTATATTTCTTTTGATATCAACAACAAAGACTGCCTAAATGTGTTTGGAGTATCTTCATTTCCTATAGCATCCAATAAGGATCGCTGAATATCAGGCAATTCACTCTTCAGCGCATCCGAATATGCATATTCCTGTCCTACTTTTCGTGATAATTTCTGATCATGATAACCCAATGTATAGAACAATGACGGATAAGGAAATATTTCAAAAATATTAATAAAGCATTGGTACCAGTCCCAGGCAGATAACAACGTCGTAATTTGCATAGTTGGCATAAATCCCTCTTTTGCAAAATACTGAAGCAATCTTAAACTCTCCCTTAACTCACGATTTGATGGGTTCAAACAAACCGACTTTTCTGTTTGTCCATATATGAATAGTTTCTTATCTTTCAACTGAGCTTGTTGAGCAATATATTGGGCAACATCATTAATACCATCTAAGCCCATAGTCCAATACTCTCCTAAAGGATAACGTTCCGGGTATTCACCAGAAATCGCGTTGCATAGTATTGATGCCTTATATTTATTAATAACACTTTCTGTTGAACTGATATATTGATCAAAGGAATCCACAACACCCTGTCTGTCAAAAAGATAACACACAGAGTCCCTCATTAGCCTCCAAAGACCTGTTGGTTTCCACTTATATAATGTTTTTTTCAGCGACGTAAAATCCAATGAATAAGCATATCTCAAAACTATTTCGTACATAGTGTCATCCGAATCAGAATTTATCTCATCGACATTATCGCAAGCAAAGGTGTTCTGCCTTAGTTGTAAGCGATTCCATATAACATCTTGAGGTAAATTCGGCACTCTATTTATCTGTTCTGTTGTCAGGAGAAATGGAAGCAACCCACAGTCATCCATAGCCATAGTGAAAGCCCGCTGTTTACTTTCACTCCACTCAACTTTTGGCCCAAGTAAATGAGTCACCACATCATATTGATAATGAATCAATTTAGGCGCTCCCAATTGACTACGCTCTTTAGATATCTGAGATAAATTTGTTGAGCAATCCTCACCATTCCTCACAGCCCTGGCAACATCTGACCACAATGAATTGTACGAAGACTTAATATGCTGTCTACCTACATACGGAGTACGTTGAAGATACTTAAATAACTGGATGAGTAATTCTTTAGGAGAAGGAGTAAATTCGCTCTCAGAGGCATCATCACCATTTAAACTCCTATCATTCGAAACACGATTGTCGAACAATTCTTCAATAACATCCTTATCCGACAAATTCAAAACTTGCACATGATGATTCTTATAAAACAGCTCACGTGCAGGTTCGATCTCTTCTTTTTGCAAAAGTATTAGAAAAACTTTTGTATAGTCTTTTGATTCACAATCTTCTCCATCCTTATCCAAAACATCTTTCATCCATTGCAACCAACTCAAGTAGTTCGGGTCGCTTCCAGAAAAGCCTATCAGACAGAATCGTCCTTGGAGCATCGACAATCTCATCAAACTCGTAAAGGGTTCATGTTTGCCCTGATATGTATCATAATCTTCCTTTGCTATTATATATTTTAGATTTTTATCGCCATCAAATTCATACTTCGGATTCGCCATATCCCCGTGAATCTTAATAATAGATTTACTAGATATACTTCTTGATAATCCATAAGCGCTATTTATAGTTTCTTTCAATGCTGTCCCGTTTAAACTAACTCATACTGAATAAGTTAGGATATTCGTCAGTAGAAACGGAATTTTGATTTTTGTTAAACAATTGATTTATAGGCACTTTCTCAAATAACACAAAACCTAACGTTTGAGAAATTGTATACAATGATTGCTCTAGCCCTAACTTTTTCTTGGCAAGTGCAAGAATGAGGAACGAGCATACTGCAATCCAAATTTGAGTATAGACGGCATTCTCCGAGGTGCCA
>JAFYRK010000040.1 GCA_017559545.1 Bacteroidales bacterium
AACGATGTCCATAATCTTGCCTGCAGACTCACACTCATGCTTTCCATGAAGCAGCTGCGGATAATTAATACGAACAAATGCTGCGCATGATGCCGAAGGCCCTACTATATAATCGTATTCCCTGAACAGTTCCTCAAAATGTTCCGCATGCGATACGGCCATAGACTCGAAACCGGCATTGGCTTGAGGCTGGCCGCAGCATGTCTGATTCAAGGGATAATCGACATCCAGTCCTAGAGTCTTGAGCAGCTTATATGAAGCAACCCCGACCTCCGGATACAGAGCATCGACATAACATGGTATGAAAAGACCTATTTTCATCTGACAGATTTATTTTACGCCACCGATAATTGCTCCGACCGCCCACATGAAGGCAAAGATTGCGATTGAAGCGATGAACATCTTGAGGAGTCCCTTGCCGACGTCGCGTCCGTCTGCACGTACCTGCGCCTTGAAGTTTGCGATGACCTCAGGTTTCTCAGGTTTTGTAAGGAATGTTACGACAAGCCATGCAACAGTTGTCACACCGATAGTCCAGAGGAGTTTCTCGTAGAAAAGAAGCGTTACGTCGCTGATGTGTGGCCATACGATCTGGAAGAAGACAGCACAAAGGAACGACACTGCCATCGCCACGATCTCAGTCCATGCATTGATTCGCATCCAGAACCAGCGGAGAAGGAAGATCACACCTGTGCCTGCACCTATCTGGACCATAAGGTCAAAGCCTGACTTTGCGCTCTCGATAAGAGATACCATCAGTGAGCCGAGGATAATCAGAACGATTGATGACACTCGTGCGACGAGAATAAGTTCCTTATCGCTTGCATCCTTTCTTACAAAACGTTTCCATACGTCATTGGTAACGTAGTTCGCTCCCATTGAAAGCTGCGCTGAAATAGTAGAGAAAAGTGCTCCCATCAGAGATGCTGCAACAAGTCCATACCATCCGTTCGGAACAATGCTGATAAGAGCAGGGTATGCCATATCGTCGCCCACCAGAGAAGGATCCACATTCGGGAAGGCTTCACGGATAGAAGCAAGGTCAGGGAAGATCAGAAGCGATGCGAATGCCGCTATGTACCAAGGCCAAGGACGGATTGCATAGTTGAGAAGGTTAAAGAACAATGTTCCTCCTACAGCATGCTTTGAACTCTTTGCAGTAAGCATACGCTGGACTATATATCCTCCACCACCTGGCTCGGATCCCGAATACCATACGTTCCACCACTGTACTGCTACCGGGATTATAAAGATTGCGATAAATGCCTCCTTATTTGAAAGAGACGGGAAGAAGTTCAGGCGTGAAGTCACCTCAGGGTTGCTCATGAGGTTTGACCATCCTCCTACATCAGGATGATTGACACCGTAATACATGACTGCACAAGCTCCACCCATCACTACTGCAAACATAAAGAAGTCAGTGTAGATGGTACCTCTGATTCCCGACAAAGTTGTATAGATGATGGATACTACAGCAGTTACGGTAAGTATGACTGCAGGAGAGATTCCGAATAGGACAACTCCGATCTTTACGGCTCCCAGAAGTACGGTAGCAGTAACGACCAGGTTATAGATGACTCCGAGGTAGATTGCTCTGAAACCGCGCAGGAACGCTGCAGGCTTGCCGGAATAACGAAGTTCGTAGAAGGAAATGTCGGTTGTGGCACCCGAACGCACCCACAGTTTTGAGTACACAAAGACTGTAAGCATTCCGGTAAGAAGGAAAGCCCACCATGCCCAGTTGCCGCTGAGTCCGTCTTCGCGGATGATTTCTGTAAAGAGGTTCGCGCTGTTGGTACTTGTTGTAGCAGCTACCATGGAAACTCCGATGAGCCACCAGGGCATCGTTCCGGCAGACTTGAAATACTCATTCGCTCCTTTTGATTTCGATCTCATGGCAGAAATCGCCGGAATAAGGAAAAGTACCGCAAAGAACGCGGCCATCACAATGTAATCAATATAGTTCATTCTTTATAGGTTATTTTAAGTGTTCATTCACGGTATGAAGAGCAAGGAAGAGCTGGTCAGGCATTCCGCAGCCTACCTCTCCGATGAGTTTCAAGGCCATTGCTACAGGTTCATCCTCGACAGTCATTCCTGATGCGACATTTTCCTTTATCTTGCTGTCGTATAATGCCACACGGTCCTTGCAATACTGAAGTACGGCAGACACCTCATCGGCTCCCTTGATCACACTGCCGATGCCGTCATAGTCATGCCCGCAGACGATATTCTCAAGCTTTGCCTCTGACAGTTTATCCAGGCTGCCTAGATATGCATTCTTGTCTCTATAAAAACCGACACCCTGACATGGAGTTCCGTTCGCCTGGATCGAGTCTCCGGTAAAGGCAGTTCCGGTCTTTGTGTCAACCCATGTGAGGCAGTCGTCGTCATGTCCCGGAGTTGCGAGCGCATAGAAACGTCCTTCCAGCAACTCTCCTTCAGCCAAGACTTTATCAGGTTCTACGCCCTTGAGGTAGCTCTGAGGTGCCGGTGAATTCTTTGGAAAACGGGTTCTGACGCGAATTGCGACCTTTACAGGATCACGCAGTGCATCTGCTGAAGTTTCTATAGTCGCTGTCTTCAAACCGTATTTTGTGACAAGAGAATGATGCCCTCCGATATGGTCACCATGAACATGGGTATTCAGCAGCCAATCGATGTCACTGACCTTCATACCCAACTTCTCCAAAGCTGGAATGAGATAGCTTTCAGGCTCAAGGTGAGATGAGTCAATGAGGATATTCTTTTCTCCCTTGATAAGAATTATTCCTGTCCACACCGGTCCGAAAGGCACTTTCAGAAGGTAGGTGTCAAGCAGAACCTCCTCGAATTCAGGATACTTTCTGAAGACCTCACTTGTTGCCAGAGACAGGTATTCAGTATTATCCTTTGATGTATTTGCATTCTCGGCTACAAGCACACGAGCGTCCTCAGAAACGATGATGTGATGCCATATGCCTGCGCGTACATTATAATATTTCAGCGGCTCCATCTCGACCCTCTCAGCCTTTTCTCCAACCAGAAGGGTTGCCTTGCCGTTCAGAAGCACGAAGGTCTCATCAGTGAGATTATGTCTCTCAAGTTCACAGACATTGCTTTCGTCAAAGCGAGGCGCCCAATTAAGCGAAGCAAGAGTCCACTTGGCATTATTCACAAGACGGCGATACTCGATGCCGCTATGTTCCAATATATCTAATCCTTTCATAAAATCTCATTTACAGATAAAGGCATACGGGTAGATCCTGCGCCCATCCATCCGCCGTTCACATCCATCATACCGCCGTTTATGACCAGTCCCTCTCCTTCGACTCCGAAATCCGGATTGATAGGACGGATGGTTCCACCCCAGCCGCGGCATTCCACGACAGAACTATCGCCGATCCATGGAAGCTGATTTTCCTTCTTAGCTCCAGGTGTCAGATATGGACCAATAATCATAGGAGACGGGGCCACATGCCATACACCGTCCACCTTGATACCATAATCAACTCCGTTACCTCCGGCTGCGGTCATGAGGCCTTTCACTCCCTGCTTTTCAAGTCCAAGCAGCAGAGCACGGCTGGCTGCCTGTCCGAAATTATGGGTAAAGCGGTTAGTCGTTGCAAAATATTCCAGCAAGTCATCCTTGTTCTCACACTTAAGCACGTAAGGGATGATAGCCCTTGTAAACAGTGCATCGATTGCCTTCTGCGACGAATGGAGTTCATCGCCCATACGGAGAGCCTCATGGAACAGTTCCTTCATAGGGAATCCACCGACCTCTTTGAGAACGGCAACAAGAGGCGGAAGAAGTTCATCTCCAATCCACTTAAGATTAGCTGCTATCTCTTCCGAATATACGCCCCATCCGCAGAATCCGCCGCCGAACTTACCCTCTGCTGGGAAGAGTCCGGCAACACCGCCAGTCTCACGGTCTTCTACAATCAGAAGAGGTACCGACTTGGTGATGATTCCATATCCTGAACCGTTTGTGGCATAATCATATGCAGCCTCGACCTTGACTTCACCAGACTTGAGCATGCTCACTGCTTCCTCTTCTGTCTTTGCCCAACCCTCGAAGAAGCATGCGTTGACCATGCTGCGCTGATGTCCAAGACACATCCTATCATATTCGATCGGCGGACCGGCATGAAGCACAGTCTTGTCGGCAAGCCCCAGGAACTCGCCAGCTTTTCTTACATCAATCCAGTAAGGATCACCTTTCCAACGTAATTCTTCCGGTTTCATGTCTATAAATGTAATTTCTTTTAACATCGTTTCTAAAACTGAAAGCTTTTTTGAAGGTTGTGCAGGCGACATGACATGACATCCACGTTACCCTTCCCCTAAATCCCCTTCCTCGGGAAGGGGACTTGCCTTCGCTTCGCTCAATACGTCATTTAGTTTTTAACTTCTAAAGCAGCCTCGCGTCCGGCAATTGTGCCGAACACCATGGCTACCGTGCCACCATTACCGCCGAGTCTGTTCAAGCCGTGTATACCTCCGGTAACCTCTCCGCATGCGAAGAGTCCAGGTACTATAGATCCGTCAGACGCAAGAACATGGCATCTTGAGTCTATCACTATGCCACCCAGTGACGAATGCGGGGCAGGAGCCACCTTGATCATGCGCTCCGACAGATCCATCCTGCATTCCAGAATCTTCTCATCCGGAACATCAGTCAGGTCATAGAACGCATAGCCTCCCTGGTCAAAGATGGCCTTGGACAGTTCATCCTTGTTCAGTCTGGCATCACCCAGGAACTCCTTTCCTTCCATATTCAGCAGCCTCGCTCCTTCATAAAGAAGAGTCGTAATCACCGGTATGCCTCTCCTTGGTCCCTCTACACGCACTGTAGGCTCATATTGGACATGAGCCATATCGACATCCATAAGTGCTCCACCGAGAGCCTCAGCCATAGCCAGACCATCTCCTTTCAGATAGGACGGATTGGTCGAGAAGTCATATTTTCCGCACCAGCCTCCTGTGGCAATGATTATCTTCATATCAGGGAACTTCGCACGGATTTCCAGGAGTTCCTCGACAGTCATTGTACGATTTTCGACAACGACCTTATCCTTCAGACGTCTCTTTATATCGCCGAGTGCAATAGCGCCGATGGCGTGTTTTATCGACACACATCTCGGAACTGTGCTGCCAAGAGGGCGGATTATCGTATCATCAAAATCAAACTCTTCCTTCAGATGTACAGACTCCTGGCACATGGCTTCCACCAGCGCAGGATCGTTCTGGTACTTTCCGCTTGAAAGAGTATCATCAATGAACTGCTGGACAGAGTCTTCAGGAAGTACCGGACAATTGAGTGCGTGGATGTCAGGAGAGTTGCCGACACCATTGGCCACCAGGGTGACAGATGCACCACCAGATACAGCCGCCTCGGCTGCCCTCCATCCGGCAAGACCGCCGCCGATTATATATATGTCGCTGACGACCTTCATTATCTCTGAACTCGACCTGTTCCGTTTCCTGCTGCGAGAGCCTCGACATCCTTGACCTTCACAAGGTTGAAGTCGTGCTCGATAGAATGCTTGAGACAGCTTGCTGCCACAGCGAAATCAATCGCTCCCTGAGTGTCCTTTCCTGCGATCAGCGCATAGATGAGTCCGCCACCGAAGCTGTCGCCACCGCCAACGCGGTCAACAATGTGAACCTTGTATTCTGTTGAGAAGCAAG
Source organism: Bacteroidales bacterium (assembly GCA_017559545.1). Lineage (GTDB taxonomy): Bacteria > Bacteroidota > Bacteroidia > Bacteroidales > UBA932 > Cryptobacteroides. The sequence continues at coordinate 5,677 of JAFYRK010000040.1, forward strand.
CATTCTTTGTTGCAGCATCGTAAAGCATACCAGCCCAGAGGTTATCAAATGCTGAAAGCGAAGTACGGAGAGTGATAGCTACTTTCTTCACACCGAAACGCTCAACGAGCTGCTCGGCTACTGATACATATCCCTCCTTATTGAGCTTACCTGACTCCACATCGCTGCCTTCACCTACGATACCGAAAACGTCGGCAGCGTCAGCCTCATTGGCGATAAGCACATCAACATAAGGAACAAGCTCAGCCATCACGCGACCAGCCTCCTGCTTTGTCCAAAGCTTTCCACGGTAGTTAAGGTCGCATGAAACTGTTATGCCATGCTCACGACAATACTTGAGTGCATCAAGACATACAGCAGGCATCTCACCGCCGAGAGCAGGAGTAATACCTGTAAAGTGGAACCACTCTGCACCTTCAAAGATCTTCGCCCAGTCGAAATCCTCGCGCTTTGCAGTTGCGATTGATGAGTCTGCACGGTCATAAACCACTCTTGAAGGACGCTGTGAAGCACCCTTCTCTACGAAGTAAAGACCAAGACGTTTGCCGCCCCAAACGATATCCTTTGTGTCTACACCGAAATGACGAACCGCATTTCTTGCGCACTCTCCGAGTGGGTTATCTGGAAGTTTTGTCACGAACGATGACTCGATGCCATAATTTGCAAGCGATACTGCGACATTAGCCTCACCACCTGCATATGAAGCTTCAAATTTTTCTGCCTGATAGAACATCTGATATCCCTCAGGATTCAGACGCATCATTATTTCTCCGAATGTTACTACTTTCATGATTTAGATTTTTGAATTTCTGACAAGCGCTTCGGCTGTGGCTGTGATCTTGTCCCACTCGCCGGCAGCAATCCATTCTTTATTTGTAAGGTTTCCACCTACGCCGGCGCCAACGCAACCGGCCTTGATGTAATCGGCCACATTGTCCGGGCCTATGCCTCCCACGGCAAGGAAAGGGATATGCGACAGCGGAGCCATTACCGCCTTGACGTATTCAGGACCGAGTACGCCGATAGGGAAAAGCTTCACATAGCTTGCCCCAGCGTTCCAGGCCGCAACCGCTTCTGACGGAGTAAGTGCACCAGGCATGGCCATAAGACCGTCCGCAACACATTTCTTTATAAGTTCCACATTGACGTTAGGAGTGACCATGTATTCTCCACCGGCATCCTCACAGATGGTCAGCTGCTCCTCTGTCAGGACAGTACCTGCACCGACCTTCACCACATCACCGAAACTGCTCTTGATCGCCTTGATCGCTGCTGCGGTGTCCTTCCATGTCTGGGGAGCCTTCTGGTTGAAGGTCACCTCCACCATATTGATTCCACCCTTTACATATGCCTCTGTAAGTCTGAGGCATATATCCGGCTCAAAGCCGCGTATAATTGCTACTATCATTTATCATATATTTTATCCAGTCCATTTCTTCGCTTTGCTTCGAGCCTGGACTGGCATGAAAGTCCGAGGACTTTCAAACTATTCCCAGATTCCTCCATGAGCCATGGAGCCTACATTTTTAACGAAAAGATTCAGGAAACGAGGATATTTCGATCCGTCGAACTTCCAGTTGAAGTCCTTCTTGCGTGACTCAAGATCAGCATCGACATCAATCCTGCGGTTCGGAATGTCGATAGTGATGATGTCACCGTCCTTGATAAGACCGAGAGGTCCCATAAGAGCAGCCTCTGGGGACACGTAACCGATCGAAAGTCCTGATGTACCACCCGAGAAACGGCCGTCAGTAATCACGGCGCAGGACTCATAGAGTTCCTTACGTCCCTTGAGCATCTCCTGGAAAGTAAACGCAGTCGTTCCGAAACGTCCCTTGAGTCCGAGGAAACGGAGCACGCAAGCATCTCCTTCCTTGATCTGGCCTGCCTTAAGTGCATTCAGAGCATCATCCAGCTCATCGAATACTCGAGCAGGGCCCTTGAAGGTCATAAGGTTCTCAGGAACAGCAGCAATCTTGATGATAGAACCCTCCGGAGCCAGATTGCCATAAAGCACGCCGATTCCCGGCATCTTCATGACCGGATTGTCAAGAGTGTGGATCACATTGCGGTTATATACCTTGGCATTCTTCACGTTCTCTGCAAGAGTCTTTCCTGTAACTGTCAGACAGTCTCCGTCAAGCTTTGGAAGGAGTTCCTTTATGACTGCTGGCATTCCACCGGCAAGGCAGAGATCATGAACTGAATATCTTGCACCGCTCGGAACGATATGCGCCAGAAGCGGAATCTCATTAGATGCTTCATCGAAATACTTCCACCAAGGCTCGTCATAGCCTGCCTCATGTGCGATTGCTGGAATATGAAGGATAAGGTTGGCTGAAGCAGCAAGCGCCATATCCATCTTGATGGCATTGCGAACAGACTTCGGAGTGATGATCTTCCTTGCCGTAACGCCTTCCTCTACAAGTCCCATGATACGACGACCGGCCTTGTATGCTATCTGATAAAGTTCGCTTGAAGTCGCTGCGACAGTCGAGTTGCCTGGAAGAGACATACCGAGCGCCTCGGCTACCATACACATCGAATTGGCCGTAGTCATTGAAGTACAGCCTCCGCATGAACCCCATGAGTGCTCGATGAGATCATTGTATTCTTCAGGATCGATTCTGCCGGCCTCCATCGCTCCTACCTGATCCTGGGCGTGAATATGGATGACTTCCTTACCACGGCATATTCCATGAGGCATATAACCTCCTGTTACCATAATGGCAGGAATGTCAAGTCTGGCAGCTGCCATAAGATGGCCCGGAACGATAGAGTCGCATGTCGAAAGGAGAACCATTCCGTCGAAGAAATTACCCTCGACAGTAAGTTCCACCTGGTCAGCGATGCAGTTACGGCTCGGAACCTCGATATATTTAGGATCCTTCTCGACCATTCCGTCACAGATTGCAGTGGTCATCACCTCTATAGGAAGACCACCGGCATCACGGATACCAGCCTTCACCCTCTCTGCCACCTGCTTCAGGTGAACATGACCGGGGTTATACTCATTCCATGAATTGACAACAGCAATACGTGGTTTGGCCTGTTCCTCTGCAGAATAGCCCATTCCACACATCAGTCCTCGGCGGCACTCGCTCGCCTGACTGAATTCCCATTGACTTTTGAGAGCCATATTATTCTTCACCTAATGTAAAGTTCATTGATTCGATAGAGCCGTCGCATGACTGGCCACCATCCACGCAGATTACCTGACCAACGATGAAACGAGCCTTCTCGACATCTGACAGGAACTGGATCATTGGTACGATCTCTTCAACCTGGCCACCACGACCTACAGGAATCTTATGTGAGAAAGACACAAGGTTCTCTTTAGAATAACGGTCAACAAGCTTAGTGAAGATCAGACCAGGAGCGACGCAGTTCACACGGATGCCGTATTTAGCCACCTCTACTCCGAGAGCCTTGGTGAACATATTGAGTCCAGCCTTAGCTGCAGAATATGGAAGCATACGGCGATGTACCCATGTCACCTGACCGTGAACAGATGAAATGTTGACGATACGGCCCTCTGTTCCCTTCGCAATCATATCCTCCACTGCATAACGTGAAAGATATGCTGCACTATTGAGATTGAGATTCATCTGGCTGTCCCAATACTCCATAGGCATGTCCTTGAACTCGCCCTTAGGACCGCCCGGAATCTGAAGCGCACCACCGGCATTATTGATGAGGACATCAATTTTACCGAAGGTCTTGATGAAGTCCTCCATGATCTCCTTGCAGAAATCATGACTTCCCACATCACCTAAATATATCTTTGTCTTGGAGCCATAAGCCTCGCACTGTCTTGCGATCTCCTGAGCGCCTTCTGGATTCTTGTTTCCGCAAATACCGATATTTGCCTGCTCATCACGGGCAAATGCAATTGCACATCCGGCACCGATGCCGTGTGACGATCCTGTAATTAGAATACTTCTTGCCATAATTATATTAAGTTTATTTATTTAGCATAAAAACGATACTCTGTTTCTGAATGGTATGTTTCGCCTGGACGGAGAACCGTACTTGGGAAACGGGACTGGTTCGGAGAGTCCGGAAAATGGATTGTTTCCAGTAGCATTCCTCCGAATTTCTCGATAGGTCCATATTTGCCATTCGGATACTTCTCTGCGCTGAAAGTACGACCAGTAAAAGTGAGAAGAGTAGGTTCTGTTGTCCATGTCTCTACGCCACGACCAGACTTTTTGTCATAAAGATCTGCAGCCCTGCGCAAAGTTCCGTCCCAGTCACGTATGACCCAACAGGCCGACATGCCTTTCATGATACGAAGATGTTCGTTAGGCATATCCAATCTATAATCGACTCTCTGAGGCTGTCTGAAATCAAACGGGCTGCCCTGGACATGCAGAAGCTTGTCCGGACAGAAGTGAGTGTTGTTCTGGACGCATGTATCAGCCTCAACCTGAAGCAGATGCTCCATGACATAACAGCCTTCACTGCCTCGAAGATTGAAATATGTATGATTAGACAAGTTCACAACTGTCGGCTTGTCTGTCGTAGCCTCATACTCCAACTTCACGACATTGTCATCAGTCAGCCAGTATGTGACATAAGCGTGCATGTTTCCTGGAAATCCCTGTTCTCCATCTGGGCTGAGACGATGAAATCTCACTCCGACCCTATCTTGTCCTTCAACTACTTCTCCTTCCCACACGAACTTGTCAAATCCCATTCTACCGCCATGGCATTGCACCGGTTCTCCGTCAAAGCGCTCATTTGCATCAACATCATATCTTACACCGTCAAGTATAAAAGATGCGTTATCAATGCGATTGCCGAAACGGCCGATGACAGGACCTAGGAAGCGGTCTTTCTTTTCAAAAGATTCAAGGTCACCATAACCGACAACAACATCATCCATCTTTCCGTTACGGTCAGGCATGCAGATTCTGACAATGCGACAACCATAATCAGTCACATCCATAGATGCCCCATTACGGTTTACCATATGCCATATGGTAACTTCCTCACCAGTCGAAAGCTTGCCGAAAGGTTCCGATGTAACATATGCACCCTTTGTACATCCGGCAAGCAGGACTGCAATCGACAATAGAACGAAACATTGTTTCATAATAATTCCTGATTTTAAATACCTGTTACTTCAATCCAGCTTGATGTTTCTGTTGACGATGAGGATATTGCATCCGTCTTGTAATCATCAAACTCACCTTCAGAATCCCATCCTGATTCCCAATCAGTCATCGCAAAATTCACAAGCAAGCGTCCGTCTGATATAGGTAACGATGATCGTGAGATTTCCATTTCAACTATATATCCGTTATCTCCTCCGTCCTCATCTATCTCACCATCATAAGCAACGGTTACGACCGCACCCATTTCTGATTCTTCCCATACAGAAGAATATCTTTCTGTATAAATCTGTCCGCTTGGATGGACTTTTATACTTCTTGCTCCGTATGGAATCTTGTTGTCTTCAGTTTCACCTGCCAATGTCAAAGTCACATAATCTTTAGATGAAATATACTCATCAGAAACTTCTATAAGGAAATAGACTTTATCACTATCTTGTGAACATCTCAATGTTGCCCAGTTTGCTGAAATTGAGCCAACATAAAGAGCCTCATCTGTATTCTTCCAATCCGAATTATCTCCATCAGCCTTGTGTACTCCAGAAGAAGCCGTAATATTATGGTTCAAGGCGAAACGGGCATGTGATAGTGCCGGTACGTCATTATCTGATGAATAGCGGCTGGCTAATAATGTATGTGGAGATTCTATTTCCATTCCGCCCCAGCTGCCCTTATATGGCAACAGAAGACGAGACTTAGATGTAAAGTCTGAAGCCTTTTCATCACCAACCTTGTAGTACATCTTCAAGTCAGAGGAGGCTGAGTATGAAAAAATCGTCTCACCCGAATGGAACTGCACTAGATATGGAGCTCCACCAGCACCGACTTTATCTATTCTGTCACACGAGGCTTCCTCATCACCCTGAAGATAATTCCACTGTCCGTTCTCCGGCGAATAAACGACAGATGAAGACAGGGTCTCCTGGTTAGAAGTATTTCTTGAATCTACACATTCAACTGCGAAGGCAAGCTGAGATGTGCCGTTCAACTTGATACCTACAGCCATCTGGTCTGTGTAGAAATAAGTATTATCCTTCTCGCTGTACCATTTCTTACGCATTACACGGTATGGTTCGCTGCCCACTGCAGGTGACCATGATGAACCGCCATCATTTGATGTCACAAGCGATGTTCCCGAGTGGCTTCCACTGATCCAAGGACGGCTTTCAGCAAAATAACAATGGATCACGCCTTCCTCAACCTCCATAAGATGAGGCTCCCAGCACGGACCGTTATATATGATCTGCTCGGTACTCCACGACTTACCGCAATCAGTTGAACGTCTGATGGCTAGACCTTGATAAGACTTATATGACTCATTATTATAGATTTCCGGAGCACGGAAGCAGGCAACAGCAAGAAAATCGCCGTTCGAAAGCACTATACCATTGCCGTTTGAGTAATGTCTGGTATCACGATTAAAGATATCATAATATACATTCTTGCTCTTAAAGAGTTCCGTAGGAGTGCTCCAGGTCTTGAAATCCTTACTCAATGAATAATAAACATCCTTACCATTCTTGTTGCCATTGGATGCATCTTCATCAGACGGAGTCTGCCACATCTGGATGTATGATCCGTCAGACATCTTGCGGATACGCGCATAATGAGGGTATCTGTATCCGTCATCCTTTCCTTTGACCTGAAGAGTGCTGTACATCATCTTCAGAGAAGATCTTTCATGTACATCAGCATGAGAATTGAGTTCACCAAGCGACTGGTTGAGTTCAATGAACGGAGTAAGAGAAAGAGTTTTTCTTACAGAAGTACTGATTACACATTCCTCAAACCATGTATCCATTGACTCTATCGGCATATCTCCAAGTCCTTCAATGAACATTCTGTCATCAGGAAGCACGACTTCGGTATAATAGACAACTCCGGCATGAGCAGGAAAAGTTCTCGACGACTTAAGCGACTTTACCTTACCATTACCGTATCTAACTGTAATGGTAACACCTTTCCCGTAAGTTCTCGCAGGAATCGCAATCATCGCAGACTTACCGGAAGGAATGCCATCAGTTCCCGCTGTTATAGTAACACTACTGCCGTCAGTTGCATCGCTCGACACCTCCTTAGTCTTGAAATCCACAGAGAAATCCCCACTCATCCTCTCCGACCCATTGCCCTTAACAGATATCGATGTAACCGGCACGGCACCAGGAGTCATGACATTTATATACATATACGACACCACATGACTGAAAGTGACTTTACCTTCTTCTTCGCTATATCCTATCATCAATGCTGCATCCGGGTCAAACGATCCAGAAACATATTTCTGCTCTGACGGCAGGTATACTGTTCCTGTTGTTCCTGACACGCTTTTGCAAGCTGAAGCAGGGTATACGCTGGAATACGGAGGTGTAACGACTCCAAAGGTAAAGACTGCACGTTTTGGATTATCTACATCAACTTCAATGGCCTGAGACTGCTGACCGTTTACTGACACTATATCCGTGCCGGTCCATGTAACGGAATATTTATCTCCCTCATCTGATGCGGTGGTCTTTGAATCGATCTTATCAAATATGGTAGCCGCAAGCTGAACATATTCCTTTGTAGAGTCCAGTTCTGCAGTGCAGGCACAACATACTGCCATAATCACTGCAACAGCGATTTTCTTTATACCCATTTTTCTTTCAATTAAAAAGTCTTCAACCAGTCATGCAGACATGACGGGAAGTCAGGCCAATTGATTGAATGTCCACCTTCAGCATATTCTTTCGCACAATGCTCGACTCCAGCCTGCTTCAAAGCTGTGCACATTGCCTTACCATTGTAAGTCTGAGGCACGACGCTGTCATTAGTCGAATATCCCACATATGCTCTTGGCGTATCTGCCGTAACAAGTTTCTCAGCTGACCATGCATCAATAAGTGCACGCGAAGGAGACTCCGAGCCAAGGAAGTTCTTGAGCGAGCCATTGTGAGTCTTGCCCGGCTCCATAGTGATCACCGGATAGAGAAGTATCTGGAAATCAAACTCATCTTTATGATAGGCTGCGGATACGGCTGCCAGATGACCACCTGCTGAGCGACCTGCCGTACCGTACTTTGTATAACCGCCCCACTCTGAAGAATGAGCCTTGAGCACTGCCAATGCATCTGTAACATCTGTCAACGGCAGTTCTTTCTTTCCCTGCCACTCTGCCGTCGGTCTTCTATACCAGAGAACTCCTGTAGTGACTCCGGCACCCTTGAAAACAGGATTGGTGTCCATATCAGGAAGTGAAGTATTTGAATAACCGCCACCTGGGCAATAGATTACAGCCTTGTCATTTGACGAATCAGAATAATAAATATCCATTGTGGCATAACTGCTCAAGTGGACAGTCACCATTCCGTTTGCAACTGTGTATGTCGGAACGAAGGCATAGAACACATCAGATACAGCTACATCTCCAGTAGTAACCTGAAGTGGAAGAACATATGATTTCTCGCTTGAAGAAGCATATACCTTATCCTGATCGACCTCAAGTACAAGACTAAGCTGGTCTCCCTCCTTACTGCAACTGCATGTATACATATCTGACGGCAGGAGGACACTATTTGAATAGTGTTTTGTATTGAACATACCCACAAACGAAGAGGCATTTGCCGGCACAGTAAGTTCACATGGAAGATCAACCGAGAAGGTAGCAGACAGCTCCAGTTTGTCATCGGCTACACAATAACGTTCCTGGGCATCGGTCATTGCGAACTTATCCGCAAATGAACCGTCCCAGATTGAAGGGTCGAGTGGAATAACCGGCATATCTTTAAGTCCGTCTATCGAAATCTTGCCGGTCTCTATTGCCAATTCTGTATGATATACGGTTCCGGCAACTGCAGGGAAGCTGACAGATGACTTCAAGATACGTGTCTGCCCCTCCATATCCTTCAGGGTAACAGAAATTCCTTCTGTATATGTGCGAGCCGGTATTGCCACCATTACCACAGCATTTGAGGCAATGCCTTCAGCATCACCTATCACCGAGATGGTACTTGCGTCCTTATCATCGTTTGATAAGGTAAGGGTATTGAAGTCCGCAACAAACTCACCGCTCATGCTTTCAGCCAGATTGCCTGATACTGATATTGATTTGAATGGTGTTGAATCCGATGACTTGATATTCAAGGAAAGATAAGATACAGCATGATGAAATTCCAACTTGCCTTCCTGTCCGCTATATCCAAGCATCAGCGCTGCATCTGGATCGAATGAGCCTGAGATATATTTCTGCTCTCCCGGGAGGAACAATGTTCCTGTCTTTCCAGATACACTTATGCATGCTGCAGCCGGATAAACACTGGCATATGGTGCCTCAACTTTATTGAAAGTAAACACCGCACACTTAGGGTTCTTATCGTCAACTGTGATAGACTGGGATTCAACTCCGTTCACAGAAACCTTCTCAGTTCCTGTCCATGTAACGGAATACGTATCACCATTATCGGATGCCACAGTCTTGGAATCTATCTTGTCAGCGATGGTAACCTCAAGCTGCACGTTTCCGAACGAAGGTTCAGTCTCTGGATTCTGGGGTGCATCAATAGGTTCTGAACATGAGAAGAACGTTGCAATCAATGCTATGGTAAAGAACATTTTCTTGATTTCCATTATATTATTACTTTAGCTTAAACATAATAGTAAAGTTCCATGGCTCCGGATAAAGGATGTACTGCTCCAATGGACGTGGTCCGCAGCTTTCATTACCAAGTGGGGCCATCTTGTAATTTATATGAAGGACAGAACCGTCGATAGGTGTCAGATCATATGGATGGAGGGCCTCAGCAAGCTCCATAGTCGTATAATGTCTTACGTTAGCCTCCAATGGCTGTTTTCCTGATACAGACAGTCCTGCACCTGAAGCGTCAGAGAGCGATACCCAGCGGACATCATACTTATTACCGTTTTCCTGTGGGAAAATATAATTGACGAACTGTTCATCCACTGTACCCTTGTAAAGGCCGAGAGCTGCACCGTCTTTTCTGTCAACATATGCATCCAGAGGGCCTCTACCGTACCATTCGAAGCAGTCTAGAGCCTTAGGCATGATCATCTCATAACCGATTCTTGCTACCTCCACAAGTTTACCATATGGTTTTATGTCGCAGTTGAGCACAAACTGACCTTCATTATTGAAGGTAAAGGTCTCGATGACATCAAAGCCTGCATCCTTGGCTTTTGACACCATCTGTGATGTAACTGTAATTGTGAATTCACCAAGAAGAGTATTTGTAGAGATCTCCTTGACAGTCTTCTTCATATACGGATATCCTGCACGGTCCCACCATTTGGTAAGACGGCCACCCTGGCCATCGACCTGCATCTTGCCATCAACATAACGGGCTTTAAGTCCTGTTCCATCGTTATCGATCGGAGCACGCCAGAAATCAAGTCTCGGACCTTCCTGCATAATGACCTTATCTCCCTTTACAATAGTCTCGACAGTTCCTTTAGACTTGTTGAAAGTAATTATATTGCCTGCCGATTCGATCACATAAGCCTCCTCTGTCTCGGTCACCTGCGGAGCTGCTGATGATTTCTGAAGGCTCTGAGAAGCAAAATCCCACTCATTCAGAATAAACTGCTCCCATGCCACTCTGTAGCCCTTCTCACACCAAGTCTTGGCTGCTTTTGTATGAACGCCGATAACAACTGCATACTCTGCAGAAGGGTCCATCTTCCATTTTTCGACCGGAAGAGTAATCACGCCTTTAGCACGAGGTGCAAGATTGAATTTTCCAACCTTGCCGGACTTAACCTCAACTCCGTTCTTCAGAAGTGTCCATCTGAATTCATACTCAGACAGGTCCTTGTAATAGAACTTATTGAAGACCTCGATCTTGCCGGCAGCAAGGTCTGATGCATAGAATTCTACCTCCTGGAATACCTTGCGCATCTCGTTGAGTTTTGAGTTGTTGCTCAGATCAGGAGTAACGACACCGTTGCAGCAGAAGTTCTTATCTGTCGGCTTATCACCGAAATCACCACCGTACGCCCAATAGTATCCTCCGTCAGGTCTGAGGCATTTCTCATTGACAGCGGCACGCTCAGACTCCGGAATCATCATTCCATAAACACTCTTATCCTGAACGCTTCTTGCAATGCCCTGGTCAACCCAGTCCCAGACTGTTCCACCTGCGAAAACTTCGCTGCTTTCAAACACATCGAAATAATCCTTGAGGCTTCCCATCGCATTACCCATAGAATGCGCGAACTCGTTAAGAAGATAAGGTCTATGGTCGTTTGACTTCAATACTGACTGAAGTTCAGGGACAGAAGCATAGCGTCCGCTGAGCGCATACTGATTCTTCTTTGTAAGACCTCCTCCAAGCACATCGCAGCAAAGAGGCTCATTTGCAAAATGATAGTGAACTGGTCTTGTCGGGTCAAGCTTCTTTGCCGCATGATACATAGCAGCGATGTTCACTCCGTTATCTGTTTCATTTCCAAGAGACCACTGAAGCACGCAAGGGTAGTTCTTGTCTCTTTCGATAAGTCTGGTGATACGAGCCACATGAGCGGCCTCCCACTTTGGATCGTGGGACATTGACTCAGGAGTATAGCCCATACCATGAGACTCAACATTGGCCTCATCGATCACCATGATTCCATAATAGTCACAGTATTCACAGAGCCACTCTACAGCAGGCATGTGAGCAACACGGATAGTGTTGATATTGTTCTTCTTCATAAGAAGTACTTCCTCCAACACTCTCTCCTTGGTAACATATTTTCCTGTAAACGGATCGTGTTCAACCCTGTTGACACCACGCATCTTCACAGCCTGTCCATTAAGGAGGTAACGTCTGCCATCAATCTCTATCTTTCTGAAGCCAGTATTGCATGAAAGTTCATCAACAACGTTTCCCTCAGCATCCTTGAGCTTCATCACCACCTTATACAGATCTGGTGTTTCTGCAGTCCACTTCTTTGGAGCAAGCACCTTGGTAGAAAGAGTACACTCCAGGCCATTCACTGGAGCACCAAACTGCGCAACCTTCTTCTTACCGTCGAACAACTGCACCTCCAGGCTCATACCATCTACCTTTCCCGCAAGGTCAATTTCCACATTCAGATCTGCATCCTTATACTCCTTATCGAGATCGGAATATACATAGAAATCCCTGATGTGAGACTTCGGAGCATGGTGAACATATACGTCCCTCATGATACCGCTGAGTCTCCATCCGTCCTGGTCCTCGATATATGAACCGTCGCTCCATCTGAATACCTGAAGAGCAACTGTGTTCTCTCCTGCCTTCACATATGGAGTGATATCAAATTCTGACGGAAGGAAAGAGTCCTGAGCATATCCGACCTGCTTTCCATTGATCCAGAGGTAATATGCAGAAGACACGCCGCCGAACTTGATGTAAATATTATCATTCATCCACTCCTGCGGCAGAGTGAATGTGCGGACATATGATCCCACAGGGGAACCATTGTCAAAGAGTCCCTTGATGAACGGAGGATTCTTCTCGAACGGATACTTGATGTTGGTGTAAATGGGCTTTCCGAATCCCTGCAGTTCCCATGGTCCAGGAACCTGGATATCATCCCAAGAAGCACAATCAAAACCTTCTGCATAGAAATCAGCAGGTCTGTCTGCTGTCTCATGAACATACCTGAACTTCCATGTGCCGTTCAGAAGCATGTTCCACTGCTGATTCTCGAGGCTGCCACCGCGCCAATAAGTTGCTCTGGACGGCTCTGTACCGACCTGGAAGACTTCAGGATTCTCCCAATCATTCTGCGCCGAAGCCACAAATGATACGAGCATCAATAAACCCAATACAATACTTTTCTTCATATTATTTTTTCTTAATTACTTTCCAGTCTTCAGCAGGAACTATTGTTCCCTTGTATTCAAACGGATCATCAGAATAGTTACATATGGTAATGGTACCATCTGAATATGTAGTCTTATAAACCTTATCTGCAATGCTGCAATGATCCTCGATAAACAGATACTGCAGATAGCCATACTCCTTCATATAGTCATATCCGACCTTGATAGCCTTTGCAGAAGCCTCCAATTCCTCCTGTGTTTCGCAATACAGGTCCTGTCCAGGACGTCCTATCCAATTGTTCTCATCATCTCTATGACCTGCGTAATAGTAGAATGTCGGATGTCCGCCATACTCCTGAATCTTCATTGCCATCTGTGGGCTCTTTACAGGATAATTGACCGAATTCGAGAACGGACACGAATAGACATATCCATTGTAGATTACATGCCATATAGGATAATAGTCATCAATCAACGGAAACTCGCCTGCTGTAGTCAACTTATCTTTGTACGACATACATACGTACAGAGCAAAATCCAATGTCGGGATAACATGGTCGTATCCACCTTCCGATGCCACTCCACCTAGTTCAGCGCACTTTTCAAGTGTCAGACGCGCATATTCCGCCGCATCATCTCCATAACATGGATGGTTCGGATAGATATACACGTCCACCAGCACCGCATGCAACAAGTGACACGTACACAGCAAAAAGGCTGAATATTCTTCCTGTTCGCATAATCAGTTAAAACGCTTCAGGTACATATACTGATCCGTCAGGATTGATAAGGATATAGCTTATCGGCTGCACCTGATTTCCAGACCATTCTACAACTGTGTCGTTATAGTTGCAGATGACACGGCTTCCGTCCTCATAACTTGTCATAAACACATTCGGCATCAGAGTCTCATGTCCTGTCATAAGTTCCTTCTGAAGATGTCTCACAGGAACATACTCGTCCCAGGCACGCTTGATACGTGGAACATCTGCAAACTTGTATGTATAGAATATAGGACGTGCTCCAAACTCAACGATCTTCAAAGAAACCTTCGGATCCACGATGCCGTCACCCTCCATCCAACGAGGATCACCGCTCTTCTCGAGCTTGTAGAGACATTTACCACGGGTGTGGTTCTGAGTCGCCCTGTCAGGATTGTAGAAAATGATACCATGGTAAACTAGTTCCCAGAACGGGAATACATCAGTCACAAATGGAGTGGTTCCTTCCCAAAGGTTCTTCAGGTCGCGTTCTACATAATTGATATAGTCGATATTTGCTGCGACATGATCATATGCTCCCTCACTGGCTGCGCCACCCATGAGTTCCTTTGCACGAGTCAGGATCTTGTTCTGATACTCAGCCATGATCTCTGGAGTTGCAGGATGATTCGGATCCGCACAGATATTAGGATATGTAGCGGAATAGACATCAATATAATGTGGGCCAACAGTTCCAAGATCTGCCATCTTTACCATTTCCTCCTGTACCCATCCATTCCATGATGCAACCTGGCAGACATTGATGTTCCAACCGCCTGCCCACACCATTCCACGGTCATATTTTCCA
>JAFYRK010000041.1 GCA_017559545.1 Bacteroidales bacterium
CTTGAAGCCGATGGTCTGCGTGGATGCCGGAGCCTTGACTGAGACTCTTTTTGAGAGCGAATTGTTCGGCCACGTGAAGGGAGCGTTCACTGATGCTCATGCGGATCATATAGGCAAGTTCGAGCAGGCAAATGGCGGTACGCTTTTCCTTGATGAGATAGGAAACATTCCTCTTCATCTGCAGGCAAAGCTTCTCAGGGCCATTCAGAACAAGACTATTACTAGGGTCGGAGATACCAAGGCGATTCCAGTTGACATCAGGCTTATCTGCGCGACAAACAAGAACCTGGAGCAGATGGTGAAGGACGGAGAGTTCCGCGAGGACCTTTACTATCGAATCAACACCATGCATCTTCACCTTCCGGCTCTTCGTGAAAGGACAGATGAGATTGTTCCTCTGGCGAATATGTTCATCGAGAAGTATGCGGAAAAGTATCGCCGTCACGTTTCTGGGCTCACTCCTGAGGCGCAAGATCTTCTCAAGTGTCAGTACTGGAGCGGCAATATCCGAGAGTTGCAGAACTGTATCGAGAAGGCTGTCATCCTTTCCGACGGAGAGACCTTGGGGGTCAATGATCTAGAACTGCAACAGAGCAAAGCGGCAGAATCAGTGGCTGTATCTGCTGTTGATACGTTGGAGGAGACGGAAGAGAAAGCCATCAGGGCTGCAATGGCACGATTTGGAGGTAATCTTTCGATGGTTGCCAAGTCTCTTAATATAAGCCGACCTACATTATACGCCAAGTTGAAGAAGTACAACATCTGATGACTATAACTACTGTCATATTGATTGTCCTGGCAGCGATAGTGATATCGTCTGCCATTACTTCTTTAGTGACATCTGGAAAGATGAGGGCAAAGGTAGCGTATATGCTGGATGCTCTTGAAGATAAGGAACTGAACTTCAGATTTGACGAAAAACGCTGGAGAGGACGTAAGTTCAACAGGACTCTGAATCGTCTTCGTAATATCTTCGATAAGGAGCGTCACGAGATCATCGAGCAGGAGAAGTACTTCGGTCTTATGCTTGATCACGTCAAGACAGGCATTGCGGTAATCGAGAAGGACGGTCGTGTGGCCTATTGCAATAACACAGCTCTTCATCTGCTTGGCATCGCCACTTTCGGTCATATAAGACAGCTCCGTGCAGTGAGCGACTCGCTGTATGATTCGTTCCAGACCATTGCAGACGGTAATGAGGAAAGGGCAAGCTATTACAATGAGAGTGGAAAGATGACTATTTCCCTGACAGCGTCTGAGGCTACTATCGGTAAGGATACCGTAAGGATCATCGCTTTCAATGATATCAGCAGCGAGATTGCTGAGAACGAGCAGCAGTCCTGGTCAAAGCTCATCAGGGTCCTGACCCATGAGATCATGAATACCATTACGCCTATCGCGTCGCTTAGCGACACTCTGCTGAGCTTCGAGGGTGTAGACGATAATATCAAGAACGGTCTCAGCACCATTTCCGAGTCATCCAAGGGCTTGATCAAATTTGTGGACTCATATAGAAATCTGACTCGTGTGGCTCCTCCTGTGAAGAAGGCTTTCTATTTCAAGTCTCTTGCTGAAAGAGTCATCAGTCTTACTAGAGAGCAGGCTGCGATGAGCGGAGCTATATGTAAATATGAGGAAAAGTCGGAAGATATAATCCTGTATGCAGATGAGGGGCAGATCACTCAGATTCTCATCAATCTTGTCAAGAATGCTGTTCAGGCTGATGCCAGAAACATCGTTATCACTGCCCAGCTCACTCCGTCGGAGCAGACAGTAATCAGCGTCACCAACGACGGTCTTCCTATCAGCCGCGAGAGCCAGGACGAGATCTTCGTTCCGTTCTTTACGACCAAGC
>JAFYRK010000042.1 GCA_017559545.1 Bacteroidales bacterium
AGACGGACAATCTCGCATTTGGGATTGTCCGTCTTTCGTTTTAGGTAGTATTATGGTTAATCGGTTTCTTGTAGTTGTCTGCCAATAGTTTCTGAATATCCTGTTCCCGATAAAGCACCTTACCTCCTAAATGTATATAAGGTAAGGTCATGGCATTCCGATACTCCTGCAAGGTTCGGCGGCTTACCTTCATTATCTGAGACACCTCCTTGTCGGTCAAATAACGATTGCCGTCCATCAACGGACGGTGTTCACGGATTATCGTACCCATCTTCTTGTTGCACTCCTTCATCGTGTAGTAGATGGAGGCAATAGGCTCATCTTCCAATGTCAATACTTTCTTGTTCATCATTCTGCTTTGGATTTAGTGGTTTGTAAATTCTTACTTGGGAAACATAGTCTTTACCAGCGGCAATAGCCTTACTACCTCTTCGGGAGAATAGTAAAACTTGCGGTTTATTTGTGTGTACCCAATCAGACGATTATCCCTCATTGTCTGCAATGTGCGTGGACTGATACGGAGTTGCAAGCAAACTTCCTGCCCGTCCAGCCATTGTGCCAACCGTTTCTCGTTACACTTATGTTGCAGTGTGTAAACCTTCTCTGTCAGCGACCTCATCTCCGCGAGCATCGCTTCAAATGTCTTCTTCTCAATAGTTACTACTTCCATATGCGATAAAATTTGTTTGCTGCAAAAGTAGGCTGCAATATGCTGATTCTGTGTTTTTCTCACCCTTATTGCCGTATCTGGCACACTTGACGGTGCAACAGCCGGACAAATTCAAGAAAATCTTCCGTGAGTCATTAGTGAGTTGTTAAACGCACTTTTGGAAATCCCCGAAATTCGCATCAGAAACGAAAAACAAGAGCATGATATGGAAGTAATTCAGATGGAAAGTTCAGCCTATAAGGAGCTGATGGAAAAGATAGACGGTATCGCTGCTTACGTCCGTAAGAGCGAAAAACGCATGAGTGAAGAGAATGCCGAAGTTCTCCTTGACAACGAGCAGGTAGCCGAACTTCTGCAAATCAGCAAACGCACTCTGCAACGCCTCCGTAGCGAGAAGAAAATCAGCTATTACATGGTTCGTGGCAATTGTCGCTACTCCTTGTCGGAGGTTGAGCGGATGGTAAGAAACAGTATCGTGTTCTGTGACCCGAAGCGTCTGGAAGAGTTCAAGCAGAACTACTTGATGCGAACTGGAAAGCGAGTACCCACAATGAAAAAACTTTGAGCCTATGGATGCACTTGACAAGAGAACATTTGAGATGTGGGTGCGTGAGATAACCACCCGCCTTGACCGACAGGACAAACTGATAGCGATGCTTGCCCGCAAGGAGTATGAGAAGGACAATTCAGATGTGATGGAAATTCCGCTTGTGGATGGCGAAAGACTGCTCGACAATCAGGATATGTGTATGCTGTTACAGTTCAGCAAGCGTTCCCTGCAACGCTACCGTAGCATGAAGATACTTCCCTATATAAGAATAGGCAGAAAGAGCTACTACAAGGTGTCTGACGTGCGGGAGTTCATCAAGGAGCATGGAGAAATTTTCAGAAAAGGAGATGCAGTGTTTTACGAAACCTGCCTTCATAAACTAACCAAATAACAAATTTCAAAAAATGGAACAGAAAAAGAAAGAAAAGGACGTGCTGATTGTCCGTGACGAGAAGACGGGCGAAATCGGTGTAGTAGCCGGACTCGACAAGGACGGCAATCCGAAACGCACTCCCGCCAAAGCGGAGAATGCGAAAGACTTCCTGGTCTTTGACCGTGGTGGCGATGTGTTGGATAACTTCTTCAAGAACTTTGTCCGGCAGTGCAAGGAACCTAACCGCTTCGGTTTCTACCGCATAGCGGCTGACAAAGCCGAACATCTCATCGGTGTAGTGAAAGACCTGTTGAAGAATCCCGAAGCGAACAAGGAAATGCTCGCACCGCACAAGATTGACTTGTCGGAGTACGACAAGAAAGTCAAGACGGAGCAGACGCAGAGTGTAGAACCCAAAAACAAAGAAGAAATGAAAAAGGAAAACGAAGAGAAACAGGAGCAAGCCCAGACTGAGGGCAAGCGTAAGGGCTACCAGCCCATTGACGAGAGTAAGATTGATTGGCAGAAGCTGGAAGAGCGTTGGGGTATCCGCCGTGACGACTTGGAGAAGTCAGGCGACTTGGAAAAGATGCTCAACTACGGCAAGTCCAACTTGGTAACGGTAACACCGACTTTCGGTGATGAGAAGTTCGAGACGGCAGCCCGTCTGTCGTTCAAGCCGCAGGAGGACGGCAGTGTTCGTCTTGTTCCCCACCTCATTCAGAAGGAAGCCAATCTGAAAGAGGAGTTCAAGGGCTACAAGTTCAGTGCCGAGGATGCGAAGAACCTCCGTGAAACGGGAAATCTGGGACGTGTTGCAGACTTGGTGGACAAGAGTACGGGAGAGATTACCCCATCTTTTGTGAGCATTGACCGCCAGACCAATGAAATCACGAGTATTCCCGTCAGCCGTATCAAATGGAAGGACACCATCGGCAATACGAAGTTGAGCCAGCCCGAAATGGACTTGCTGAAAACCGGAGCACCACTCGTTGATAAGGAAATCCAACTCTCCAACGGACGCAAGTTCAAAGCCACCTTGCAGGTGAATGTCGAGCAGAGAGGTATTGAGTTCGTACCCAAAGGGCAGAATGTCAGGCAATCCGTGGGCGACAACCGACAGGAACAAGGACAAAAGCGTGATACCGAAAAGAAACAGGAGACTTCCGAAGAGAAGTTAGAACGCAACAGGAAGAACTGGTTGGATGCCAATGGCGAAATCAAACCCATCAACAAATGGAAGAATGTGGAGTTCAACGACCAGCAGAAAGCCGACTATGTAGCCGGAAA
>JAFYRK010000043.1 GCA_017559545.1 Bacteroidales bacterium
GGTGTTCAGCGTTATGCTGGCGGAAGCAAGGGTAAGGCAGAGTCTTGGGCAGCAAAGAACATGCTTCTTCTCGGAGTTATCGTTCTTGGTCTCGTAGCATTCCACCTCAACCACTTCTGGGCTGACATGCAGCTCAAGGAGTTCCAGGGTCACCATGCAGAGAACCCATATGATCTTCTTGACGCAACATTCAAGAGCGTTTGGATGACAGCTCTCTACGTTGTATGGTTTGTAGCTCTCGGTCTTCACCTCTGCCATGGTTTCTGGAGCGCATTCCAGAGCCTCGGTCTCAGCAACAAGATCTGGGAGAAGAGACTTACTTACATCGGCTACTTCTTCATCGCTGTAATCGTTCTTGGTTTCGTTGCAGTTGCAGTTAACGCACACCTTCAGGCTAACGGTCTTATCGGTTGCACTGCTTGCTGCGGTTGCTGCTAATCAGAATACATTGTCGCGATTACTTCTCGCAATAGCAATACAAAACATAACGGCTGGTCAGTGTGTTGTGACCAGCCGTTTTTGTTTGCATCCACATCTCAGTAATACCTTCTTCCCGTCACACTAAAGAATCCCTCAAAAGATTCTCCTCCGAAAATACTTCTGAAGCACACTCCTGAAGAACACCCCTGAAGCACACTTCTGAAAACACCTCCGTGACATGAATTGATAGATTCTATGTCACGGAGGTATTAAAAATTAGTCATTATCGACAATTTTACGTGTCTCCGTAACACGAAAATAGCACTTTCATGTCACGGAGGTTCTGATATACTACAGCGGAAGCGTCTTACTGCGGAGCCAGAGAGCAACATCCTCCGGAAGAAGCGGAGCCAGGGTCTCATAGACGCGGGCGTTGTAGGCATTCAGCCATTTAACCTGTTGCCAGCGTGGAGCCGGATACTCGCTGCTGTGCGGATCGGATCCGCTCACAACCACCGTATCCCAGCCGTTCCTGGCCATAAGCCATCATCATTATTCCAGCCTAAATTAGTCAAATTTTTTCAACATCAGTCAAGTGCCGTACAATTTTTTGCCAAGGTCCTTGATGGAGGCTCCGATGAGATAGACTTCGTCCTGTTGTGCCTATCAATGTCCAATTGCAGCTGCCTGTTTATCCAGCGAGGTCAGAAGGGAACCGTTTCATATTCGCTTTGACAGCTCTCTTCAGGTTTTTGGTTTCAACTCCATTTCCCCGAAGTTCGAGAGAATCTCAGGGGGAAGTCAAGGGTCAAGATTCAGATTTATCTCTTTTATAAAGATTTCTTTTTCTTATGCGGTTTTAGCGCTATGCAGGGATGAAATGACCGACAGAGAAAATCCCCGCAAGATTTTGGGTCTTGCGGGGATGGGCTTATTTATCTGATGAGATGATTATTGCTGGACACAGCGGACAGGACACCCATCCTCACGAGATTGCCTAAGCATATTCGTGCCGCCATAGAAGAAGTATAGGAGTATGGAAGTACCTTCTCTGTGCGGCCTGGATGACCAATAGTAACCGTTGCTACCGCGACGGACGCCTCCATGACTGTAGCAACGATAACCCGCTGCAGGGAAGAGAACTTGAGGCACATCCTCGGTATTTACTGTTGAGCCACTGAACAGAAAACCTATCTGCCCTACTTCGTTGGTTGTCCAGTCTGAATAATTCTGATTTATACTACTCGACTTTGAATACGTATATTTCTGATTTAAACGATTCAACTCGTTATAAGTTGGGACACGCCAACCAAATGGGCATGGATCGTATTCTGTCTTAACTGGATCTTCCTCTGTACCTGAATTCCATAACTTATCATCATGTGGTGATAACCAATCTTTGTCACTAGAATCGGAATGTGTATAGAAGACATTGGAATTATCCTCATTATTTCCATCCTCAAGAGATACTGGTCCCTCAATAAGTGTCGGAGTTGTGGCATCTGAAACTGTACCTATATTGTTTCTATCAATATCCCAAAGGTAGCCTTCATATCCCTGACCATATTTTCGGCCCCATTGGTAGAGTTTGCCGTATTGGTAGTCGGTGGCGTGGTAGCCGCAGTTTACTGGAGCCCAGACGACGCCGTCGATCTCGATTCCGGGGCCGTGGTTAATGCCGTATTCGTCGACATAGTCATCCGGCTGAGCCTCTGGGTTGGGCTTAGGATCCGGATCCTGCTCGGAATCACCACCACCGCGAGTGCCTTCGAGGACGATCATATCAGAGGCAAAGTCGTTGTTGCCGTCGGTTATGTGGATATAGACGAGGGCAGGGACATTGCCATCCCAGAAGTCGGAACTCAGAGGGTGCGACGGGTCAACACCGAGATTGACATTAAGAATCCCTCCTTCCAAAGCCTTGAATGAAAGCACCTTCAGAGGGTGCAGGTCATCAGATGCTGAGCGTGTGGCAGGATGCTTCGAATAACAGAGAAATGCCGAAAGAACCTTGGCATCGGTTTCCCACAGGGTCTGGAGTTCCGCAACCAGTTTCTCCGGCCTGACGAGGAACTTCAGGACGAAGCAGCCGTCACCATCTGCCACCATGACCTTGCCGTCTGTGCTGTCAGGAATATAGGTCAGGCTCTGGATGCGGGCAACGAGCTGGGACTCGAGAAGAGACAGACGCTCATCAAGGTCACCTACAACTGCAAGTATTTCATCAAGTTGGCTCTGAAGTGCCTTCTGAGCCTCTTCTATGGCATCGGCAATCATAGTGTCGATGAGGCCGTCGTTGGTCTCGATGGCATCACTTATGGCCTCCTTATATTCCTTAGCCAGTTCTTCCTTAGCCAGTTCCAGAGCTGCCTGCTGATCCTCGATATCCTTTTGAAGGAGAGCATCGGCATCCTTAAAGGCCTTTTCAAGGGCATCGAGTTTGGCATCAACCGTAGCCATATCATAGTAGCTTTCCGCAAGGGTCTTGTTCACCCATGTCTTCATACCAGACTCACTGACAGAGATGGCATCGGTCAGTTTTCCAACAAATTCATCATCCATATTTTTCAAACGACTCTCAAGTTCTTCAAGGGTTGTCCTGACAGAAGCGAGTTCAGTCTGGAGAGAGTCATAATGTTTGAGTGTAGCAAAGGTCGATTCAGCCCAGTCTTTGCAGGACTTTAAGTTATCGTCGACATAGGTCTGAAGGGCAGCTATTTTAGCATCCAGGGAGACGTCGTTTGACTTGAGGGCCTCGATGGCAGACTTTACGACTGCAAGCTCGGCTTCAAGCGCATCGACATCATCCCCCATGCCATCAAGGGCACCTATACGCTCCTCCAAAGCTTCAGCCTGAGACACCAAGGCGGAGATGCAGCCCTGTAGTTCGAAATCCACGGTCTTGAGGGAGTCTATTGATGATGTTATGCCTGCGATCTGTTCGTCGATGGAGGCAATGGCAGTGCCGGCAAACTCGGTCAGGCTGTCTTCTAGTTCCTGGAGTTGTCGGCGGATATCACCGTCGTCATAGCATGACACAAAGGTCATCAGTGACAGGATATATATTATGGTCTTTTTCATGGTTGAGCTGTTTTGACATTAGAAGAGGTTATTCCCGAACACAACGGACGGAGAACCCATTCGTACAGTAGTCGCTATAGATGTCAGTGTCACGGAGTAGGGAGTACGAGCGGGACGACCAATAGTAGCCGACACCGCCTCGATTGACAGGATAGCCGTAATATCCTCCGAGACCACCGGCAGCAGGAAAAAAGACCTGAGGAGCAGTATCTGAATAAGCGGTCATACCACTGAACCAATAGCCGTTCTGACCGGCAGCGTTGGTTGTACAGGCAGATTTGTTCTGTCGCAATTTATTAAGTTCAGCGTAAGTCGGAACGCGCCAACCAGAAGGACATGGGTCATATTCTGTCTTTACAGGATTTTCTTCAGTGCCGGCATTCCAAAGGTTGTCGTTCTGAACATCGACCCAGTTGTAAGGTGAGGATTGGCTATAATAGAACTTTCCGGCATTGCCAGCCGACTGACCTGTGGCTACGGGAACCGGACCAGCAATAAGTTCAGGGGTGGAAGCATCTTCATCATACCCCTGACCGTATTTGCGGCCCCACTGGTAGAGCTTGCCCCATTTGTAGTCGGTGGCGTGGTAGCCGCAGTTGACAGGAGCCCAGACTACACCGTCGATTTCCACACCCTGACCGTGGTTGATTCCGTATTCATCAATATAGTCATCCGACTGAGGCTCAGGATCGGGAGTCGGAGTTGGATCAGAATCCGGAGTCGGGGCAGGATTATCCTGAGACGGAGTTCTTGAGCCGTCTTTGAGACAGCGGACGGACAAACCATTAGCAGCCTGGTATGTCGTTGAATTCCACAGATTATCCGATGTAAATCCCATACTATACGGTTCATCGTAATAACCATTATAATATGTACAAGACCAATATACACCCCAATTATAAGTTCTTCCAAGTTGACCAGAATATGGAGCACGACAATGTGCAGATGGATACCAAACCATCTGATCCATACTGAACACATTAGTAAAATCGACTCCCTTGTTCAGTTCATCATAAAAATCATAATCTTTTCCATACCAAACAACACCTGAAGCATCAACCCAAACTCCATTCTCACCACCGTCAGGAACCCTCCAGCCAACAGGACATGGATCATATATTGTCTTTGATGATTGCCAACGATTATAATCCGGTTCTATCTGCCAGTCGCCATATTGTTCTTCAACAATGAAGGTCATAGGATTGGCAACAGCATAATCTATCGTGCCTGAAGTTGCATCAGATTGAACGGCATCTGGCCATGTAATGGTTGAGGCTGCAACGACGGCCTCGCTGATCGAAGAGGAACCGAGGAACGGATCCTTACGACCCCACTGGTAAAGGAGTCCGAGGGCACCAACGTCGCCAGGGGTGGCGGAAGTGGCTCCGAGGTTGCGGTCCATCATGGTGCCGGCACCGTTGTAGTAGACCTGAGAAGCCGGCTGGTCTGTCATCCAGATGTGCCATGACCAGAGGATATTGCCCGAAGCGTCTTTGACTGCTATTAGGGCGTTGCCTTCACGGAAGGTGTCGGCTGTCTTGAAACCGATGTATGGCGCATCATAGGATACTTCCTCGATAAGGGAGCCGACCAGAGGAGTCTCGGATGTTCCAAAGCTCTCCCAAAGAACTTCCGCCTTGGCAATCTCGCCCACAGGGTCTACTGAAGACTGAGATCCAGCAAGTTCTTGACTGTTACCCTTATATGCCCTGAACTTGAATTGGCCGGACTTGGTGATGATGTAGCTATTGGCTGTCTCGCGTCCCTCGTCGGTCATATCTTCTGCAGTTCCCATATCCACGTTTCCTTCGCCGGAGCCTCCTTCAGGATTTCCTCCCGGCTCTTCGCCTCCGGCAGATCCACCGCCGGTTCTGGAGTTCTCTTTGAGACAGCGAACGGAATGAGCGTCTGCAGGGTAATTGTCATAGGTCATGAATATGGATCCATTCTGACCGAATCCCAGTCGCAGAGGATTTATACCCCCACTTAAAGTGCAAGACCAGTAGCGGCCGAAAACACCTGCATGATTCAGCGATGCATTACTCAAATTGATATATCCCGAAACAGGATACCAGATGGTGTCATCCGCTCCGTATTTTCC
This sequence comes from Bacteroidales bacterium, assembly GCA_017559545.1. GTDB lineage: Bacteria > Bacteroidota > Bacteroidia > Bacteroidales > UBA932 > Cryptobacteroides. The sequence continues at coordinate 5,603 of JAFYRK010000043.1, forward strand.
GGAAAAGTCCATTCCTTTATTGACAGAATCATATTCATAGCCATTTATGTTGGCGCTTGATCCGCAAGCTTCCGCCCAGACGCCATCCTCCCCTCCGTCAGGGACACGCCAGCCGACAGGACATGGATCGAACATAGTCTTGGCAGCCATCCAACGATTGTTGTCAGGTTCTGCCTGCCAGTCATTGCTTGAAGTGATGAAGGTTGTAGGATTGGCTATAGCATAGTCTATAGTGCCTGAAGCAACATCAGACTGAACGGCATCAGGCCAGGTGATAGTCGATGCTGCCACAACTGGTTCACTGATTGAAGAAGAACCGAGGAACGGATCCTTGCGACCCCACTGATAGAGGAGACCTAGAGCACCGACGTCGCCAGGGGTGGCGGAGGTAGCTCCGAGGTTACGGTCCATCATGGTGCCGGCTCCGTTGTAATAAACCTGAGAAGCGGGTTTGTCAGTCATCCATATATGCCATGACCAGAGGATGTTTCCTGATGCATCCTTGGCCGCGATCACTGCATTTCCTTCACGGAAGGTCTCTGACGTAGTGAATCCGATGCGACCTCCTGAATATGAGACGGAAGCGATGAGATCACCAGTTGCAGGAGCCTGGGCTGTGCCGAAACTCTCCCAAAGCACTTCAACAGATGCGACACGTCCAACAGACTCAGTGCTGTTGCCCTTGACTGTCTTAAGTGAATAGCTGCCTGCCTCAGAAATGATGTAGCTGTTCGCTGTGCGTGAAATGTCCGAAGGCACGCCTGGTTCAGGAAGTGGAAGTTCCTCATGGTCAGGGAAAGCGTTTCCTCCCCTCTTGCCTTCAAGAACAATCATATCTGAAGTACGGTCGTTGTTTCCGTCAGTTATATTGATATATACCAGAGCCGGAACCTCTCCATCCCAGAATTCCGCACTGAGAGGATGGTTCTCATCCACAGACACCGTAAGACTCAGAAAACCTTGAGCCGAGCCTGCTGCAGAAGTCACCTTTAGAGGAACCACATCATCTGCAGAGGACTTCGTTTCAGGAAACTTCGAATAGCGGAGCGAAGCGGTGATGACCTTGCTATCCGTCTCCCAAAGCGTCTGAAGAACTGAAGCCAACTTCATAGGTGTCACGAGGAACTTCAGACTGAAGCGTCCCTCGGCATCAGCCACGACCACCTTTCCATCACTATATTCAGGGACATAGACCAGACTCTGAATGCGGCTTACGAGCTTAGACTCGAGAAGTGTAAGGCGCTCCTCCAACGCCTCCAAGACTGGCAGAATCTCGCCAATCTGCTCCTGAAGCTCCTCCTGAGCGGTCTTGAGGGCATCAGCAATCTTGGAGTCGATCTGACCGTTGTTGGCCTCTATGGCTGCAGTTATAGCTGCTTTATATTCCTTGGTCAGTTCATCCTTCGCCTGACTCAGAGCGGCCTGCTGATCCTCGATTTTCTTCTGAAGGGCAGCATCGGCATCCTTGTAGGCCTTTTCAAGGGCGGCTAATTTAGCATCTATGGTCGCCATATCATAACAGCTTTCCGCCAGGGCTTCGTTCACCCATGCCTTCATACTTGATTCGCTGTCTGCAATGGCATCAGTGAGCTGTCTGTCAAGACCAGCCTCCACGGTCGCCATATCTTCGCCAAGCTGTCCGACAATGACCTTGAGCGAAGAAAGGGCAGTCTGAAGGGAATCATATTGCTCAAGAGTAGCGAATGTCGATTCCGCCCAGTCTTTGCTGGATTTCAGGCTGTCGTCGACATAGGTCTGAAGGGTGGATATCTTAGAATCAAGCGCAGCATCAGCTGTCTTGAGCTCCTCGATGGCTGCCTTCAGGGTCGCAAGTTCCAACTCAATGGCAGCGACATCTCCGGCAGTCTCTTCAAGAGCGGCTAGGCGCTCTTCCATGTCATTTGCCTGAGATTCAAGGGCTGAAATATATCCCTCAAGTTCAGCATCCACGGTTTTAAGGGAGTCGATGGATGAGGTTATACCTGTAATCTGTTCATCCACCGATGCGATCACTGTGCCTGCAAGGCCTGTCAGGCGGTCTTCGAAGTCCTGCATCTGCTTGCGCAGCTCGCTATCGTCATAGCAGGACACGAAGGTCAGCAGTGACAATAGGAAGAATATCGTCTTTTTCATGGTTAATGTATTTACTACTACAAAGATACCCCCCCCCGATGAATTTGCAAATTTTTTGAGGGTTTTTCTCACATCACATTCGAAAAGACCAGGTTTTCCGGATGGCGAGACGTCAGACCAGATTTGAGATGATGGAGTCGGAGATAAAGAAGTAGCGCTCGGGGATACGGAGGCAGGAGTCGGTGGCAGGGAGACCGGCTGAAGCCAGAACTGAGCAAAGCTCGGAATATTGTTCCTGGCAAACATCTTCGGAAGCCTCCGACCAGCGTCCTTTTTCGACCATACGGGCAAGCATGCTGCCTGGTTCCACAGACAGCTGATAAGATGAAATGTGCTGGGGAAGGATGCCTCGGGAGGATATCGACAGAGCCTTGTCTAATGCCACTGCGACATAGAAAACGGCTGGTCGGAATTCACTGACCAGCCGTATTTGTTTCTTTCTTAATCTTCCGTAACACGAGTTTGCGGATTTCATGTCACGGAGGTAGCGAATAACAGCATTTTTCGATGATTGACGCGGTTCCGTAACACAAAATCAACAGTTTCATGCCACGGAGCTATCAAGTCCGCGCAGATGACAGGGTGCAGAGGCGAGTCAGACAGAAAGTGTCTTACTGCGGAGCCAGAGAGCAACATCCTCCGGAAGAAGCGGAGCCAGAGTCTCATAGACACGCTCGTTGTATGCATTAAGCCAAGCAAGTTCATCTGCAGATAGCAGATCCGGAAGGACTGCAGCAGTGTCGAAATGGCAAAGAGTCAGTGTCTCAAACTCATTCCACTCACCAAACTGCGAGACTCCGGCATCCTTGCAGAGGATGATATTCTCGTGACGGACGCCGTGCATGCCTTCGCGATAGAGAGCAGGTTCATTTGAAGTCACCATTCCCGGAAGAAGCGGCTGAGGGTTGTACTGCCAGCGGATGCTCTGCGGTCCCTCGTGCACACAGAGGTAGTAGCCGATGCCGTGACCGGTTCCGTGGCCGAAATTGCGTTTCGCTTTCCAAAGCGGCATACGGGCCAGAACATCAAGATGGTGTCCGGTGGTACCCTTCGGGAATACAGCCATCGAAAGTGCAATCATTCCCTTCAAGACCAAAGTATAGTCTTCCTTTTCGAGATCGGTGCAAGGTCCCATCGGAATTGTGCGGGTAATATCAGTTGTTCCTGTCAGATACTGTCCACCAGAGTCCACAAGATAAAGTCCGCAAGGGCGGATGGTTGCAGAACCTTCACGAGGTGTCGAGTAATGTGGAAGTGCCGCACCCGCACCATAAGCAGATATATTCTCGAAACTGTTTCCACGATATCCCGGAATCTCAGCACGAAAAGCAGTCAATCGCTCCGATGCCTCCCACTCGCTCACCATGCGGCCTGTAGCGACCTCTGTCTCCAACCAATGAAGGAAACGCTCCATTGCAACACCATCATCAACATAGGCCTGACGCATATTCTCAATCTCCGACTCAGTCTTCACTGCCTTCTCAAGAATCACCGGCGACTTACCGAAGCTGACAGATTCAGGATGGAAGTTATCGCATATACATTTATATATATGGTAGTTCAAGGTTGAAGGATCGACAAAGAGTTTCACCTCCTCAGCCTCACCAGCCAATGTCTGGAGGCCTTCATATACGGAAGCATATTCCTCTATATTCGCACCGTCGTTGACCAATTCTGCATAACTATCCTCCGTATCCGGATCCAAGTCCAAATCTGCCGGAGCCTTCTTGGTAAACCATTTGACATAGTCCTGGGTAACCAACAGATACGAAATCACCAACGGGTTATATTCGATATCGCTGCCGCGAACATTGAGCAGCCATGCAATTTCATCAAGGGCAGTCAGGAGAGCTGCATCCACACCCTGAAGGAGCATCCATTTGCGAAGCCACGACACCTTCTCCTCTCTCGGGATACCGCCAAAACAATTCACATCCAAGGTGGTTACTGGAGTAACCGGAACCTCCGGGCGATCTGACCAAAGGGCATCAAGCATATCCGGCACATCCACCACATGGAACTCCGCCTCCAGTTCCTTCACGGCATCCAGATTCCAGCAAAGACCATCCAAGGCCACCACATTGGCCCTGCCTGAAAGCCATAGAGGAATCGGTACCTCATCAGGAACCCTGGTCTTATGCAATTCAACACCTGTTCCCTCGAGCTGAGTCTCAGCCTGAATGAAATATCTGGAATCAGTCCACAATCCTGCATGATCCATAGTGATGACCAGATCTCCAGCCTCACCAGTGAACCCACTCAGCCATTTCACCTGCTGCCATCTCGCAGCCGGATACTCACTTGCATGCGGATCAGAGCCACTGACCACCACTGCATCCCAGCCATTAGCCGCCATCAAGGCCCTTAAAGCCTCGATTCTTTCTGCATAAATATTTGCCATAATCGCCTTTCTTTATGAATATTCGTCCAATTTAACTAAAAATATTGAAAATTTCCCAAAATATTTTTGCAAATTCACAAAACATTCATACCTTTGCAATCCCAAATCAAAAAGGGAAGCCAAATTGAGATATGGTGTAATGGTAGCACTACAGATTCTGGCTCTGTCAGTGAGGGTTCGAGTCCTTCTATCTCAACA
>JAFYRK010000044.1 GCA_017559545.1 Bacteroidales bacterium
CTTCGACAGCGAGACAGCGATGTCGTTCCGCCGCAACGTCCTCGAGATGGGCGGCAGCGACGAGCCTATGGATCTTTACCGCCGCTTCCGTGGCGCCGATCCAGATCCGGCTGCCCTCGCCCGCGCCCGTGGCCTCTAATTAGCGTGAAATACAAACGGTTGATAATCAGCTGGTAACAGAAAGTGCGTGCTGGCCAAAGGGGAGCACGCACTTCTTGTAAGGTATTGTCTGTGAAAGTGTTACATTTCACGCAAAATTGGGGTTATTCTGCGGAGTAGATGGTGTCGTGGAAGAGGGAGAAGCCGTTGAGGACTGGGCAGGCTTCTGCCGCAAGGATGTTGACACGGACTGCAGTGGTTGTGGTCACAGGAGTGTGGACGATGCGCTTGTGGCCGATGGTGGTCTCCTCGGCGATGGTTGTCCACGCGCCGTCAGCCGAAAGCGCTTCGATCGAGAATGCCGACACGCGCTGGCCGAGCGGGATGTACTCCTGGAGCTGAACGCGGTTGAATGTGCGCTCTTCCGGAAGAGTGACGGTGAATGAAGCCGTAGTCACATTGTCGTCTGTAGCCCAGTACTTGTCGTAGTCCTGGTCGAGGAGATTGGATGCACTGAAACGCTTTGAACCGCCTCTTACGTTGGTCGCCTCGACAGCTGCGCCCGCTGCAAGGTCCACACTGAAGATCTCGTCTATGGCAGCGCGGAGCTCCATAAGACGTGTGGAGTCAGCCTCGTGGATGAGTCCTCTTGTGTCTGGCGGAACATTGAGAAGGAGGAGGGAATTGTGTCCCACGCTCTCGTAATATATCTTCAGAAGGTGCTGCAACGACTTAACCAGGTCGTTCTCGCTCTCCCTCCAGAACCAGCCCGGACGGATGGATACGTCGCTCTCTGCCGCTGCCCAGGTATTGCCTCCCTGGATACCCTCGTTGAGTTCCTGACGGGAGAGTTCAGGACCAGTGAAATCTTCGTTGACATTGATTGTACTCCAGCAGGTACTTCCTGCCATACCTCTCTCGTTGCCTACCCAACGGCAGCCGGGACCACTGTTGCTGAAGATGATGGCGTCAGGCTGCATCTTGTACACTGTAGAGTTGAAAAGAGGCCAGTCATACACCTGCACCTTGCCGTTCGGACCCTCGCCGCAGGCACCGTCGAACCATTGCTCGAACACAGGACCGTAGTTGCCAAGTGCGTGCTCCAATGTCTGCACGAACACATTGTTGTATTCGTCTGTACCGTAATGAGGATCGTGTCTGTCCCAAGGAGAGATATAGATTCCGAATCCCATATCGTATTCGCGGCAGGCGTCGGACAGTTCCTTCAGGACATCGCCCTGACCGTCTCTCCAGCTGCTCTGCGCCACTGTATGGCGGCTTACAGGATTAGGCCAGAGGCAGAATCCGTCGTGGTGCTTTCCAGTGATGATGATTCCCTTCATACCGGCAGCCTTTGCGATTGCGACCCACTGTCTGCAATCCAGGGCGGTAGGGTTGAATATGTCGGCGCTCTCTCGTCCGCTGCCCCATTCCGCTCCTGAGAATGTGTTAGGTCCGAAGTGCACGAACATATTGTATTCCATCTTCTGCCATTCCACCTGCTGAGCGGTAGGAACGACTCCGAAAGGTGCAGGCGCATCGACGCTGTTGCATCCCAATGCCGCCAGAGCCATAAGGCCAAGAATGAATGATTTTCTCATAAGTATCTATTTTCTGTATTTGTCTGAGACATACGGACCATTGTCGAGTATGCCGAAGGAAGCGACGACACAAGATACGGACTTTTCCAGTCTGATGCAAATCCGGCAGGAGTGAGGCCGGAAACATCGTCCGGAAGCTCCTCGCATTTAGGCTCGTCGCCGGCCGGAACCGGCAGCTCGTCAACCGCCCCCAGGACATTCCAGGTGGCGCACAATCGCCTGACAATAAACCAGATAACCACATATCCGTGCCGTCAAAAGGGAGCAGGGAGGATATAGGAAAGTAATGGTAATCAACTAGTTATGCGACACCACAAAACAATAATAGAGCGATGAATGTCGCTCTATTATTGTTTATGCCAGCAATGCTAGTTGATTGCTACCGGAGTTGAAAGGTTGCTTGTATTGAGAGCATAGTTACCTCCATTTACAAGACCGTGAAGTTCGTTGCCGGACATATCTCGTACATACCAGAGGTTGTCCTCGCCCTTGAACTGGTCAGTTCCGTTGAGCTTGTAGTAGAAGTCGAGACCTTCCGATGTAGGATCAACATTGATCATGTTCTGACGGATCTGGTTCTCTGTTCTTGCAACGCTCCAGAGTCTGACCTCACTCATCGATCCATAGAAAGGACGCTCACCCCACATAAAGCCTGCCACCTTTCCTATAAAGAATCCACCTGCGGACTCACCCAGAGAAGCGAACTCAGGAGTGTCCCAAGTTGACTCAGCTGCCTTCACACCATTGATATATAGAGCAGTAAGTCCTGATGGCTGATCATAAGTGAATGCAACATGATACCAAGTGTCGGTCACAAATGCATTAGTTGAATGATACTGCTTTGTTCCAGCAATCTGGAGCCAGTCATTATGACCGTCAGGAAGAGCTGTATCACCGATTCGAAGGATAAGGACGCCCTCAGTTCCCATAATCGTGTTGTTGCTTCCCATATAGCTCATATTGATGAGGGCCTCATAAGTCACCGACTTGTAAACCCTGCCTGCAGGGATAGGCACCTTGATGTAGCTGCTTGTGAAGTTTGTCACTGTTGTAATGCGAACCGGCTTTGTAATGACAAGATACATCACGTCGATTCCTTCAATGACAGGAAGTGTAGACGAAGTGATCTTGATAGGAAGGACATAGAACTTACCATCTTCGATTCCTGACAGATCATTCACGGTCACCTGTACCTTTGTCGAATATACCTGACCGGCAAAGATATAGGAAAGATTCTTGCTGAAAGATGCCTTTGACACGTCAAGAGCCTCATAGGCGGTACCATTCTTGGCATTATAGGCATCAACCATCAATGCGTCACCGAATTCGTAAGTCACGGTCACCGGCTTATCAACCTTATTGGAAACCCTTGCCTGAAGATCATATGTCAAAGAGGTCTGATCATCAACCTCCATTCTAAGCTCAGACTCTTCAAAGAAGACCTTTGGCTCCAGAAGTTCCTCTTCTGTGGGGTTACATCCACAGAGGAGAGCTGCTGCAGCGAGCACGAGCACAAATTTATTATATCTCATATCCATAAGTTCTAGTTCTGCTGTGAATTCTGTTGTTCCTTCCACTGATTAAACACCTGCTGATTGATCTGGATGGCCTTCCTCATCCACTTGTAGTCAGGAGCATTATCGTAATCATTGTCAAAACGATATGCACCTACACCACCCTTGTATCCTGTCTGCGGCATCAGGGCAGCCTGCTCAAGAAGGTGTCCTCCAGAAGTCGCGTATGACTCAAAATTCTCGGTAATGATGACCTTCTCGGTCCTGTTACCTGGAACGTTGAAACTTGGTCTTGACTGTCCGTATGTCTGACGGATCCAATAGTCTACATACTCATCAAGTTCTGCAGGAAGTGACGAAATCTCACCGTCCACGCAGAGAAGCTTATGTCCCTTGCCCTCCGGATCACTCTTAGGTCCGATGTACTTACCCATTTCCTTGATAAGAAAGACAATGTCGATTGTTCCGTCTGCATCGTTGAATCCAGCACCCGGCTCCCAGTCGATATCAAAACCGTCCCACTCGCTCACGTAAAGAGTGTCGCACAGAGCCTTGGCATAATTGGCAAGAGCAGAATGCAGGTTCTCCTTATCATTAAGGTTATGCGAGGTGAATCCCCAGAAATCCCAACGTGCAAGTTTCTTTGCCTCAGCAAGTTTGCTGTCGCTCCATCCTTCCTCCTCGGCCTGCTTCTCGATAGGGAGATAAATCGATGCCGGAGTTCTTCCCTTTCCGATATGGGACATAAGGCTCACTTCGAGAAGCTTTGTACCTTTAACCTTCTGCACGAACTCCTTGTCGCGCTTCTGAGCCTCAGTGATTTCATATCTTCCTGGAGTTCCGCTCCACATAGATACGATGTCTATGCTGTCAGGCATTGAAGAAAGATATCCCTTTCTCATAACACCTGACGGAGCCCAGTTTGAGTACCAGCCGAAGGCTACGGGACGGCCATAGTTGCGTGCGGTCTCCTTCCAGGCCCTCAATTCCTTGTAATATTCCTCACTATTCTCATTATCCATGGTATTGTAGCCACCGATATGATCGATCTCGATATTTTCAACCTCCACACAAGAGGACATCGAGAAGATGAGGGCAAATGCGTATACTATATATTTGACTTTCATATTTTCAATTATTTACAATCCCACCATAGACGAGTTGAAGACTTATCCTCACCACCAAGAAGCTGGAGAGCCGAGTTGTATAGTTCCATTCCGTCTGCCGACTGTGTGAAACTGATCGGATAAATCATTCTGCGTACACCCTTGGATGCATCGGTAACACCCTGGCTCTGTCCTCTGTTCACATCAACGACGTGCAGTGCTGGATAACCTGTTCTTCTCCACTCGGTCCATGCCTCTTGTCCGTTAGGATAAAGGGCAATCCACTTCTGGATCATAATCTTCTCAAGTCTCTGCTCGTCAGATCCTGTATACTGGGCTGTTGTGCTGCAAGGTGCTGAATAAGTACACGCATATGAGCCGCTTACCGAATATCCTGTTGGCGCAAGTCGTGAGGACATATATGAGTCTACAGATGCTGTGATACCGTTTTCCTGGAACGACATCTCGATACCCTGCTTGTAGAGTTCTGAATCTACTCCGAACGAACTGCCCCACGCGAGTGCAGCCTCAGCCCTGAGGAAGTAGACCTCAGACGCTCTCATCCAGTATGTTGGAGTACTGCTTGCGATATTTGGCTTCGAGAAACCCTTATAGACATCATTCTGTCCATATGTGTGTCCCTGAGGTACAGCCTGATACTGCTTGCCATCAAAAGCCTCGACTCCATATCTGCAATCGTCAGCAACCGGCTTGAAATAAGCGCTCAGACGAGGGTCCTTGTAACCCATGAGGTATGAATAGATCGATGCTCCCATACGTGTCTCATTATACTGTTCAGAAAGCCACTCGATATTGTTGCGGAAGACCATGCCTGCTCCTGTGCTCATCTGTGCCGCATCATCCTTAGCTGTCATAACTCCGATAGAATGGGTTACAGCCTTGAGGGCATATTCTTTTGCAAGAGCATTGTCTGCAAATCGTACGCGGACTGCAAGTCTGAGCATCAGGGAATTGGCATATTTTACCCACTTCGATGCGTCACCTGCATATACGGCATCGTACGCGCTCATCACTGAAATGCCATTTTGAGCCTTTGCTGTCAGAACAGACACAGCCTCTTCAAGCTCCTGAAGCATCGCCTGATAGATAGCCTGTTCAGAATCAAATGGAATATTGAGCATTGACTTGTCAGCCTGGAGGTATGGCATCGGACCAAATGACTCAAGAGTCTTGTGCCATGCAGAAATCTTCAGGATCTGCGCAAGCGCGAAGACCTCAGGTGTATCATTGGCCTCAGCATTTGCCTTGAGCTTCTTCCACGAATCAAGAAGATCTGTGTATGAGCTTGAATAAGTGCTTGAAATCCAAGAATCCACAAGATAATATGAAGTATTGTTGTTACCGCCGTTCCATGAGTTGTTCTGGCCGAAGTATCCGGCCCAGGTATCAGCCGAAAGGTGGTATGCAATCTGGTACTGATTGATGATATCTGTATCATCAGCCTGAGTTCCGACTGGAATGACCGCTCTTTGCATTGCCGTGATAAGTCCTCCTGTCGCGATACCATCCATCATTCCCTCCTCCTCGGTCATCTCAAACGGATTGGTATTGATCTCTTCGTAATTGCAGCCAGTAATGCCAAGCATCACTGCAGCTGCCATCAATATATATAGGTGTTTCATACTTTTAGAATTTGAACTTGACTGCGAAGCCGAATCCCCTTACACTAGGCTGCATGAAATAATCGTTACCCTGTCCGTATGTTCCGGTCGATGGAGTAAGTTCAGGGTCGAACGGAGCCTTGCAGTAAATCATGAGAGGGTTGTTTGCGATAAGGGACAACGTCACATCCTTGAGGACATCATTGAACCACTTGTTCGGCATTGTATAGCTGAGTGTTACCTCCTGTATACGGATGTTGGTAGCATCATATACATAATATCCAGATGTCTCATATCCACCTGTTCCTATCAGCTGATAGTATGTCTTGGCATCTGTCCTGCCTTGACCCTTCAGCATGACGCCACCGTTATCACGAGCCTCTGCAGATCGCTTTGACACTCCGAAGCGGTCCAGGAGAGCCTCAGTAGATGATGTCACGACACCACCGAATCTTCCTGTGAGGAGAAATCCGAGGGATACGCCCTTATATGAGAGGCTGTTGTTCCAACCGAGGTTGAAGTCTGGAGTTGTCTTGCCAAGATATACAGGCTCACCTTTCTCAAGTCCGTATGTACCGTCACTCTTCACATCAACATAACCCTGGTGGTCCTTCTTGAGGAATGTTGTAGCATAGATGTCGTGGATGCTGCCCCCCTCCTTGAGGATAACACGGCCACCATCCTTGAACACCTCCGGGATGTTGATTGACTCTTCCATGAGATCAGTCTTGTAATCATTGACCATCTCCCTGATAGTGTTTACGTTACGCGAGAATGTAACGGTAGATGAGAGCGTGAATCCGGATGCGAATGACTCATCATATCCTACTGCAACCTCCCATCCCCTGTTTTCCACGTTACCAGCCTGAAGATAGATCTGCTTGTAACCGGTGTACTGAGGAAGGTTACCGAGGAAAGTCTGGTTATATGTGTTCGAATGGTAGTAAGTCAGGTCAACTCTGAAGCTGTTCCAGAGTCTCATGTTCATACCGAACTCGTATGAGCGTGTCCTCTCAGCCTTGAAGTCTGTAAAAGGATAGATTCCTGTAGGTGCCAGTGAACCTCCGACGATAGGGGTTGTAACCGTACCTGGAGTAAGACCCGAACGTGACACAGGAGCACCCACTTCAGTGTATGATCCTCTTACCTTGAGATATGAGAGGAATTCAGGACGGTCCTTGAACATTTCGCTTATTACAGCAGAAAGACCGACTGAAGGGTAGAAGAATGATTCCTCCGCAGTGTTTACCAGACGTGAGTTCCAATCATTTCTTCCTGTCATAGTGAGGAAGAGAATGTTCTTCCAGCCCAGTTCAACGCTCGCGAAGATCGCATGATTACGCACGCGGCTGTCTCCTCCTGACTCTGAAATACGTCCGTTGGATGGGTCGATGTTTGATGCTGCGAACTTGTTTGGCACTCCAAGGAGCGTTCCCTTGTAACCACGCTCGAGAGCCCAATAGTTAGAGTAGTTCCAACCGACGTTTGCCATCAGGTTGAAGTCACCGAAAGTCTTGTTGACATTAAGCATGGCGTCAGCATACTCCTGATGGTCAGTATAGTTGCTGTAGCCGAAGTGGCCCTTTGTTCCCTCAGCGAACTTCTGGTCTGACGAAGCGTAGATCCTGCGCTCGAAGTTGATATGGGTATTATCCATTCTATAACGTGCAGACACATTGAGCCAGTCGAGAATCTCATAAGTAAGACCCACATTGAACATATAGCGATCCTTGTCATTCTGGGCTACATTCCTGTACGCAGTCCAATAAGGGTTCTGAGATGCATATGTCGGCTCAGATACCGGCCAGTACTGCACTGGAAGCTTACGACCGTCATCGAAATGCTCGAAAGTCTTGATAGCATTGAAGTTCTCTCCTCTCGGGAAGAGGTATGCAGCCATTACAGGGTTCCAGTACTGTCCCTGCGACACCATATTCTTGTCAAACTGCTTGATATATGATGCTCCAAGATCAAGATGCATCTTATCATTGAGGAACGACGATGTGTTCCTTACAGTGAAGTTGTATCTGTCATATGAATTATTAGGAACAATACCTGTAGAGTTTGTAGAAGAAAGGGAAACGAATGTCTGGTTCCTCTTGTTACCGGTATTGAGCGTAAGTGAGTTCACCAGATTGTGACCTGTATTGAAGAAGTCCTTCTTAGGATCATATGAAGAATGGACAGCGAGCTTGTCGCCCCAGCTCTCATACATTTCCTTCTTGTTTCCATAGGTATTCTGGAATTCTGGAGTCATATAAGCTCTTGTAAACTCTGTTGATGACGAGAACTGAACAGAGAGCTTGCCCTCCTGACCTTTCTTCGTGGTGATGAGGATGACTCCGTTCGCTGCGCTGCTACCATAGAGCGCCGCTGCCGAAGGTCCACTGAGCACGGAGATGCTCTCGATATCCTCCGGGTTGAAGTCAGCGATACCCTCGGTACCGGCTCTTCCCTCACCCATGATGCCGCTGTCTGTACCCATGTTGGTATTGAATAACGGAATACCATCCACAACGTAAAGAGCGTTATTGTCTCCCTCAAGTGACTTGGCACCTCTGAGGACTACTCTAGCAGCTCCTCCGACTCCGGAAGCACTCTTATTGATGTTTACACCGGCTATCTTACCGTTGAGCGAGTTGATGAAGTTGGCGTTCTTGACAGTTGTAATCTCCTCGCCATCAAACTTCTGGACATTGTAGCTCAAAGCCTTCTCGGAGCGTTTGATACCGAGAGCGGTAACAACTACCTCATCAAGAAGTTCGTTGTCAGTAAGCAGGACTATGTTGAAATAGTCTTGTCCAGCTACAGAAACAATCTGGGTCTGATAACCCATGCACGATACCATAAGTGATGATTCTGCAGGAACCTCCATCTGAAAAGCTCCACTCTCATCAGTAATGGTTCCATTGGTGGTTCCTTCTACAGCCACCACAACACCCATAAGCGGCAGTCCTGATTCATCACTGACCTTTCCCGAGATGATTTTCTCATCAGGTGCAGTCTCAGCACTTGCCGGCAGTTGGACTGCTGTCAGAAGCAGGACACAGCTTAACAGGTAGAACACTTGTCTGATAGTTTGCATTTTAAATGTTTTAGTTTATAAATTGTTTGGTATAAGCCATCAAAGGTAATCAATCTAATCATAAAATCAAATGATTAATTTTGCATGTGAAAATACAGCAATTGGATTATGATTGAGACAAAGCTTCTTTCTGATGGGGAGAATGACAATAATAGGGGAGAAATAGCGTGTTTTCAGGGGCGTTTGACAAATAATCTATACCTTTGCCCCTGATTTAAGCAACCTAATAAGATGAACAGGACATTAGCCAAAATAGGTCTTATTTCATCAATCCTTCTTACATCAAGATCGTCCATCCCGATATCCCGTAAATATCAGGACGAGATCACAAAGCTCCTGTAAAACAGTTTGTCGTGAAAGTTTTCAAAGGCTTATTTATTATTCTGCTTCACCTGATCATAGGTAATGTGATATCATTCTGCACAGGTGAATTCATTCCCGGCAGCGTTCTGGGAATGATAATTCTGTTTCTTTCATTGATGGCAGGTATCGTCAAGGAGGATTCCGTGCGTGATGTAGCGCTTTTCCTTACCGACAATATGGCCATCTTTTTCATTCCTGCTTTGATAGGCATCCTTGAAATGTGGGGACTGATCAAGATGCATTTTCTAGCCTGGGTGGCACTGTTGACCATCACTGCCTTGTTGGTCATGGCTGTCAGCGGCTGGACCAAACAACTTACGGATAGAATAAGGAGGAGAAAATGATGGTGCATGAAATATTCAATAATATCCCGGCGATGCTTCTTCTGACGATAGGAGCATATCTTCTCGGCGTATGGCTCAGGAGAAAGTCCGGCATTGCTCTTCTTCATCCCTTTGTCATCAGCATACCGGTAATCATCGCAGTAATCAAGTTGTTTGACATATCTCCTGAATTCTATATCCAGTCAAATTCTGTCATCGACTTCATGTTAGGACCGAGCGTCGTCTCACTCGGATACCTTCTGTACAGGCACAGACAGACAATCAGGGAAAATATTGCTGGTATCATGTCTGCCGTAGTGGCTGGCAGCATTATAGGAGTTGTTTCTGTATATCTGCTGTGTCCGGTTCTTGGATTGGATGAGTTTTTTGTCAAGGCTCTCGAAGCGAAATCGGTTACGACACCGATAGCTATGGATATTACCAGATCGGCGGGTGGTGATGTTTCTCTTGCAGCAGTCTCAGTTATAATCTCAGGGTTCATCGGTGCGCTTGTAGGTCCTCTCGCGCTGAAGCTTTTCGGCATCAAGGATCCTGTAGCTAAAGGCCTGGCAATGGGCTGCTCCTCACATGGACTGGGTACGGCCAGAGCTATAGAAATGGGGGCGGTTGAAGGAGCGATAAGCGGCCTTTCAATAGCCCTGATGGGAATCCTTACGGCAGTGATCGTTCCGTTGTTCAATAGCCTGGTAGGATTGTAGTCCTAAAA
>JAFYRK010000013.1 GCA_017559545.1 Bacteroidales bacterium
ATCATTTCCGAGACCAAGGAAGTATCCATACCGGCTCCCGACTCTCTACAGATCGTCGAAACCGCCTGGATCGGCGATATGATCTACTGTACCGCCATTTCAGACGGAGGATTCGGTATATATTCTCTTGATCCGAGAGCGAAGGTCTGGGGTGTAACACTGGAGCCTCAACCGGTGAAGATCAAGGACTTCCAGAGTATCGGAGAGGAACTTATGTTCACTTCCGACAGAACAGGAGTAAATGAACTCTACCATCTCTCGCCAGCGTCAGGAGAACTCAGACAGAAGACCGTCCTCAGATACGGTGGAGAGGACTTTACATACAGCACAGACGGTAAATATCTCTACTATACATCCCAGACTCTGAAAGGAAAGAAGATATACCGCACACCCGTGGATTCGCTGATCGATGTCAAGGCGGACTTTACGGACAGATACGAATATGTCCTGGCAGAGGCCATCGCAAGGCAGGAAAAGGAGATTGCCCTTGAAATGGGTGCATCCAAGCCTGTAGAAGATGTGAAGGTCACCTTCACAGAGCCTGAGAAATACGGCAAGATGGCGCATATGTTCAACATCCACTCGTGGACTCCGGTCTATGTGAATGTGGACAACATTATGAATATGTCCTTCGACTACATCCACCAGGCGGCATCCCTCGGTGCCACTGCCATTATGCAGAACAGACTTGCAACAGGTGTGGGAGAATTCGGATATTCAGCACACAAGGATCCGTACAACAGGGAGAAGTGGAGACATTCCGGACATTTAAGATACACTTATTCCGGACTCTACCCCATCATCGAGACCAGATTGGATGTGAACGACAGAGCTGCAAGACAGTATAGCGTTCAGGCAGTCACAACCGGTGAGCAGACAATGGTCGGCATTTCTTCAGCCGAACTTGATATGCCGTACATCGACGGAAAAATCTCGACATATGTTCCTATAAACCTCTCGTCAGGCGGATGGAAAAGAGGCATCATCCCGCAGTTGAACTACCGCATTACAAACGATATGTTCAACAATGCGATCACCGTATGCACCATCCCTGAAAGCGGCTTCGGAAATTATCCTTTCGGCTCGGCATTCCTTGGTGTGACACAGGGAAAGAACACATTCAGGCACTATCTTTCAGGATCTCTCCGAGGATATATAACTCTACCTGTAACCAACTCCGCAGTCTATCCGCGTTGGGGTATCGGTACGGAACTCGGTGCTTCAGCTTCGCTTGAAAGCACCAGGTGCTTCTCCCCAATGGGATATGCCTATGTGTACGGCTACCTTCCGGGCTTCTGGATGGATCAGGGTATGAAACTGACCGTATGGCATCAGGCTGCTCTTGACAAAGACTCGTTCTTCGGTATGCCTGTGGTGAACGTTATGCCGAGAGGTCTGGCATCCGGCAGTTCGCTTACAAGCTGGATATCAATCAGAAACAGGTCCATAACCAAGTTCACTGCGGATTATGCGATTCCTCTCTATGTGGGAGATCTCGCCATCGGAGGTGGATTCTTCTATGTGAAGAGACTCGTGGTCACTCCACATTTCGACTATTCGATCACATCCAACCGTGAGCGTCTCTGTTCTGTGGGAGGAAGCCTGGTCTTCGATCTGAACAGTCTCCTGTGGCTCGGATGGCCGGTCTCTATGGGTGTAACCTATTCGTATAACGGTCTGGCCGATTTCGATGCCATCAACGAGGCAAGCGGACTGGATCTGAAACGCAATTATTGTAATTTTGTATTTAACGTATCATTCTAAATATGTCAATCATCAATGAAGCACTTGCGCCTTGCAGCAAATGCGGGCAGCAGAACAAGGTAGTAATCTACAAAAGCATCAACATAGCTGACAATCCTGAACTCAAGGACAGAGTGAAGGACGGAAATCTCTTTTTGTGGGAGTGTCCTCACTGCGGACAGGTGAATCTCGCGAAGTATGAGACTCTGTACCACGATCCTGCAGCGAAACTTATGGTATGGCTCATCCCGGAGGGCGAAATTTCCGAGACTCAGATGAAGGCCATCACTATGCACACCAAGGCTATGGGCGGCTACACTCTCCGTCGTGTGAACGATATGGGTTCGCTTATGGAGAAAGTGCTCATCAACGAGGCTGGTCTCGATGACGTGGTGCTTGAAATGTGTAAGTTCGTGACCAAGATGGAGATGCTCCAGAAGAGCGTCGGCGCAGAGCAGAAGGAAGAGTTCCTCGCATCGACTTTCCACTTCTACCGCTCAGAGGGAGAGGGAGACGAGCGCATACTTACATTTATGTATGGTCTCGACGGACAGATGCTTGGCGTGAACATCGGCTGGAACGTCTACCAGGACTGCGCCGGTATCCTCGAGCGCAACCCTCAGATGAGACCGGAAGACGGCTTCTCCAAAGTCGACGCCGACTGGCTCAGCTCCAAACTCGCCTAGTCCATCAAGTAGGGAGGTTAGGTAGATTAGGTAGGTTAGGTAGGTTAAGTACGTAGGTTAAGTACGTAGGTTAGGTACGTAGGTTAGGTACGTAGGTTAGGTAGGTTAACGACACCGCTAAAAATAAATAACTGATTATCAACACATTACAAAAGCCACTGTCTTTAACCCCCTCTTTAAAGGGAGGGTTTACGACGGTGGCTTTTCGTAACTACCTCAACGTCAATACATTATATTCAGGTACTGTCGTTAACCTAATTTAAGTTCAGTATAAAATCTCCCAACATCTACCATCAGTAGACTTTATGAGGAATATGTCTCCAGAAGAATTCCTTTCGTAAGAAAGAGCCCTGTGCGAACTTGCTTCATCAATGAAATGTGATGACGAAGATTCAAGGTGACGGGAACTGGCACCAAGTTTCGTGAAGAAGGCAAATGGGGTCCCATAAATGTACGTCAATTGCGGTATAGATACATTGAAATTATCGATGATCTCACTATATCTGTATTCGTGACATATATTGCTTCTTTTATTTTCAATTAATGAAATATCGTCACCGTTCCATTCATAGTCAAGAGCAACGTCATCTCCCATAATGACATTTTTGACCTGTGATCCAGAATATACAAATTCTATAACAGATGCAATATCCGAATCATACATCAATGTATACCTTTCGATGCAACCTGCGCTGTTTAAATCCAAAGTATGAGTATATATCCGGTCAGCAATTTCCATTTCGGACGGACCCTTCTTTATATACGCATATTCCTGTACTTCCGAAGAATTGCTATAAGATACAGTAACCTTGTCAAGATTATCAGCACCATCATATTCATATGAATACGTAATCACCA
>JAFYRK010000045.1 GCA_017559545.1 Bacteroidales bacterium
AAGCTTGATATATATCTTAGGAGCCTTCGCAGCAAAAGCAGACTGAAGGGACGCAAGGTCAGCTACCTGAGTAAAGCCCTCAAGGTCAGGATCCGTAAGAGCTACAACTTCTCCACGGTTTGCACTCTTGAACCAGATTGAAACAGTGTATGATGTAGCCGGTTTGAGGCCTGTGATCACAGCCTGTCCTGCAGCAATCTCATCAGCTGTAAGATTTCTCTTCTCCACTGTCTCACCTGCAGCCCACTCGATACGCTCTAGTTCCTTGTCCACAGCTTCCCACTGAACAGTAACCGACTCGGATGTCTTGGCTACAAACTCAAGAAACATGTTGGACTTTACAGCTGTGGTCTGGATAGCCTTCTCAAAGTCAGCCCACTTGGAGTCTTGAAGAACACCTGTTTCGTCAATTGCCTTTACTCTGGCATAGAAAGTCTTGTCTGCATCAAAGCGCACAGTGTATGGAAGTTCCTCTGGAGTCACGTTGAAAGACTCAAAGAGATTTGTTTTCTCTTCATCATTGTAAACTTCAAGAACGAAGAGAGTAGCACCCTTGGACTTAGACCAGTTGAACTGAACATCTTGTCCGTTGGATACTTTGGCAGTAAGCTCTGTCGGTACAAGACAGCGGGTCAATGCCAGGTCCTCCTGGATCTCAGGAAGATCTTGAGCACAACCGGCAGCTGTGACAGCAAGAGCGAATGCCAATGCTATTCTTGATAATATCTTTTTCATGTGTAATCTGCTTTTTTAGAATCCGTAGTCGTTTACGAGCTTACCCTGGCTGTTTGTGACAGTATTGTCGAAGATTGGCCACCACTGACGTGTGTCAGGATCATTTCTGTAGATTCTCTCGATTCTCTCAGCCTTGAGATCGCCGAAATAGTTATCTACAGGTGCACCCTTCGAATCAGTATACTGAGTCCATCCTGCACCAGGATTGTTGCCAAGTTCACCCTCATTGTATCCATAGAGAGACAAGGTATAGCCGTCATCATTATACTTATAATAAACAGCACCTGGCTTCTCTGAGAGAGTATACATATCCTGCTTAGCCTCATCAAGCTTAGTCTTGAGCATATTCCAACGGATAAGGTCAGCCTTACGGAGGAACTCACCCACGAACTCAAGTGCTCTCTCATCAACGATAGCCTTGAAGAAGGACTCCTTAGAGTTAAGAGCATTCACATATGCCTCTGCATCAGCCTCATATCCTCTATATGCTCTCTTGCGAACCTCGAGGAGATATGGCTTGGCTGCTGTCGGACCTTCGAGTTCGTTAGTCACCTCAGCAAGCATGAGGAGGATATCCGCATATCTCATATATACAGGCTTGACACCATCATCGTTACCACCGCCATAAGGAAGAGTCTCCTGCCAGTCGAAACGATACTTTCCGAAATACCAGCTTCCTGCTCCAGCGAGAACGCAAAGATCGTCTGTTCCATCATTTTCCATGCGGAAGTTAGCACAGCTCACGTCACGACGCTGGTCTTTTCCTGCTCTGTCGTATTTGAAGAACAATGAAGGAACAGGACCAGCGACACCACCACGGCTAGTTGTGCTTGGAGACCACTTGGTGTAGTTCTCATTGCGGATTGCGAATGTGAAGTTCCAACGACCACGGGCGTCACCCATAGGGATAGAATAGATGATTTCCTTGCCAGCCTCGAGATCAAAGTTATTGAGGTCTCTCCAAAGCTGCTCATAATCAGCATAGAGCTCAAGACCTGCGTTGTTCACTACATCTTCAAGGGCAGACTTTACCTTTGGATAAAGAACCTCCTTAGAAAGTTCAGGATCAACAGAAAGTCTTACACTACCTTGATTGCCAGTGTTAACCAAACCGTCATCAGGACGCTGAGCGTAACCTGAAGCCATAAGGGCAAGACGAGCATAAAGGCCCTTTGCAAATGCAAGGCTTGGGCGGTCTGTCTTCATTGTTGAAGCACTCTGAGCAGGCCAAGCCATATAACCGAATGCCTCTTCAAGGTCTGCAAGAAGCTGCTTGTAGATCACATCTCTGTCAGACTTTGGAAGATATATGGTCTCTGGCGTGATAGGCTCGAAACGAGCTGGAACCTCACCGAAACCCTTGAGGAGTTCAGTATAGATGAGAGCACGAGCACAAAGAGCCTCACCGAGGAGAGCTGCCATCTGAGCGTTGTTTTCCACGTCACCATACTTACGGATACCGTCAACACAAAGGTTTGCACGCTCGATACCCACCATAAGTTCATTGTATGGACCGTTAGAAAGATTCATCTGACCATTGTTGGTCTTGATGTCGTACTGAGCGATATCACCCTTTTCATCTGCCTTCTTCTCACCGCTGTCGAGATAAATCTCAGTATCAGTGTTGAAGCCATACCAAGGAAGATAACGTCCACGATGTGAATTAGTGTGTCCGAACACCTCATAGATTGAGAAGATGTTGAACTCGGCAAGCTCATACTGAGAGAAGACGTTCTTATCGTCAAATGCCGATGGTGAAGATGTTGTGAGATCTGAACAAGAAGTTACAGACATGGTAGCCAACAAACCTGCACCAATTAATATTTTATTGATCAGTTTCATATTCATTCAGATTTAGAAAGTAATGTTGGCTCCGGCTACGAATCCGATGCTCTTTGGATATGCAGCATAATCAACTCCCGGTGTGAGCGGTGTGCTTCTGCGGGTATCCACCTCTGGGTCATAGCCTGAATATTTTGTAAGGCAGAAGAGGTTAGTTCCTGTTACATAGAAACGAAGCTTCTGCATCTTGATCTTCATTGTCACCTTTTCAGGAAGTGTGTAACCGATGGTTGCAGACTGAAGTCTTACGAACGAACCGTCTTCCACAGCCCAGTCAGAGAAAATTGCGTTCTGACATGCTGGAGACCACATTGTTGTACCTGCATTGAGAGCGTCAAGAGCCTCAGCATCGGTGATAAGCTCACCTGTCTCCCAGTCAATGTTTGTCCATCTGTTGGCAACCTCCATAGATGAAAGAAGATTACGCTTCTTATACTTTCTTGAGTGAGTAAACTCTACCTTGTTGGCATTGTAGATATCATTGCCGAAAACATAGTTGAAGTTTGCAGAGAAGTCAAATCCATAGAGATAACCAGAAAGGTTGAAACCACCTGTTGCCAATGGAAGTGCATTACCGACGACAACCTTGTCGCTTGCATCGATCTTTCCGTCACCATTCTGATCCTTCAACTTCATAGATCCTGGACCGAAATAGTTTGAACCCACGAGTCCAGATGCATCTGTAACACCTTCGTTAAGGATCCACTTGCTGCCGTCATAAGTGAAGTCACTTGCAGCATAGCGTCCATCGCTTTCATAGCCATACATCTGACCGAGAGGCTGACCAGGAAGAACGACATAGTCCGGACCGATCTCTGTTGATGCCCACATGGACTCTGCCTCAATCTTGTCAAGGCCACCGAGGCTGAGAACCTTATTCTGATTCAAGCTGATGTTTCCACCGAATGTGAGACCAACATTCTTCTTCTCGAGAACAACTATATTGAGAGATGCCTCAAGACCTCTGTTCTCAGTTGATCCGATGTTCTGATACTGATAGTCATATCCTGAACCGGCTGTAGGGAACTGGATGAGAAGGTCCTTTGTAGTGTTGAGGTATGCCTCAAATGAACCGTTGATT
>JAFYRK010000014.1 GCA_017559545.1 Bacteroidales bacterium
AAGGAAATCGCTGGCTTCGACTGGGATGCTTACCTCAATGCGGTAGGTGTGAAGGGCGTGACTTCGTTGAACGTATCGCAAATCGAACCGGTGAAGGAAGCGGTGGCTATCATCAACTCCCTCCCGATGGACAAGCAGAAGGCTTACTTGCAATGGAAACTCATCGACAATGCGGCTGGCTATTTGAGTGAAGACTTCGTGGCTCAGGACTTCGAATTCTACGGCAAGGTAATGTCGGGCAAGAAGGAAGACCAGCCTCGCTGGAAGAAGGCGGTAGGCACAGTGAACGGTGTGTTGGGCGAAGCCGTAGGTCAGATGTACGTAGAAAAGTACTTCCCAGCTGCTGCCAAGGAACGCATGACTCAACTCGTGAAGAACCTTCAGGTAGCCCTCGGCGAACGCATCCAGGCACTCGAATGGATGGGCGAAGAAACCAAGGCGAAGGCGATGGAAAAACTCAATACTTTCTATGTAAAGGTGGGCTATCCTGACAAGTGGAAGGACTACTCTTCACTCAACATCGAAAAGGATTCATACTATGCCAACATCAAGCGTGCACAGAAATTCTCTTTGGAAGAAATGCTCGCCAAGGCAGGCAAGCCGGTAGACATCGAGGAATGGCACATGACTCCGCAGACCGTGAACGCATACTACAACCCGACTACCAATGAAATCTGCTTCCCGGCAGGTATTCTCCAATATCCGTTCTTCGACATGAATGCGGACGATGCATTCAACTATGGTGCTATCGGTGTGGTAATCGGCCACGAAATGACTCACGGCTTCGATGACCAGGGCCGTCAGTTCGACAAGGACGGTAACCTCAAGGACTGGTGGACTGCAGAGGATGCTGAACGCTTCACTAACCGCTCGAAGGTATTGGTAGACTACTTCAATGCTATCGAAGTGCTCCCAGGCTTGCAGGCAAATGGCGAACTCACCCTCGGCGAAAACATTGCCGACCATGGTGGTCTCCAAGTGGCATACCAGGCATTCAAGAACGCTACCAAGGATGCTCCATTGGCAGAAGCAGATGGCTTGACTCCGGAACAACGCTTCTTCTTGGCATACTCAGGTGTTTGGGCTGGCAACATCCGCGACGAACAAATCCGTGTATACACCAAGAGTGACCCGCACTCACTCGGCCGTTGGCGTGTGAACGGTGCTTTGCCACACATCAATGCATGGTACGAAGCATTCGGCATTACCGAAACAGACCCGATGTACATCGCTCCTGAAAATCGCGCTTCTATTTGGTAATATAGTTTCCCCCTTATAAAGGGGGTAGGGGGATGTGAGATCATCCTATGGAATACACTTGTCATGGTGCAAGTCTAATGGTACATCCCCCTAACCCCCTTCACAAGGGGGATTATTATATCCCTTTGTTCCTTTTTATTTTTGTGGTTTCCAGAGTTTTCCTTATTTTTGCACACAATGAAGCAACGAAGATTCATAGCCTGGATGTTAATGGTAGTCAGCATGGTGATGTTGACCGCATCTGTATTGCCCCATCATCATCATCACGAGATTCTTTGTTTGCAGCACGATGTGGAAGCCTGCGAGTGTTCCTACGGTTGTGCAGACCATCACGATCATCATGAACACGAAGGTCATTGCTCTCATGGGAAGCATGCTTGCGGTTCTGATTGTGTGACTCATTTTCAGACGCTTACACCCGATGAAGCCTCGGCCGACGTATCGCCTGAGTATTCTTTCTGCTCCTTGCTCTACATGGTGGCAGATG
>JAFYRK010000046.1 GCA_017559545.1 Bacteroidales bacterium
AATCTCCAAATCTTTTTGAAAGATTTTTCAACTTTTTTATTCAAACGTCTGTCTTTCCAAGAACTCACAGCCTTTACAGCCACCCCGTTTTTCAAAGGGAGTGCAAAGGTACGCTTTATTTTCAAACTTGCAAACTTTTAGGGAAAGTTTTTAGCACTTTTTTTGTCACAAAACCCGCGACTCACCTATAATACATTGACGCACAGTACACTTACATAGACTGACACTTTTTAAGTTTACCATAAGCGAATTTCCAGTACACGGAGATATTGAAATCGCGAACAAAATTCTTATATTTGCATGTTTTGTTATTATATATATAGGTATGGACAGAAAGGTCGTGATAATTCCTACTTATAACGAGAAGGAAAACATCGAAAACATCATAAGGGCGGTATTCGGACTTGAAGGAGACTATCACATTCTTGTTATAGAAGACGGATCTCCAGACGGAACTGCTGCAATCGTTAAAAGACTGCAGGATGAATTTCCGGAAAGGCTCCACATGATAGAGCGAAAGGGCAAGTTAGGACTCGGCACCGCATACATCACAGGTTTCAAGTGGGCGATCGAGCAAAAATACGACTACATCTTTGAGATGGACGCCGACTTTTCGCACAATCCTGATGACGTGCCTCGCCTATACAGGGCATGCGCCGAAGGGGCAGACCTGGCGATAGGCTCGCGCTACTGCAACGGCATCAGTGTTATCAACTGGCCGATTGAACGTGTAATCATGTCCTACTATGCTTCCGTATATGTCAGGACAGTGCTCGGCATGAAGGTTTTCGACACTACTGCAGGTTTCAAGTGCTACAAAAGACAAGTACTTGAGACCATAGACCTGGATAACGTAAAGATGAAGGGGTATGGATTCCAGATTGAAATGAAGTACTCCACATACAAGCTCGGTTTCAAGATTCAGGAAGTCCCTATCATCTTCGTCGACCGCAAGGAAGGCACATCAAAGATGAGCAGCGGAATATTTGGAGAAGCATTCTGGGGCGTAATGAAGTTGAAGGCCAGAACGATAAAACCAAGAAAGGCATAGCATGATACTTCTTGAAAACGGAATCATAGTCACTTCCGAAAAGGAGGAGAAGGGAACCATCGTCATCGAGAACGGCAAGATCCTCGATGTAATATACAGTTCAGAGGGGAATTACCCCCTGAACGTATGGAATTATAGAAAGCAGGCTGAAGAGATTATTGACATTGACGGCAAGCATGTCATCGCCGGAGGCATTGATGCACATGTTCACTTCCGCGAGCCGGGGCTGACGCATAAGGCTGACATGGCGACGGAGTCGCTGGCGGCCGTCGCGGGAGGCGTAACGAGCGTCATGGACATGCCGAACACATCGCCTGCAACAACCTCCGCTGAAGCATTGAAGGGAAAGCTGGAGCTGGCAAAGGAGAAATCTGTTGCAAAAATGTCATTCCATATCGGAGCCACTAATGACAATGTTGAAGATATCTGCCGACTGATCACAGAGGGAGATGAGAAAACAGGAATTACCCCTGACAATATCGCAGGAGTAAAAGTGTTCATGGGATCATCCACAGGAAACATGCTGGTGGACGCCAATGCCACTCTTGACAGATTGTTCGCCATCAAGGAAAAGCCGGTACTTGTACATTGCGAAGACGAGGCCACTATCAAGGAGAATCTAGCCAAAGCGGTTGATACCTATGGCGATGACATCCCTTTCAGAGAGCATGAGAACATCCGCAGCAGGAAAGCATGCATAAAATCCAGCATCAAGGCACTGGAGATGGCAATGAAGCACGGTACCAGACTGGTCCTCTGCCACATTTCCACAAAAGAGGAAATCCAGATGACACGAGCAGCAAAGCTAACGAACCCAAACATCGTAGCGGAAACATCATGCAACTACCTTTGGTTCTGCAACGAAGATTACAACAGACTTGGAAGCCGGGCTAAATGTAATCCGGCAATCAAAGGCGCAGATGACAGACAGGCATTGATAGAAGCTCTTGCCAATGGCGACATCGACACGATAGGTTCAGATCATGCTCCTCACCTTCCGTCTGAGAAGGAGGCTCCATACTGCAAGGCTCCATCAGGACTCCCGTCTATCCAGCAGAGTCTGCCGGTGCTGCTTACAATCGCCCATGACAACGAAATCCCCCTGACTAAAATCACCGCCGTATTCTCTGAGAATGCAGCAAAGATATATAGCCTGAACCGAGGCAAGATAGAAAAAGGCTTCGATGCTGACCTCGTGGTATTCGACTACGGTAAGACCTTTGAAGTCAAGACAGCCGACCAGTTCAGCAAATGCGGATGGACCCCTTATGATGGAGAGACTCTTAGAGGAGTAATCGAAAAAGTATACATTGACGGAAAAGAGGTTACACTTCATAGATAAAACTTAACTTATGGCACCCAAAGTTCACCCAAGCAAGGTTCTGACCTACATCGCCTCAATATTCGCCATCACCTTATGGGGCATGTCATATATCTGGACTGACAAGCTTATCGAGCAGAATATACCTATATTCTATTTTGTATTTGTCAGGATACTGCTTGCTGGAATAATACTTTTCCTATTCAATACTGCATACGGAAGAATCAAGAGAATCCAGAAGCAAGACTGGCCGAAGTTCCTTCTGCTTGCCTTCTTCGAGCCGTTCATCTATTTCATATGCGAGACATTCGGACTTAAAGTGACAGGCTCCCCTACCATCAGCGCGATGGTAATTGCTACAATCCCTATCTTCTCCATCGGAGCAGGAATGATATTCTTCAAGGAAAAGGTAAACTTTATAAATATAATAGGTATCATATTCTCGCTCGTCGGTATCGTGATGGTAGCAATGGCAAAAGGCGAGCTCGGTGAACACTTCATCTGGGGCATCGTTCTTCTCCTGATTGCCGTCATCGCAGAGGTTGGACACGCATCCATCACCAAGAGCCTGGCAGGAAACTATTCCAGCCAGATCATCGTGATGTATCAGTTCCTCATCGGATCTATTTACCTCTTCCCTCTCTTTATATGGAAAGGACTGGACGGATTCAATGCAGAAGTTTACTTCAATCCGGAAGTATGGTATCCGCTGATATGCCTCGCAATCCTCTGCTCAAGCCTGGCTTTCTCGCTTTGGGTCAGCACAATAAAGAACCTCGGAGTTGCAAAATCAAGTATCTTCTCCGCTCTGATCCCGGTTGCGGCAGCAATAATTGCATGGGTTCTTGGACATGAATACCTAAACTCACGACAGTGGATCGGTATCGTAATCTCTACCGCAGGAGTAATCTTATCGCAATATACAGTAAAAAAGCAGGCTTAGGCCTGCTTTTTTATTGTATATATCCAACCCCCGATATGCCTGACGGCATATCACCCCGAGGGGTATCTCGGCCCTACCCGGGCCGGTCGTCGTGTTGGAACAACACGACTCTATATTAATCTCAATCCGATGCGGGAGCGGTCGAGGTCTACGGATACAACACGGACCTTGACCTGCTGGTGCAGCCTGAGGATCTTTGATGGATCTGCCATACCCTTCACACCCATCTGTGATGCATGGATAAGACCGTTCTGCTTGATTCCAATATCCACGAAGGCTCCAAAAGCAGTAATATTCGTAACGATTCCAGGAAGTTCCATTCCCTCCTTAAGATCATCAATAACACGAATATCGTGGTCAAATTCGAACTCCTGGGCTGACTCTCGCGGATCACGGCCTGGCTTACGTAGCTCGCTGATGATATCATTGATTGTCGGAAGACCGAAAGCTCCTGAAACATATTCTGACGGCTTGATCTTAGCGCAAAGTTCGGCATTACCTACAAGTTCCTTAACTGCAACTCCTAGATCTGCAGCCATCCTGTCAACTATATGATATGCTTCCGGATGTACTGCCGAGTTATCAAGCGGGTCAGCCGCGCCATGAATCCTCAGGAAACCTGCACACTGCTCAAAGGCCTTATCACCCAGACGCTTTACCTTAAGCAATTCCTTACGCGACTTATAAGCGCCATGTTCGCTTCTATACTCCACGATATTCTCTGCAAGGGCAGGACCGATGCCGGACACATAACTCAGAAGGTAGCTGCTGGCTGTATTCAGGTTCACACCCACACTATTCACACAGCTCTCTACTGTATTATCAAGCTTCTCCTTCAAAAGTCCCTGGTCTACATCATGCTGATACTGGCCAACTCCCAATGACTTAGGATCGATCTTCACAAGCTCAGCAAGAGGGTCCATGAGACGGCGACCTATAGAAATAGCACCGCGGACAGTCACATCATATTCCGGGAACTCTGCACGAGCCGCCTCGGATGCCGAATAGATAGAAGCGCCATCTTCGCTGACCGTAAAGACGCGTACGCCTGACGGGAGCGGAACACGCTTGATGAACTCTTCTGTTTCACGGCTTGCCGTTCCGTTTCCGATAGCGATTACCTCGATTCCATATTTCTGGACAAGTCCGGAGACAGTCTGGATCGACTTCACCTTCTCGCTTACAGGCGGATGCGGGAATATGGCCTCATTATGCAGCAGATTTCCCTGCTCGTCAAGGCAAACGACCTTACATCCTGTCCTGAATCCAGGATCTATCGCAAGCACACGCTTCTGTCCGACAGGAGGTGCGAGCAAAAGCTGCCTGAGATTCTCTCCGAATATCCTTATGGATTCTATATCGGCCTTTTCCTTGGCCTCTTTCAAGATTTCATTAGAAATGGATGGTTCAAGAAGACGCTTATATGAATCTTCAAGAGCCATGTGAATCTGTTCGGCAAGAGGAGCTGCCGGATACTTACGCTCCTGGCAGAAGTCATAATACATCTTTTTCACAGACTTCTCCGGATCAGCATCAATCTTCAATGAGAGGAAACCCTCCTCCTGTGCCCTGAGGATAGCAAGCAATCTATGAGGTGCCATCCTTTCGATGGACTCCGAATAATCAAAATAGCTGCGATATTTCATGGCCTCTGCACCGACAGCTTTCTTTGTCGCCTTGGCAACCAATCTTCTCTTTCTGAATGTCTGCCTCAATGTCTCTCTCACATACGCGGTCTCACTGACTCTCTCTGCAATGATATCACGTGCACCTGCCAAAGCTTCATCAACTGAAGCAACTTTGTCACCGACAAACTTATGCGCAAACTCAACAGGATCGGTCACAGTCACATTATACATACGGTCAGCAAGTGGCTCCAGACCAGCTTCCTTCGCAGCTGTGGCCCTTGTACGGCGCTTAGGACGATATGGTAAATAGAGGTCTTCAAGTTCACGGGCATCCACGCAGTTCTCGATCTTCGAACGAAGATCAGCCGTCAATGCTCCGGCCTGACCTATCGTCTCAAGAACAGTCTCCTTCCTTTTGTCCATCTCGACAAAAACGTCATGCCAGTGACGCACCTCTGCCACTGCAACATCATCAAGACCTCCGGTCATCTCCTTACGATAACGGCTGATGAACGGAATCGTAGCTCCTTCCTCAAAAAGCTTCACACAATTCTCCACCTGCCAGTCCTTCACCCCCAGCCTCTCTGCAATACTATCAATATATATTTGTTTCATGTTTTAGTTCTTATATAAAGATTGCCACGTCGCTACGTTCCTCGCAATGACGTATAAAATTACCTTATTCGACACTTACCCACACGTTATTCCGAGGAGGTGCAAGACACCGACGTGGGAATCTGTTTAGTCATGCGACACCTGCTTCAATTGCTCACGATAAGCCGAGAAGATCTTAGACTTAGACACAAATCCGACATAAGTCCTCTCAGCATCGACTACAGGCAGGTTCCACGCCCCAGTCTGCTCAAATTTCCTCATCACGCTGTCCATCTTCTCATCAACATAAACATATGCTGGAGCGGACCTCATGAAATTATATACATGAAGGGTATCATAAAGTTCATACTTGAACATATCCCTCCTTATATCTTCCAAAGACACATATCCCTGGAAATGATTTCTGGAATCCACCACAGGGAATATATTTCTCTTAGACTGCGACACCTTCTCAACAAGGTCACGCAAAGTAGCATCAATACGCACCGTCAGGAAATCCGACTCAATAACCTCGCTGGTCTTAAGCAGAGTAAGCACAGCCTGATCACTGTCGTGAGTAAGAAGCTCGCCCTTCTTGGCGATACGCTTTGTATAGATCGAATAAAGCTCGACTGACCTTGTCACAGCGTATGAAACCGTAGAGGTCAGGATAAGAGGAATCAAGAGTTCATAACCTCCGGTCATATCCGCGATAAGGAAGATTGCGGTCATAGGTGCCTGCATGACACCGGCCATAAGACCTGCCATACCAACAAGCACAAAGTTCTGCTCCGGCACCACCGGCGCCCCACCTATGAGATTGATGGTTCTGGAAACGACAAATCCCGCAAGCGCACCTATGAAAAGCGTAGGACCGAATGTTCCTCCTACTCCACCGCCGGCATTGGTAAAGGACATCGAGAAGACCTTCAGAAGCAGCACAACCATAAAGAATACCGGCACAAGCCACGCCTTACGAAGGCAGAACGCCAATATCGTCTGACCTTCAAGGTCTATTGTACCTCCATTCAGCATTTCGTGCAGATACTCATAACCCTCACCGAACAACGGCGGGAAAAGATAAATGAGAAGTCCCAGACATCCTGCTGCCATAACCCATCTTACGAACGGCTTCCTGATACTCTTTATCTTATCCTCCAGCCACAAAGTCGTACGGGTAAAATATACCGAGCACATTGCGCTGAAGAGTCCCAGTATCAGATAATATGGTATATTGCCCAATGCAAACGGAGTCAGTGAACACTCGAAAGGAGGTTTATCTCCAAGGCAGGCATACGATATCACTGTCGCCGAAATGGTAGAAAGAAGCAACGGCAGAATTGAAGACATCGAGATGTTGAACAGAAGAATCTCAAGAGTGAAGAGCACTCCTGCCAAAGGGGCCTTGAATATTCCAGCCACGGCACCAGCAGCTCCGCAGCCGAGAAGGATAGTCATGTTCTTATAAGACAGTCCCATGTAGCGCGCCACGTTGGATCCGATTGCCGCACCGGTATATACTATAGGTGCCTCGGCTCCTACCGAACCTCCGAAACCGATCGTCACAGAGGAGGCCAGCATTGACGACCACATGTTATGTCCCTTAATCTTTGACTCATTCTTGGAAACGGCAAGCAAAACCTTCGTCACACCATGTCCGATATTATCCTTGACCACATACTTGACGAAAAGCATGGCTATAAGCATACCTATACCTGGATAGATAAGGTAAAGGAAATTATACATCGATCCGTCAAACCACGAGGTCAATCCACGATGGATATAAAGAATCGCGAGCTTAAGGGTGACAGCAGCCAGACCACACGACACTCCTACGAACAGAGCGAGTATAATCATGACATCCCTCTCCTGCAGTCTGCTTAGAAACTGTCTGAGAGGCGACAAGATATCTATTATACGTCTTGACTTCATGCTGTAATACAAAAATGACCGGTCTTGGCGGGCCGGTCATATCTTTCATTATTCTGCGTCAGTTGTATCATCATCTGACGAGTACTGAGAGATGTTGTCATCAGGAAGACCCTCGCTATCCGAATCACCATCTTCGCCATCCTCGCCATCGAGCCAACGCTCGATATCCTCGGCATCATCTGTCTTGACCTTGATCTTTACAAGGTATATCGCATCGGTGATCTCTACTGTAACTGCATAGAAACTGTCACCGTTAGGTTTATCATATTTTACCAGATCATGGATATAATCCATATATCCCTTTGGATATTTCTCTGAAAATGCAGCTGCGAGTTCTTCTGACATATTCTCGAAGCTGATTACTGCTCTTCTTTTCTCTGTTGACATATCTGAATGTAATCTATTCTTGTTTGAACTTGAAATCAGGTGCAAGTGTAGGACATTTTTTTTAATTGAGCAACACTAAGGGTCGTGGAAAGTAGAAAAAATGTCATTTTTTTCTACTTTCCACGACGGAAAAAGAATGACTTCTGTTCACGTTTTTTCTCTATGTCTCTCTCTACAAATACTTTCTGCATATTTTTCGGATCAAGACCCGTATAATACATGACAGAAGATGTCGTCATAGGGGTCGGAGTAAAGTCCTGGACCTGATCCATATAGAGTCCCTTGAGCGCTGGAGTTCCGGCCAGACGCCTCATCTCTCTCATGCCGCATCCAGGGTGGCCGGAGATGAAATATGGAACAAGTTCGCACTTTCTCCCGCTTGAGCGCACAATATTATCAAACTCCAACCTCAAACGCTCGAAAAGCTTGAACGAAGGCTTGGCCATGAGCTTGAGAACCGCATCGTCTGTATGCTCAGGAGCCACCTTAAGACGTCCGGAGGTATGCTCAAGGATAAGCTCCTTGAGATACGGATATGAAGTTTCGTCTATAAATCCCTTTTCATCAAGGAAGAGGTCATAACGGATTCCGCTGCCGATATATGCATGTCTTATACCCTTGATTCGCGCAATCTCCGCATAAAGATCAAGCAAACGCCGGTGCGAACGGTCCATGTTCCTGCATGGTGAAGGGAAAAGACAAGACTTGCGGCGACACTTCGCGCATAGACTGCGGTCCTTACCTGCCATACCGTACATGTTGGCCGTAGGAGCTCCAACGTCGGAGATATTGCCGGCGAATCCCGGAAGAGAAGTCAGCTCAGATATCTCCTTCAGGATAGACTTCTCGCTTCTGGATTGGATGAACTTACCCTGATGGGCTGCGATAGTACAGAAATTACATCCTCCGAAACATCCTCTATGCGTATTTATTGAGAACTTGATCATCTCAAACGCAGGAATATGCTTGCCTTTATATCGAGGATGCGGCTGTTTTGTAAACGGAAGATCCCAGAAAGAGTCCATCTCCTCCTGCGTCGCAGGCGGCCATGTAGGGTTTATCTGCACATATCCTTTGCCGACAGGCTCAATCAGCACAGGGGGCGTAAGCATATTGGCGTATGTTTCGATCACATGGAAATTCTCGGCGAAAGCCTCCTTGTCCTTGCAGCATCGCTCATATGAATTCAGTATAACGGCATCCTTGAGTTTAGAACGCCCGTCCATATAAAACGCCAGCTGAGGTATCTTTCTGACATCGTTGATGTTACGTCCGTTCTCAATCGCGCGGGTAAACTCAATCATTGTCCTCTCACCCATTCCATAACAGAGCCAGTCGGCACCGCTGTCCACAAGAACAGACGGCATGAGACAATCCTTCCAGTAGTCGTAATGGGTGACACGTCTGAGCGAGGCCTCGATACCTCCGATGACTACCGGGATATCAGGATATATCTCCTTGAGTATCCTGGTATATACCGTAACAGCATAATCAGGTCTCTGGCCAGCCTTTCCCTCAGGTGTATATGCATCATCACTACGAAGTCGCTTAGCTGCCGTATAATGGTTCACCATGGAATCCATAGCACCAGCATTCACGCCGAAATATAGCCTTGGCGCTCCCAATTTACGGAAATCACGCAGGTCGTCACGCCAGTTTGGCTGAGGCACGACCGCAACACGGTATCCGTGCTTCTGCAACCATCGCGCTATCACAGCTGTACCAAAAGAAGGGTGGTCTATAAACGCATCCCCTGTAAAGAGGACGACATCTATATAGTCCCACCCTAAGGCTTTGACCTCCTTTGCGGAAGTCGGTATCATATATGGCGCCGCCATTATTACATTCTCTCAGGAAGAGTGATTCCAAGGATGGACATCGCCTTGCAGAGAACCTTTGCAATAGTCTCTACGAGCACGAGACGGCTCTGAAGAAGCTCCTGATTCTCCTCTCTGAGGATTGGAGTATCATGATAATACTGGTTGAACTCCTTGGCAAGTTCATAAGCGTAGTTTGCAACGAGTGCCGGTGAATGTGCTGCACCTGCCTCTGCAACCTTTGCTGGGAACGAGTTGAGTATCTTGATTATACGAACCTCCTTCGGCGACAGTTCGATGCCGGCATTGAGCACATCCGCTGTATGAGGCACACCCTTCTCGTCTGCCTTTCTGAGGATAGACTTGATACGGGCATGAGTGTACTGGATGAATGGACCTGTGTTTCCGTTGAAGTCGATAGATTCCTTTGGATCAAAAAGCATTGTCTTGCGCGGATCCACCTTAAGAATGAAGTACTTGAGTGCACCAAGGCTGATCATCTTGAAGAGAGCGTCCTGCTCCTCCTCAGAAAGATTGTTGATCTTTCCGAGCTCCATAGAAGTCTCCTTAGCTGTATTATACATGCCTGCGATAAGGTCGTCTGCATCAACGACTGTTCCCTCGCGTGACTTCATCTTACCCTCTGGAAGCTCAACCATACCATATGAGAGATGGTAGATGCTTTCGGCCCAATCGAAGCCGAGCTTGCCGAGGATGAGCTTGAGCACCTGGAAATGGTAGTTCTGCTCATTTCCTACGACATATATATGCTCGTCAAGGCTGTACTCAGCAAAACGCTGCTCAGCAGTTCCGAGGTCCTGGGTCATATATACAGAAGTCCCGTCACCACGGAGAAGAAGCTTTCTGTCAAGTCCGTCAGCTGTAAGGTCACACCAAACAGATCCGTCCTCCTGAGTCTCGAAGATGCCAGCCTCAAGGCCTTTCTGAACGAGAGCCTTACCGAAGAGGTAAGTCTGTGACTCATAATATGTCCTGTCGAAGCTGATACCAAGATCGGCGTATGTCTTGTCGAAGCCCTCGTACACCCATCCGTTCATGGTCTTCCAGAGTTCCACGACCTCAGCGTCGCCCTGCTCCCACTTGAAGAGCATTTCCTGAGCCGCCTTGAGAGAAGGGGCACTCTTCTCTGCCTCCTCCTTGCTCATACCGCCAGCCACGAGCTCATCAACCTCCTTCTTGTAAAGGTTGTTGAATGCAACATAGTAGTCACCTACGAGGTGGTCACCCTTCTTTCCACTTGAAGCAGGAGTCTCGCCGTTACCGAGAACCTTCCATGCGTACATAGACTTGCAGATGTGGATACCACGGTCGTTTACAAGGTTAACCTTCATCACGTTGTGGCCGCAAACCTCAAGAAGTTTAGCCACTGACCATCCGAGAAGATTGTTACGGATGTGTCCGAGATGGAGAGGCTTGTTTGTATTCGGCGATGAGTACTCCACCATTATAGTTCTGCCTGTAGGAGCAAGCTGGCCGTAATCCTCGGCTGTAGCGATCTGTGCGAACAGGCTGTTCCAGTACGCATTAGAGAAAGAAAGGTTAAGGAAGCCCTTTACTGTATTGTATGCAGCAATCTCTGCAGTATTCTCCTTAAGCCACTCTCCGATAGCGTTTCCTGTGTTCTCTGGTGTAGTCTTCGAAATCTTAAGAAGAGGGAAAACCACAAGTGTATAATCTCCCTCGAACTCCTTGCGAGTTACGTTTACCTGAAGCTGAGCCTCTGGTATTTCTACGCCGTAAAGCGCCTGAATTGCTTCAGACGCTTTAGATATAATGAATGATTCTGGTGTCATTATCCTAAATAGCTTTTCAAAAGTTTGCTTCTTGATGTTGTCTTGAGTTTACGGATAGCTTTCTCCTTGATCTGACGTACACGCTCACGAGTAAGTCCGAAACGCTCGCCGATCTCCTCGAGAGTCATCTCCTGACATCCGATGCCGAAGAATGACTTGATGATCTCCTTCTCACGCTGAGCAAGTGTCGAAAGCGCTCTCTCAATCTCTTTGTTAAGCGACTCATTTACGAGTCCACGATCTGCGCTTGGAGAATCTGTGTTCACAAGAACGTCAAGAAGACTGTTATCCTCACCCTCTACGAAAGGAGCATCAACTGACACATGACGACCAGAAACCCTGAGGGTATCAGCGATCTTGTCCTTAGGGACATCGATCATCTCCGAAAGTTCTTCGCTTGAAGGCATACGCTCATGCTCCTGCTCGAACTTCTGAAGTGCCTTGTTGATCTTGTTGAGTGATCCTACCTGGTTAAGAGGCAGACGAACGATTCTTGACTGCTCAGCCAGAGCCTGCAGAATCGACTGACGGATCCACCACACTGCGTACGAAATGAACTTGAATCCCCTTGTCTCATCGAACTTCTCTGCCGCCTTGATAAGGCCGAGGTTACCCTCATTGATAAGGTCAGGAAGACTGAGTCCCTGGTTCTGATACTGCTTTGCCACAGATACCACGAAACGAAGGTTAGCTCTTGTCAGCTTCTCCAGCGCTGCCTGGTCACCCTTACGGATCCTCTGGGCAAGTTCAACTTCCTCTTCCACTGTGATAAGTTCCTCACGTCCGATCTCCTGGAGGTACTTGTCAAGTGACGCACTCTCACGGTTTGTAATCGATTTTGTAATCTTAAGCTGTCTCATTCTATAATATTAAGTTAATATTTTCCGCTACAGTCCGAAGCCGAAATAACCTGTTCTACCAGACGGTGTCACACCCTCTACAAATACTGATCTCTTCGACTTCTTCACGATGTCAATCACATCCTTAGGTTTCTTTACTGGCTGATCGTTGACATAAAGGATCACGAAACCCTCTGTCGCTCCTGCCTCCTTGAGCTTACCCTGTCCCAGCTCGACAATCTGAACTCCTGCATTGAGTCCCAGACGCTCAAGCACATCCTTCGGTGCCTCCTGGATATATGAGCCATAAAAAGCTATAGAACCGTCTGATGCCTCCTCACCATTCTCCTGCTCGGCACCCTTGAATACAACCTTTAATTTGAGTTCTTTACCATCTCGGGATACTGTCACGACGGTCTCGTCACCAGGAGAGAACCGGCTTACAGTTTCCTGAACTAACGCGAAGCTGTTAACCTTCACATCATCAATGGTCAAAAGTATATCTCCGGCCTTGATTCCAGCCTTATCAGCTGCACTTCCTTTAGAAACCTCAACAATATATACGCCGTTTCTTGACGAAAGTTTCAGATCCTCGACGATTTTATCTGTAATTTCCTGCATTGTTATGCCTAATACAGCTCTCTTGACACTGCCGAAGTCAATCAGATCACTGACAATCTTCTTCACCATATTGACAGGTACAGCAAACGAATAGCCTGCATATGAGCCTGTCTGAGATATGATAGCAGTATTGATTCCAACAAGATTTCCCTTCTTGTCCACGAGGGCTCCACCACTGTTGCCAGGGTTCACAGCCGCATCTGTCTGGATGAATGACTCGATTTTGAACTCACCGGATGTATTTGGCATAGAACGTCCCTTTGCGCTGACAATACCGGCAGTGATTGTCGAACGAAGATTATATGGAGAGCCGATTGCTATCACCCATTCACCAAGACGCAGCTTATCCGAGTCTCCGAAAGGGATGGTAGGAAGGCCTTTTGCCTCAACCTTCAGAAGAGCGACATCTGTTGCCGGATCCGTTCCTACGACCACAGCGTCATATGTCTGATTGGTATTCAAAGTCACCTGTATCTTGTCAGCTCCTTCGATCACATGGTTGTTGGTCACGATGTAGCCGTCTTCACGGATGATGACACCCGATCCGCTGGCCACTTTCTCACGCTGCTGAGGCGTGCCATATCCAAAGAAGTATTCGAAGATTGACGAAAGGTCATCTGAAGATGATGATGTAGATACGACCTGCACATAGACTACTGCATCAACCGCTGATTCAGCTGCATAAGTGAAATCCGGCCAATTATCATTGTCAAGGTTGATGGTGCGATATTCGCTTTGACCTTCACCTCCGGCCTGATCCATAAAGTCTTCCTGCATACCATTTACGACAGCATGAGCTGTCAGCCCTCCGACCAAAGCAGAGAGCAAAACAATCAAAATTCCTTTTTTCATATATTTAACGATATTATTAGTCAAAATCAGGAGCGAAAAATCAAATAATATGCCACAAAGTAAGAAAAATTTCTCTATATTTGTTGAATTAAGCGATATATAATTAAATACGACATATTATGAAACTTATCATTTCAAGCTCAGAACTGCTTAAAGGCGTAATGGCCGTTGCAAAGGCCATCCCTGCAAAGTCACCGCTTCAGATTCTTGAGAACTTCCTGTTTGACCTTCAGGGCAACACTCTCACGATCACAGCATCAGACTCAGAGCTTACCCTCAGGACAAAGATCGAAGTGGAAGCGACATCTGAAGAAGGAAAGATCGCAGTACCTGCAAAGCACATGATGGACCTCCTCAAGGAGCTTCCTGACCAGCCACTTACCATCAGCACATCAAGCGACAGCTCATTCGTATGCAGCTGGGCATCCGGAGAATCTACTCTCCCATATTTCCCTGCAGAGGACTACCCGGAAATCACAGGCACTGACGACACAGCAGTAACTCTCCAGTTCCCGGCACAGAGCCTCGTAGAGGGTATCGCCAGCACAATCTACGCTACAGCGGACGACGAGATCCGCCCGGCAATGAACGGTATCTACTTTGACATCGACCTCAATTCTACAACGCTCGTAGCTTCAGATGCCCACAAGCTTATCTGCTACACAACTGCAGACGTACAGGCTTCAGAGAAGGCATCATTCATCCTCCACAAGAAACCGGCTGCCATCCTTAAGGCTATCATCGGTAAGGATGTAGAGACAGTAGAAGTTGCATTCGACTCAAAGAACGCTGTATTCACATTCGGTCAGACAGAGGTTATCTGTCGTCTCGTTGTCGGCAAGTATCCTAAGTACCGCGACGTGATCCCTCAGAACAACTCAAACGTTCTTCACATCGACAGAGTCCAGCTCCTCAATACAGTACGCCGCGTATCTGTATGCTCAAACAAGGCTTCTAACCATATCAAGCTTGAGCTCCAGAACGAGCAGCTTACAATCTCAGCACAGGATCTCGGATTCTCGATCGCAGCACACGAGACACTCGCATGCCAGTACGACGGCGCTCCGCTTGCAATCGGATTCAAGTCACCATACCTCATCGAGATTCTCTCCAACATCAGCTGCGGAGAGCTTGTCATGAAGTTCCTTGACAGCAAGAGAGCAGCTCTCATACTCCCTGCAGAGAACGAAGAAGAGTATGGTAAGATCTGCGGAATCCTTATGCCTATCATGATTTCGTAAAATGTAAACCTGACGGTTTACGACTTCTTCCATACCAGATTCCCCTCGCAGCGAGGGGAATAATTTTATTAAAGATATGAAACTGAATTTAGAGAGACCATTGGTCTTTTTCGATATCGAGAGCACAGGACTGAACATTGCCTCTGACTCGATTATAGAGTTATGCTTCGTCAAGGTTATGCCTGACGGAGAAGAAAAAGTGAAGACATGGCGTGTAAAGCCATGGGACTACGAGAAGCAGTGCCAGAGAGAAATCAATCCATCCGCTGAAGCAGTGCATGGCATTTCCGCTGATGATCTGAAGGACTGCCCTACATTCTACCAGATCACTGATGAAGTGGTTGAGTGGCTTGACGGATGCGACCTTGCAGGATTCAACTCCGCAAAGTTCGACCTTCCTATGCTTGCAGAAGAGGTTGAGCGCGTATGCAGATACACTGACAAGCAGCCTGCCATCGACCTGCATGCAATGAGGATGGTGGATGTGCAGAACATCTTCCACATGATGGAACCTCGCACACTCAAGGCAGCGTACATGTTCTATTGTGGACTTGACCTTGAGAACGCCCATGCTGCGGAAGCAGACACATTGGCAACATACGAAGTCCTCAAGGGACAGCTGGATAAGTACGCCGGAGACCCACGCATCGACAACAACGTAGAAAAACTCGCAAAATTCTCTACCAAGCAAAGAACTGTAGATTATGCAGGACGACTTATCCTTAACGACAAGGACGAGCCGGTTATCAGCTTCGGCAAGCACAAAGGCAGAACTGCGCGTGAGGTTTATTTAAGCGAGCCGTCATATTTCGCATGGATCGAGAACGGTGACTTCACTTTGGATACAAAGCGTCAGTTCGCACGCCTTAAGGCACAGTTCGACGAAGAGAAGAAAGCAGCAAGACCTGCTACTGCTCCTGTGAAGACTGTAACTGCCCCAAGGACAAAAGGATACACTCCATTTGAAGGGCTTGGAGACCTCTTCTCGCAGAACGAAGACTAAATTGCCATGAACATTGTCGTCAAGCCATATGGTGCAGGATTCTGCTACTGCCGTCCGGACACAAGCTGGGAAAGGGAAAACAGAGACCTGTACACTCCCGACCGCATAGAGAGATGGGACTGGGCTCCGATTGCTTTTGTCCGCATCAGCAAGGCAGGCAAATGCGTCGGAAGAAAGTTCGCATCGAGATACTATGACGCCTTCGGATTCGGCGCCTTGCTATATGTCGGAACGGTAGAAGGTCAAACACCGGATACAGCATCGGCTTCATGTGCAGACCACACCTCAGTACTTCCATTCCCACTTTACAACCTGGCGGTACTTGAAGGACAAGACAATATGTTCAAGGTCTTCAAGAATGACACAGAGATATACGGCAGAGACTGCAGCGAAGTGCAGGACGCCATAGAAGAGGCGATCTGCAGTTCGTCAGAGTTCGTTTCATTAAGGACAGGAGACATCGTTGCCGTGGAGCTGGCTCCCAAAACGACGCTGGCATCAAGGGCCGAGGGCGAGACACAGTTCAAGGCCACATTCTGTGAAAACGAAGCATTCGGATTTAAAATTTTATTTTAAAAAAATATCAGTGTTGCGGTTGCAGCACTGATATTTTTTATAAACCCTCATAGTAATGCAGAGACTCCTCCGGATCGCCTCCCTTTGCATGATTCATAACGGATATCAGATCCTCAAGTATCAGATCCGGCCGTACAGCGCCACTCTCCCAGAAATCATTTCCTCCGCCCTCATTGACACACCTTATATTATTATATATAGGTAAACCCTTTGCCATCGGGCCGAAACGCGGGAACATATGATGAGCCGCAGCAAGTTCCTCACGAGTGCGGCATGAACCCGGATTCAGCCACAAGTCAGCCTGAAGGGAATACTCATACGCCTGTTCCAGGGAAACGACCGACGAAGAGGACTCGCCAGGGACTGCACCGAGTATTTCACCGCCCGCATCACGCACCAGCTGAGACATGTAGCCGTCCTGGCCCGGTATATACCATGCATCACCATAAGGAACATTGATGAGAACTTTGACTTTGGTCGTACGGTCAACATTGGCAGAAAGTTCAAGATATCGGTCCCTCACATCGTGGTAAACGGAATCTGCGACCTCCATACGACCGGTCAGAGCACCGAACAGACGGACATACTCCGCTCTTGCGAGCGGGTGCTGCTCCAGGTGGTCATGTAATACCAAAGTCTTGACGCCCACAGAACGCAACTTTGCTACGTATGCAGGCTCTGCTCCGCTCACAGCATAGGTCACGAGCAGATCCGGCTCAAGCGCAAGAATTGCCTCATGATCCAACGCTGCTTCATAGCCTATATCCGCAACACCATTACGCACGATATCGGGATCTGAGATATATCTCAAGCCAGAAACAGCAACTATCACCGAGTCAGCACCAATAGCAGACAATGCGGCCACATGTGACGAGGACATGCAGATGAGCCTGCCGATATGGGATTTAAGCCACAGCGTATCTGCGGATTTGCGGTCAGGCTGGATAACCACGACGCCAGTCAATGAGTCTTTATTTAGAACATCAAAGAAGCCGGCATACTCCTGCGAAGAGACCACATCCACGGCCCCCTCCTGCTGCGCACAGGAAAGACACGCAGCCAACGTCAATATCGATATGAGCAAATACTTTTTCATTGAGCTTTTTGGTCTTGCAAAGATACGGAATTTGTTGGCACTTGGTTTGTTTTGAAACAATGATTACATTTGAGAATTAAACATCACGGATATGAAAGCAAGAT
Source organism: Bacteroidales bacterium (assembly GCA_017559545.1). Lineage (GTDB taxonomy): Bacteria > Bacteroidota > Bacteroidia > Bacteroidales > UBA932 > Cryptobacteroides. Next base: position 17,820 of record JAFYRK010000046.1, read on the forward strand.
ATTACATCGCAGCGGCCGTTTCACTTATGATAGCCATGGCGACATCATGCGGAAACGCAGGAGCGCAAAACGACTCAAAGAAAAAGTCCACTGAACAGAAATATGCAATAGAACTCACCTCAGAGCAGTTCTTGCAACTGGTTTACAACATCAACAGCGAAGAGATGAAGTACCTCGGGACCAAGCCAGCAATCGTCGACTTCACAGCAACATGGTGCGGCCCATGCAGAAGCATAGCACCGATACTCGAAGAGCTGGCAAAAGAATATGAAGGCCAGATCGTAGTCTACAAAGTGGACGTTGACAACTGCAGAGACATCGCACAAGCCTTCGGCATCAGCTCTATCCCAGCAGTCCTCTACATCCCGCTCGAAGGCGAGCCATCCATGACCATCGGAGCCCGCAACAAATCGAAATTCCAGAGCGAAATCGACAAGATTCTGCTGGGTAAATAAGATATGCTCGTACCTCCCATCAAACACAGGGTGGTACGAGCAGTTTTTATACTCATGAGGACCTGCAACAAGAAGAGCCGACGTATTCGAAAAACATGGCAGTTTTTCTTAGACGATGCATGAATGCTGGATAAACAGCACCCAAACAACCATCGTCTCGGAAAAACACTGGCAGTTTTCCGAGACGAAAGGCATCAATCCAGTGATCAGGCTCCTGCATTCCCAGGGCGGCAGGATTCCACCATAAAACACTGATAATCACCAGCATGCATCTTACACTAAAAAAGCCGCCCCGAAGGACGGCTTTTGTTATGAAGTTGTTAATCGTTGTCGATTAGTATTTTGCGTCTACTTTATATATAAGCCACTTTCTATCTCCATCTCCAGTACCTCCCCAATAATAACCACTACTACTATACCAGATACAATCTGTTCCACGAGGTTTAACCATGTCAATGTCACTAGTATTATCGTTGCCCCACCTATTAGAATGGGCGATATACATGGCATCAGCAAGTGTCTTCTTATTAAACCTAAAATCAGAACCTATATATGTTCCAGAACTACATAATTGCCATGTACCTGTTGATCTTGAGTTGTAATTAGAGTCGCTAGATTGTCCTTTTGAGTCATCTTTATGATAGACAAAAGCAAATCGGAAGACTTGTACACCTGAACCGAATGCAGAATATGCCAAAGGATAATCAGTGACATTAGTACAGTTCCAATAATTGCCTCGCTGCTTAAAACTTTCGATAGCATAAGCTTGACCATCTTGCAAGTCAGATGCATAAGATATAAGGGCACCTTTTGATAGAGACGTCGGACCACTCTGATTAAAATTAACGTATTTAACCTGGTCTCCTGCTGAGACTACGAAGCTTCCCTTTCTTCCTTGGTAGATATAACACTGCTTAGCAGTAACATTAACTGTAACAGCTGATGTTGACTCTGTTCCGCTTGTCTGCGAGAGTGTCAACCAATCAGGAATTTCAGTAATTGTCCAGTTGTCATTACATGTAACGGTGAATGATGCTGTACCACCCTGACCTGCAAAGCTGAGACTTGTTGTGCTTACTGAAAGTGAAACGACCTTCACGGCTGCATCCTGGGTAACCTTAATAGTCTGAGTCAACCCACCAGCAGAAATTTTGATATTAGCTGTTCTTGATGTGTAAGCGGTATTCTCTGCGCATGTTGCTTTTACACTGATTGCATCCTTGCTTGGCTCACCTGAAGTCTTGTCAAGTGTCAACCAATCAGGAATTTCAGTAATTGTCCAGTTCTTGTTGGTGTTGAATGAAATTTCTTTTTCAGCACCTGCTGCAACAAAGGTAAGATCTGATGTATTTACCGTCAACTCCGGATCAGCCTCCTTGAATGTAAGAGTCTTAACATTAATCTCAGTGATTTTACCAACCTCACAGTTAACAGTCTTGCTGAGATCTTTAACGCACTCAAGTCCCTTGTCATCTGTGAATGTGAAAGTCAAGCCATTGTGCTGACCTGGCCATACAACTGCATAGTATGATGCACCTGGAGTAAGGTTGCTGCCGTCCTCGTTTGCAAGAGCAACCTCCTTAACCTCAGACTTGAAGCTATTAAGTTTCAATGTCTGCTTTAATGAAGTTGCCTCCCAAAGCATTGAGTACTCACCAGTAAGGCCCTTTGATGCTGACTCAACAAGAATTTCCTTTACGTTATAATTCTCTGCAGGAAGAGTCACCTTGATCAAAGCACACATGTTTTTGAATGTAACATTGATAGGAGTCTTGCTGCTGATATTGTCGCTTACCTGCTTTTTAGTTACAGGAGCGTATGAAAGGTTAAGGTTGTTTGCAAAAGTGCCTTCTACAGCTGGCTGATTTGCAGGGAGTACATGAGATATTGTAGTGGTGTAATTCTCACTATATCCTCCATATGTACGGCTATCAAATTTGAATGATGTAGGGTAAACTACAAAACCATAGTCCTGAACCTTGTTTACATCAACACTTCCCTCGAATATAGCTGATTCAGCAACAACATCTCCTATGTTCTCAAATTCAACACCTGTCCAAATGTTATTTTTCTCCCAAGTCTTGACATCAAAACACATCTTGATCTTGTCACCAGGAGTCCACTGAACGTTTGTTCCGTCAACCAACTGAGTCTTGGTAGATGGGGCTGCGGCTTGAATAGTTACTTCCTGTGGCTCTGACACAAGACTTTCATTTACATGATTTTCACCTACAGGATTTTGTTTAGCACAAGAAGCAAGAGCAGCTATGGCTGCAAAGTAATAGAAATACTTTCTCATAATTCTGCCCTCCATATTAAAGATCAAAACTATCACCTTCAGTGAAATCATCATGTCCTATGCCCACTACACTCGAGCACATTACACCCTCAGAAAGAAGGTCTACTGTCTTTATCTCCGGAGACTTATATCGTCCCTCAAAGCTATGGCAAGACAGAGCCATTTTTTCGCGTTGTTTTTTAATCATAACACTATAGTTTTTAACCACTTAGCTAAGAATCAGATTCGTCTTTCAAAAAGCGAATGAATCACAAAGTTACAACTTATTTTACAAACTCCAAGCATTTTTATAAAAAATGACCGAACGCCATAGGCATCCGGTCACGGGAGTTTGACACATGCTTTTTCAATATTTTTTAATAGAAAACCCTCTGTGGGCTTTTTTGTCAAATTTTATTCGTATCCTCGTGACATTATATGGCACTATTGCGTTATGAGGCTACAAGTTACACGATCAAAGAACTCCTGCACATACTATGTTGCAAAGTCATTCAGAACCCTTGAGGGTAAGTATTCTTCTAAAATTTGGTCCAGAAGATCCTGAGGGTGCGGCTAGAGCTGAAGAATAGCTTCAATGTTGGGTATCTCTTACTGAAACTCCTCGTGTATACGCGTGTTCTTTATCCTGGTTCCAAACAATCATCTTTGGAAGATGCAGTGCTGGGATAAATACGGCAACCCGGTCGATAACGACAAGCTGTATGATATATCCAAACTGGATGAGAATGAGTATTACGACAGAACTCACTAACCGTCTGCATGGATCAGCTGGGTTCCGTACGGACTACCAGATCACGACTAAGAGAATATGGTATTCATATAGGGAAATTATAGATATATTTGCAGAAATTTTAGCGGTTATAAAAGATATGAACTCTGCAGAGATTATAATTATTGGTGGCGGCGCGGCTGGACTTATGGCAGCAGCGGGAGCGGCAGCAACGCTTGGCGGCGGAGCACGAGTGCTGGTGCTGGAGAAGATGCAGCGTCCGGGACGTAAGATCATGATTACAGGGAAAGGAAGGTGCAACTTCACGAACCTGAAGGCATGGAACGAGTTCAGCGGACATGTACATCCTAAGCCGAACTTCCTGAAGCCGTCGTTTTATAATCTCAGTTCAGAGAAAATGATTGACTTCCTGACGGAGCATGGTATGGAGAGCGTTGTGGAGAGAGGTGACAGGGCGTTTCCTGCATCGCATCTGGCATCGGATGTGGTGGATGCGCTGGTTAGGGCGGCAGAAGGTGCTGGCGCTGAGATTTTGTGTGACAAGGAGGTGAAACAGATTGCCACGACCCCTGTGGGCTCTCGCAATGACGCAAAGGAAAGCGAGGGGTTCAGGGTCGAGTGTGGAGACGGAAGCGCATATGAGTGCAAGAAGCTGATCATATGTACCGGAGGCCTGTCATATCCTAAGACCGGATCGAGCGGAGACGGATATGAGTGGGCGAAGGAACTGGGACATTCGGTCAGGCCGCTGTTTCCATCTTTGACCGCCATTGTGCCAAAAGGCTATAAAGACTTTTCCGGAAAGGGACACATCCACAGGAACGAGCCGCTCTCAGAGGTTGGAAAGATGTTGTGTGGCAACCAGTTGAAGAATGTTGAACTGAGTATTATGATCGACGGAAACCAGTCACAGAATGAGTTTGGCGACCTGGACTTCACAGACGGAGGTATAGAAGGCCCTATCGGGTTCAAGGTCAGCAGAAAGTGTGTGAATGCTCTCGTCAACGGATCAAAGGTAACTGCAGTATTGGACCTTAAGCCGGCCGTGGACATCGAGGATCTGACCGTCCGCATAAACACTCTATGGAATGAGATATCAAAGGATAAGCGCAACGCTCAGAAACTTTACAAGGACAGGTTCCGCATCCTCCTGACAAAGGTACTCCCAATGTCCCTGATCCAGGGATTCATGAAATATCACCCTAACGCAGACCACAAGACTCTCCCGAAACACCTCAAAGGATGGAAGTTCGAGATTGAGGGTTATGTGGGATATGAGAGATGCGTTGTGACTGCTGGAGGCATATCACTTGACGAAATAGCACCTAAGACATTGGAATCCAAGCTTGTACCCGGACTTTACTTTGCAGGTGAAGTCTTGGATCTTGACGCCGACACTGGTGGATACAACCTTCAGACTGCTTTTTCCACCGGATATTTGGCTGGAGTTTCGGCAAGTAAACAGATTGCCACGTCGCTTCGCTCCTCGCAATGACGTATCAAATAACTCCAGAACCGAGCATTTCAACCGACGTATCCTTGGCACGGGTTATCAGGGAATCCTCTACAGGTGCATACCATACAGCAAACTGACCTGGTGTTATGCCTCTTTGAGGAGTATCAAAAAGGATATACAGACCGTTTTCACGCATGATCAAGGTAGCATCCTGAAGCGGCTGGCGGTAGCGGATGCGGACGCGGTAGCGGCGGATTTCACCAACTGCCATACGCAGGTCTTCACGGATCCAGTGAATCTCAGAAGGATCCACTCTCAGACAGCTGCGCGACAATCCTTTGTGGGTATGGCCCTCGCCTACATATATTATATTAGAAGGGATATCTGTCTCGATAACGAACAGTGAGTCCTTGTGACCTCCCACATTCAAACCCTTTCTCTGTCCTATCGTATAGAACTGAGCGCCATCGTGCTTGCCTACGATCTTTCCGAATGGGTTTTCCTTATAACGGGTCTTCTTGATATGCTTTCTGCCACTGCGGTATGTCTCTGTCTGGAATGCGATATCATACGTTATCGGCTGAGATAGTTTCATAAGGTCGGCGTCTGAAAGGCCTGCAACCTTGTCCATATCAAACGGACACTCCCCTTCCACTACTGGAACAGCCTTGTCTTCAGATACATAATCTGTAATCATCTTGACATCCGAAGCACCTTCCTTGAGGATAGACTCCAGAGTCGTCTTTATGAAGTTATACTGCTCATTATCAACATAATATGCATCATACACTTCTACAATATCACCTTCACACGGCTTGAGCTTCTGCTGAAGGAAAGTCGGAAGATCGACCTTGCCGACAAAGCATATTCCCTGCGAATCCTTCTTATCTGCAGATGGCAGATCAGCCTCATGAGCCAATCTGCGTACTTCCGGCTTCTCTATGTTGCCTATCGGAAAAAGCGCCTGCGAGAGCTGCTCCTGGGTCAGCTGACAGAGGAAGTAGCTTTGGTCCTTGTTAGGGTCTGCTCCGGCCAAGATACGATGGACAGGGCCGTCTGCACCTTCAAATGTCTCTTTCCTGCAATAATGGCCTGTCGCCACATAGTCCGCGCCTAATTTCTTTGCACATTTAAGGAAGGCATCAAACTTTATCTCCCTGTTACACAAGACATCAGGGTTAGGGGTACGGCCTTTCTCATACTCATCGAACATATAGTCCACTACCCTTTTCCTGTACTCGGCGCTAAGGTCTACAAAATAGAACGGAATACCAATCTTACGGGCGACAAGCTCTGCAACAAAACGGTCTTCCTCCCATTCGCAGTCACCGTGAAGAGTCGTCGAGGCGTCATGCCAGTTCTGCATGAAAAGAGCAAAGACATCATAGCCTTGCTGCTTCAGCACAAGTGCCGCAACGCTGGAATCCACTCCTCCCGAAAGACCTATGCAAACCTTGATATTGCTGTTATCTGCCATAAAACAGGTATTTTTAAATAAAAAGCATTATATTTGTAAACTGTGCAAAGATAACGTAAATAAGCAGTTATGACAAGTAAAGAGATAAAAATCGCTTATAAGGAATATGACGGCCTGGAAGAGCTTGAGCAGAAGGATAGAGAACTTGCTCAGTCAGCCATTGATGCTACCGCCCAGGCTTATGCACCATATTCCAAGTTCAATGTAGGAGCTGCAGTCCTTTTTCAGGACGGTGAAATCATTAAGGGAGCAAATCAGGAAAATGCAGCATACCCATCAGGTCTGTGCGCTGAAAGGACAGCGCTTTTCTACGCCAGCGCAAGCAGACCAGATAAGGCGATGACAGCAATTGCAATTGCGGCAAGCCAGAATGGCGAATTGCTCGAGACTCCTGTAACCCCATGTGGAGCATGCAGACAGGTAATGGCACAGTACCAGCTCAAGAGCAAACTCCCAATGCAGGTACTTCTTGTCGGAGCACATAAGATATGGAAATTCGAGAAGATAGACGACCTTCTGCCTTTTATTTTCGACAGTATCTAAACAATAATTTTGTCAGATTATAAAATTTGACTAATTTTGCAGCTGGGTAAGTCTTACACGACCAGCTCCCTCCAAACTCCCCCAGGACTTGACCGTAGCAAGGGTAGGAGGTCGTAGCGGTGCGATGTAATCAGCTTACCCTTTTTTTGTGCCAATACATAACTCTTAAAATATGAAGAATTTCTTATACCTCCTTATTGCTGCGGCGATGGTCATCGCCTGTGGCGAGATCGACATATTCCCCGATACAGGCGGGGACAACACTGGACAGGGCAACACAGAGCAGACGCCAGGAAACAATGAGGACAACACGGACCCGGAAAACCCCGGTAACTCTGATACTCCTGAGAATCCAGGCAACGAAACACCGGACAACCCTGGCGACCAGACACCAGATGACCCGGTTACCCCGTCTCCAACTTGGAACTATGCACCCGTGACCACAGCAACGATCGGACACAACGGTCTTTCATACATATGGGATGAGAACGTGATGCCTGAGATCACAATCAAGGTTTCAGTCGATGAGTGGAACAGACTTCTCGGACTATACGACCAGAACAACAATACAAAGGAGTACATCTATTGCGACATTACATACAAGAAGGGTTCTAAGACCCATAATGTCGAGGACGCCGGACTCAGACTCCGCGGAAACACATCACGTCGCAGACCTGAAGCGTATCATGGAGACGGAAAGCATGTGCAGAACGGTGCAGACTGGCAGCACTGCCACTTCGGCATCAACCTCAGAAAGCATGTGAAGGACAGTGACCATGAGATCCAGGGCATCAGAAAGTTCAACCTGAAGTGGTTCAAGGATGACCCATGCTACGTCCGTGAGGTATTCTGTTACGACCTTTTCCGCCGTGCAGGTATCTGGACAGCAGCTTTTGACGTGTATTGCCGTCTTTGGATACACGTAGAGGGAGATTCAAAACCGGCATACTATGGTGTATATGAGATGATCGAGCCATATGACAACAAATACCTTGAAAAGAGAGAGAATTGGTTCGGCAGCGCTGATGGAAACCTCTGGAAATGCAGTTATGACTCGCATGGACCTGCTGACCTGCGAAATGCGAATGCCAACATGGCCCAGGATAATAACAAGGACGACTTCACATATGAACTCAAGGAAACTGGCAAAGACTTCACTACTGCCAAGGAACAGCTCCAGGACTTTATCTTAAAGGTAAATGGCAAAGGAGATGAGAGTTTCTACAAGTGGATCAAGGAAGTATGCGACGTAGAGCTTCTCATGAGAACATATGCTGTGAACGTAGCCGTCGGTATGTGGGACGACATGTGGAACAACGGTAATAACTATTACCTGTATTTCAACACCACAGACAAATATGATTATAAGGTATTCATGCTTCCTTATGACTACGACAACTCGCTCGGAACATCAAACACATATGACCCTGCCAAGCAGGATCCTTATAACTGGGGAGAAAGAGGCATCCTTATTGAGAGGATGATGAAATTTGAAGAATTCAGAAACATCTACCGAGACGAGCTCAAGAGACTTGTGAATCCGGCCAACGGCCTGATGGACCAGGCGACAGCAACTCAGCGAATCTTGGACTGGCAGGCAAGAATCCAGAACTATATCACCAACGACACCGGCGAGGATATGGAAATAAAGGACAGACCTGCAAGTTGGGGCAGAGTCGGAGACTACAGACTGATGTCAACAAATAACAACTACTTCACCGTCAAGGCACAAACAATCAACAATCTCATATAAATCTTACCTGAGCCATAAATTCAGAAACAGTTATAGTTTGTCTGAATAGAATTCAATGATACGGCCGAGGGCTCTCTGACACACAGGGCAGAAGTTCTCGGCTTTATTTGTGTGCATACGGCAGTCCTTTGCAGGTCTATATACACCCTTCGACTGATACCCTGCACCTTCGAGGAGTTCCGCTTCGCCTGCGTCGAGCATATCCTTCCATTTGGAACCAAAGTCCGCAAGAGTGGTGATGTTCTGTTCCCATGGTTCCGTACCAGAATAATAGTATTCCACATACTGGTCATCATAGTAATACTCATCGGCAAGACCGGCGAAACTATGGCCGAATTCATGGACCACTACCGGCTTGAAAGCTGGATGGTGGGCAGTTGTCAACGTATATGAATTATAAATTCCTCCACCACCGTAAGTATCTGTGTTTGCGAGAATTACAATATGTTCATATGGCACCCCACAGAGCTTGTCGTGCATATTTTTCAGACGAAGCGTCGTCAGATAACGATCCATGTAGAAGGTATTGAAATGGGCCTTGAGAGCAGTATTCTTCCACTCCCCTTCTCCCGGTACGCTGACGCCGCTGTCCTGTGATTCCAGAGCTACCGCAACGAAGTTGAACTTGTCCTTATACTGACTAAAAGGCTCATGCTTCAGGATGGCCTCCATAGCCGTCTGTGCGTCCGCATAGAACATCTCCATCTCCTCAGCCCTATAGCCTTCCGCAACGATCGCCACATCGATCTTCTCTTCAGGCACACCGCTCTTCAAAAGATATCTATGCTCCGGAGCCTCAGGTTTGAGCTGACGGATCATGATATCTGACGGATCCACAACATGGTTCATAGATCCCGCTATGTTTCCGAAGAAATCATAGAGATGCACATTCACTTTCGCCTTGCTCCGTGGCATCGGAAGCAGGAATACATTCTCGAACGACTTACGCATCTTGGTTGCCTCCTCAGTTGTCTGCCACTCCTGAAAGAGCGTAGAGAAGGACATTCTATATAGCGTATCACCGGTCTGAAGATCCGTCATACAGATCTGACCGTTGCCCCTGACAGGAACATCTTTCAGATTGACCCTGCGGCCTGCCCAACCGTCAAACCGCGACATCTCGTCAAGAGAAATCTCAACTGACTTATCTGTACCTGAAAATATATAGTCCACTCTCAGTGTCTGCTCCTGTGCCTTAAGGCATATAGCAGACATGATCATAAAAAACGCTAAAATAATGCGACGCATAATAATCTACAAATCAGCGATTTACTGAAACTCCTTGCCGCCAAAGGGGAGCAAGGAGATTTTATAATATATTGTGTATCAATATGTTGTTCAACACTAAATTTTGGCAGCGCAGTTGATGCCGTCGAGGGCTGAGGATACGATGCCTCCGGCATAGCCGGCGCCCTCTCCGCATGGGTAGAGGCCTGCCACCTGGACGTGCTCAAGAGTCTCGGGATCACGAGGAATGCGGACAGGCGATGATGTACGGGACTCTACGCCAAGAAGAAGGGCTTCATTGGTGTAGTAACCATGCATCTTCTTGTTGCCGATCTCCGGAAATGCATATTTGAGTCTGAGCGAGACGTGCTCCGGAAGGAGTTCATGCAAGGGCGCATTCTCAGCTCCTGGATGGTATGATGTCTTAGGAAGATTCGCAGACGGGATTCTGCGGCAGAAATCCATCATTCGCTGCGCAGGAGCCTTGAGTGATCCTGTGTACTCGAACATCTTCTTTTCGATGTCCTGCTGGAATCTCAAAAGAGCGAGCGCGCCATACTGAGCATATTCAGGGAAGTCTTCAGGCTCAATCTGAACTACTACTCCTGAGTTTGCCCACTTGGAGTTACGCTGAGAGTTCGACATACCGTTGAGAACCAGCTCTCCAGAGGCTGTCGCAGCCGGAACCAGGACACCTCCCGGGCACATGCAGAAGGAGAAGACTCCCCTATCAAGTACTTGAGTCACAAATGAATACTCTGCAGTAGGCATGTATGGCTGATACTTTCCGTGGTACTGGATCTTATTGATCAGAGACTGAGGGTGCTCGACGCGAACTCCGAGAGCAAAACCCTTTGCCTGGAGTTCCCAGCCCTTGCGGTCGAACATTTCATAGATGTCACGGGCTGAGTGGCCGGTAGCAAGAATCACTTTGCGGGATGTGTATACAGTAGAGCTGACTTCAACGTCAAACTGACCGTCACCACGCTTTACAATATCAGTCACACGAGAGTCGAAATGATATTCACCACCATGCTCTATAATGCACTTGCGGATATTTTCTACGACGATCGGGAGTTTGTCGCTACCGATATGAGGATGGGCATCTATCAGAATTGAAGGGTCTGCACCGAAGAGCACAAGCTGATGGAGCACTTCGCGGATGTCTCCCCTCTTTGAAGAACGTGTATATAGCTTTCCGTCCGAGAATGTACCTGCCCCACCCTCGCCGAAACAGAAGTTTGAATCAGGGTTCACGACACCTTCCGTCGACAGCTTTGCCATATCAAACTTACGGGCGTGCACGTCTTTTCCTCTCTCCAGGATGATCGGCTTGAAGCCACGCATGAGGAGTTTCAAGGCGGCAAACATGCCGGCAGGGCCAGCTCCGATAATAATCACAGGCTCTGCTGAGGACACATCCTTATAGTCCTCCAGAGTATATTCGGTAAGCGCTTCGTCAGGTTTGCACACCTCAATACGGTAACGATAAAGAATATCATTACGAGCATCGATTGAACGACGCACGATACGATATTTGAGCTGTGACTTCATCTTCGGCGAAACACCGAGAGCTTTCACTGCTGCTGTCTGGATTTCGTCTGCTGTGAGTTCTTTACCTAATTTACATGTTACTTCTATCTCTTTCATAATTCTCATTTTAAAGATTGCCACGTCACTTCGTTCCTCGCAATGACGTGGATCACTCGTTCCTCGCAATGACGTGGATCACTCGTTCTTCGCAATGACGTGGAAATCACTTTTCAAAAGCGAAGTTTAAAATTCTGCAAGACGGCTTACCGGAGCAACGTCAAGAGATGCGCGTTCACCGTTCTGATAATGGAACCATCCGGCTATTGCAATCATAGCCGCATTGTCGGTAGTGAACTTGAATTCAGGAAGGAAAGTTGTCCAGCCCCTCTTGCGTCCCTCCTCTTCGATACGGGCACGCAGACCGCTATTCGCAGAGACACCTCCTCCTATCGTAATCTGCTTGATACCAGTATGTTTCGCGGCCTTGATAAGTTTATCCATCAATATGTCTATCAATGTTTTCTGGAAGCTGGCGCATATGTCTGCCTTGTTCTTCTCCATGAACTCCGGATCCTCTGCCATATGGTCACGAACGAAGTACAGGAGCGACGTCTTGATACCGCTGAAGCTATAGTCGAAACCCGGGATATGAGGCTTCGAGAACTTATATTTAAGAGGGTCACCCTCCTTTGCAAGTCTGTCCACAATCGGACCTCCCGGATAGCCCAATCCCATCATCTTCGAACACTTATCAAATGCCTCTCCAACAGCGTCGTCGATGGTCTGTCCGAGAATTTCATACTCAAGTGGGCTGTTTACGCGTACTATCTGCGAGTTTCCTCCTGAAACCAGAAGGCACAGATACGGAAACTCCGGCTGTCGGTTTTCGCTGTCGTACTGTTTGATGAAGTTAGCGAGGATGTGGCCCTGAAGGTGATTGACCTCAACGAGAGGCTTGTCCAGAGACATGGCCAGCCCCTTGGCAAACGAAGTGCCGACAAGGAGCGATCCGAGCAGTCCCGGTCCGCGGGTAAAAGCTATTGCAGTAATGTCCTCCGGCTTGATGCCTGCACGCGTAATCGCCTCACTCACAACAGGTACAATATTTACCTGATGGGCTCTTGAAGCCAGTTCCGGTATCACTCCGCCATAGGCCTTATGCACATCCTGGCTGGCGAGCACATTTGACAACAGGTAGCCGTCTTTTATGACTGCCGCCGAGGTGTCATCACATGATGATTCTATTCCTAGTATAATTTCTGCCATAGTGGTATATAATATGCTTTGCATATCCGTCGGCAAAAATACGGATTTTATCCGATATTTTTACTATTTTTGCAAGTTGGACGATTAAAACGTTAAGACTATAAAAAAAGCACTGCAAATATTCTGGCTGACACTTGTCGCTGTCTCTTCGGTCGTAATTGCTGTCTCACTTGCAATCCAGACGCCCGGGGTGCAGACACGCATTGCCGACAAGGCGGTCAGAGTGCTTTCGGAAAAGCTTGACGGAGACATCTCGTTCGAGAAAATTCACTTCAAGCCCTTCACTACTCTCGTCCTTAAGAATGTTGTGATCATAGACAAGTCTCCTGTCCAGGATCCGCTTGATTCAACAGCAGTTCAGATTGACACATTCTTCAGGGCGCAATACATCATAGCCAAGTTCACTCTCAAAGGTCTCAGAAGCCCGGAAGGCTTACACCTCGACAAGGCCACCATCACAAACGCAGAAATGAACCTTGTCCTGGAAGACACCACTTTAGCCGGAAAGGAAAAGTCCAACAACCTTTTGAGAATATTCCGTCTAAAGAAGGCTCAGAAGAACACAAGCGACAAGGAACTGTTCCATATCAGGAAAGTAGAAATCAACGACTTCACTTTCAGGATGAAGAATTATTCATCTGGAAAGACTCCTTTTCACGGAGGAATAAACTGGAACGACCTGGAAGCATCAGACATCAACCTCAAGGCAAATGAGCTGCAGTTCAAGGGAGGAGCCATGTCCGGCGGCCTGGAAGAACTTTCATTCAAAGAAAAGTCCGGATACATTTGCCACGAGATCAGCGGAAGCGCCAAAGTAGGCAATGGAAAGACCATAGTCCAGGATTTCAGTCTGAACGACCCATGGTCTGACCTCAACTTTCCTCTGTTCATGATGAGCTACGCCAACGTCAAGGCCTTCCAGGATTTCATTAGAGAAGTCAGGATGGATGCTGACATTTCTGAGAGCGTCGTGAATTTCCAGACCATAAAGCATTTCGCACCTCAGCTTGAAGATAACAGGCTGGTCATCGATCTCAAATCCGGAAAGTTTGGAGGAACGGTAGATGACTTCACCGTCAGCAACATGCAGGTATCATCTCGCGCCGGAGGCTTCGCAGGAAAAATCACAGGTCGCATGACCGGAATTCCGAACATCGAAGACACAAGAATAGACGCAAAGGTGCAGAACTTCAGGATCACAAGTGCCGGACTCAGTCATTTCGTGACCCAATGGATGCGTGAAGGCAGTCTCGACCTCAGTAAATTCGCACCAGGAACAGCATTCAACATAAATGTTCATGCGAAAGGTCTGCTTGACAGACTAGACATTGATGCTGCAATCAGTTCAGCTATAGGTAAGGCCAATGGTGACATCAGACTTGAAAACATCATAACAGAAGGTACGCAGATCGGAATTTCGGGAAAGATTGCAACTGAAGACCTGAACATAGGAAAAATCATTGGACAGAAGATTATTGGCGAGACCTCAATGAGGGCAAGCGTTGCAGCCAGGCTTGGCAACGACAGAGCCCCTCTCAGTGCAGCCCTGGACTCACTGAACATCAGCAGGCTACACATACACGGATACGACTACAGCAAGATTTCCGGATCCGGCACACTGTCGAAAGACGCTTTCGACGGCAGGATCACATGTAATGACCCTAACCTCAACTTCATGTTCCATGGTCGTCTCGGTCTTTCTCCGCGAACACAGAACACAATTTATAAGTTCTATGCGATTGTTGGTCATGCCAACCTCAATGCCATGAACATAGACACAAGGGGAAAATCCGATATCAGCCTCAGGACTTCCGCCGACTTCAGGCGCACAAAGACCGGAGACATCTTCGGAGACATAAGCCTTGACAATATCATCCTGCAGAACAGCGAAGGAAGATATGACATCGGACAGGTAAAGCTCACATCCGTAAGCAAGAACGACACTTACAGAATGTGGCTCAAGTCTGCATTTGCCAATGGTACATATACAGGAACGGCTCCGGTTACAGAATTTGTAAAAGACCTCGGCAACATCACCCTCAAGAGGGAGCTGCCATCTCTGTTTGCCGATGCCGGATATACATGGAATGGAAACAGGTACAGCCTTGACTTCGAATTTGAGAAGATGCAGGACGTTCTTGACTTTGTATACCCAGGACTGTATATTGCAAACAACACAACGTTGACAACCAAGATCAATGACAAGGGAAGACTTACAGGTCTGCTGTCATCACAAAGAATAGCACTCGGCTCGCAGTTCATCAAAGATCTCACCCTAAGCTTCAACAACAACGACGGAAGCTTCAGCGGAGAGCTCAACAGCGAAGAGATCGAGATAGCGACACTCACACTCAGTGACAACAGTCTCAGGATCCTGGCAGACGACGACCACATTGGATTGGGATACACATATGACAACCAGAGCGAGCTTGAGAACAGAGGTGAGTTCTTTGTTCACGGCGACCTTTCAAGAGAGGATTCCGATATCACATTGGACATCAATATCCTTCCGTCAATGCTGTACCTGAACTCAAGGGAATGGAGGATACAGCCATCACACATGAAGATAGATCCGGACGGAGTAGATGTAACATCCGTGCAGCTCCTTAGCGACGAGCAGAGCGTAAGCCTTTACGGAAAGGTTTCAAAGACACAGATGGACACCCTTACCCTTGAACTGAACAGATTCGACATATCCGTAATCAACCCATTCGTCGGCGATGGCCTCAACATCAGAGGAGCTGCCACAGGACAGGTACAGATGACTTCGCCTATCGCAAGAAAGAGCCTTCTGGCTGACATGATATGCGACTCTACATATCTGGCAGGAATGCCTCTCGGTGTCCTTACGCTTGGCAGCAGATGGAACGAGGACTTTGAAAGATTCGATATCACTGTCAAAAACGAGATGTCAGGACAGAGCAACATCAACGCAAACGGAAAGTTCACACCAAAGACAAGCTCTCTTGAAGCGACTGCAAGACTTGACAGGCTGAATGTTGGCTATGTCGAGCCGTTTGTAAAGGAGATTTTCAGCGACCTTGGCGGATACATCTCCGGCGAGGTAAGCGTAGACGGACCTGTCAATGCACTGTCCATAACCAGCAACGGCACCAGACTGGAAGAAGGTCTGCTGCAGGTAGCCTACACCAACGTGCTATACTATGCAGACGGACTGTTCCATATCGACGACAGTGGAGTTTACTTTGACGATATCCAGATCAAGGACAGGTACACTGGAACGGGTACCATAAACGGAAGCATCAATTGGAACAACTTCAAGGACATAAGCTTCGACACAAGGATCAGAGTCAATGAAATCGAGGGAATCAATCTGAACGAAAAGCAGAACAACGTGATATATGGAAATGTATTCGGCACAGGTCTGGTAAACATCAAGGGTCCTGTCAGTTCGCTTGAGATGACAGTAGAAGCCGTAACAGCCAAGACAGGTGAAATCCATATCCCGGTTGCTTCATCTGCGACATCCGGAAGTTCAAACCTCTTGAAATTCACAGAGATACAAGAGGAGAAATTCATTGATCCATATGAGATCATGAGAAGCAGGATTGAGAAGAAGAACACATCCACCAACGAGTTCCTTGTAAATCTCCACATCAACGCAAACCCAGACGTGACCGCATTTGTAGAAATCGACAAGGCATCCGGACATGTTCTTTCAGGCACAGGTAACGGAACCATTGACCTTGTTGCGAGTGATGATGTATTCAGTATCAACGGAGACTACACATTGACCGGAGGAAACTACAAGTTCGTGGCGCTAGGACTTGTCAGCAGGGACTTTGAAATTCAGGACGGCAGCTCCGTGACCTTCAATGGAGATATCCTTGAGAGTACATTGGACATAGATGCATTATATAAAACCAAGGCATTGATATCTACGTTGATTGCAGATACGACTTCTGTGGGCAACAGGCGCACCGTAGAATGTGGAATCGAAATCACAGACAGGCTGGCTAACCCTCGTCTGGGATTCTCTATTGAGATTCCAGACATTGATCCGACCATCAAATCCAGGGTGGAAAGCGCTCTCAGTACAGAAGACAAGGTGCAGAAGCAGTTCCTTTCGATTCTGCTTTACAACAGGTTCCTTCCTGACGAGCAGTCGGGTATCTTCAACAACTCGAACATGCTGTATTCGAGCGTAAGTGAGGTGATGGCAGGTCAGCTGAGCAACATTCTGCAAAAGCTTAACATACCTGTTGATCTGGGACTTAACTATCAGCCTAACGAGAAGGGCAACGATGTCTTTGACGTGGCAGTATCGACGCAGATGTTCAACAACAGGGTATCCGTGAACGGAAGTGTGGGAAACAAGCAATACACCTCCGGAGGAGAGACTGACGTTGTGGGCGACATTGATATAGAAATCAAGCTGAACAAGGCTGGTTCATTCCGACTGAACCTGTTCTCTCATTCGGCTGACTCATACACAAACTATCTCGACAACTCGCAAAGAAACGGAGTAGGTCTGGCATACCAGACCGAGTTCAACTCGTTCAGGCAGTTCTTCAAGAACATGTTCTCAAGCAAGAAGAAGAGGACGGAGGCCAAACAGGCCGAAGAGCAGGCTATTATAGATGGTAAGCGTGTCGAGATAAACATTACAGAGTAACATGGGAAAACTTTATCTTATACCGTCTCCGCTTGGAGAAAATGATCCTGCAGAGGTGATTCCGGGACCGGTTCTGGAGTCACTTGCCGGTTTCAGGACATTTGTCGTAGAGGAAGTGCGCACAGCCCGACGCTACCTGTCGAAGGCTGGTCTCAAGGGCAAGATTGGAGATCTGCAGTTCTTTGAGCTGAATGAGCACACCGATCAGGCGACAGTCGAGGGATATCTGAAGTTGTTCGAAGGCGATAATGATGTGGCATTGATATCGGAGGCAGGACTTCCTGCGGTGGCTGATCCAGGGGCACAGCTTGTGGCTTTGGCTCATAGGCATGGGATCGAGGTCATCCCTGCAGTAGGTCCGTCGTCCCTGATGCTTGCGCTCATGGCTTCAGGTCTTAACGGTCAATCATTTGCGTTCTGTGGATACATCCCGGCAAAGACAGATGAGAGACGCAGCAAGCTACGCACGTTGGAGAAGGTTTCGAGTCAGCTTAAGCAGACACAGATACTGATCGAGACACCATATAGAAATGATTCGCTGTTTGCGGATATCCTTGCGGTATGCGGAGCATCTACCAAGGTGTGCGTTGCCGCTGACATTACCATGCCGGACGCATATATCAAGACCAAGAAAGTGTCGGAGTGGAAGAAGGAGGGTCTTGTGATCGGCAAGCGCCCATGTGTATTCTTACTTTTAGCATAACCGTCATTTCGACTGAACATAGCGAATGGAGAAAACTGGAATTTTAGAATTGGAAGGCATGGAGTTCCGTGCCTATCACGGATGCCTTGAGAGAGAGAGGATTGCAGGCAATGATTTCGTCGTGGACTTTCGTGGCGAAATGGACATGTCGGCTGCAGCTGAGAGTGACAGGCTGGAGGATGCCGTGAATTATGCACTGATATATGAAGTTGTTGCTGAGGAGATGGCGAAGCCGTCGGATCTGCTGGAACATGTGGCCGGTCGCATTGTGAAGGCTTTGGAAAGAAGATTTCCAGAGTTCATATCATTTTCGGTGCGAGTATCCAAGCGCAGGCCACCGGTATCCGGCATCGTACAGTGGTCTAGAATTACCTTGTATTACAATAAGGGCTAATATGACAAAATGAAGAAGATAGCATTTATAACACTTGGATGTAAGTTGAATTATGCGGAGACTTCCACTTATGAGCGAGAGCTGCTGAAGGAAGGCTTTGAGGCTGTGGCATGGAACAAGGGCGCAGACGTGTTTCTTGTGAATACATGTACTGTAACCGAACATTCCGACAAGAAGAGCCGCAATATCATCAGGAAGCTGCACAGGCAGAATCCTGAGGCACTGATATATGTTACCGGATGTTCAGCCCAGCTGCGACGCAGTGATTATGAATCCATAGAAGGTGTTGCACGTGTATTCGGTGCAACAGAAAAGAGCCAGGTGGTTCCTGAGATTCTGGCTAAATCCCAGGGATGCGGAGGCTGTGGACATGATCTCGGAACATTCTTCCCTGCATATTCAAGCGGCGAAAGAACCCGCTCGTTTCTGAAGGTGCAGGACGGCTGCGACTACAAATGCCATTACTGCACAGTACCATATGCTCGTGGCGAGAGCCGCAATATACCTATAGCCGACATCATTCCGCAGGCCGAAGCTATTGCCGCTGAAGGCATTTGCGAAATCGTACTTACCGGAGTCAATACCGGAGATTTCGGCAAATCCACAGGTGAGACTTTCTTTGAGCTGATCAAGCAACTTAACAACGTTGAAGGCATTGAAAGATACCGGATATCGTCGATTGAGCCAAATCTACTGACAGAGGAAATGATTGATTGGATCACATCCGGTACAAAGTTCCTCCCCCACTACCATATCCCTCTGCAGTCAGGCTGTGATACCATCCTGCGCGAGATGGGACGTAGGTATGACACCGCAGCATTCGCCCATAAGATACAGTATATCAGAGAGAAGACTGAGGTGCCGGGTGGGCCTAAGGTATTCTTCGGCATTGACGTGATCGTAGGCTTCCCTGGCGAGACCGATGAACTGTTCATGGAAACCTACACCTTCTTACGCGATATTGTCAAGCCTGCATTCATCCACATCTTCCCTTACTCACGACGCGCAGGTACTCCTGCTGCCGAAAGGAAGGATCAGGTGCAGGACAGCATAAAGACACACAGGGTGCAGATGCTGGAAGAGTTGTCCGCACAACTGCATGAAGAGTTCATAGCCGCAAATAAAGGTGTGGCAGAGAAGGTGCTTTTCGAGAGCACTGACCGACAAGGCATGATGGAAGGATATACAGGAAACTATATAAGGATATCACAGCCTTATGACCCTGAACTCATCGGAAAGATAGTAGATATAATCATTTAAACCGGCATTGCTGACCAGAGGGCATGACAACCAAACTTACATTTCTTGGCACAGGCACATCACAAGGAGTGCCGATGATAGGCTGCGGGTGCGAAGTGTGCCGCAGCGTTGACCCTCGAGACAAGAGGCTCAGGGCAAGCGTGCTCGTCGAGCATGAAGGTCTGACTGTCCTTGTTGACGCCGGTCCGGATTTCCGCCAGCAGATGCTGCGTGCCGAAGTATCACACGTGGATGCCATACTCCTGACTCATAACCATAAGGACCACACAGGAGGGCTTGACGACATCCGAGCGTTCAACTACCTGGAAAAGAAGGCCTCACAGATATACTGCGAGAAGTATGTGGAAGACTCACTGAGAATGGAGTATTCATATGCATTCGCTGAGAAGAAATACCCTGGAGCACCGGAATGGGACGTGCACATCATCGATGATAAGCCTTTCTGCATCAAGGGTGTAGAGATCACACCCATCAGAGGCAGACACTACAAGCTGCCTGTTCTTGGATTCAGGTTCGGAAAGATTGCCTACTGCACTGACATGAACCATATTCCCGAGGAAGAGTTTGAAAAGCTGAAAGGCCTGGACCATTTCATCATCAATACAGTCCGCTACGGCCACCACATTTCGCATTTCGCTTTGGAAGAAGCTGTTGATGTAGCGCAGAAAGTCGGTGCCAGACATTCTTGGCTCACGCACCTGTCACACCAACTTCCTCTCCACAGCAAACTGTCTGCAGAACTCCCTGCCGGCATCCTCCCGGCATATGACGGACTGGTCTTAGAATAGCGTATTCGCTAACTAACTAGTATTCAGACAGTTAAACAGAACGCACTATTTCAGAATCTATGAGTCTGCGAAGAGTTGCGATGCAATCATCGGGTGAATAGCGACCAGGTGCTGCGAAACGTCTGATAATATCGTCGACAGTATAGTTGCCGTCAAGTTCATCATTGATATATGCAGTCATTTCCTTTTCCAGGGATGACTTTGAGGACTTGCATGCACGACAGATATCACATGTGCCACAGTCTGCGCTTTCTATCTGTCCGAAGTACTCCAGAAGGTATGCGCTTCGACATGTATCTTCCTCTGATATATAATCTATCATCTTCTGGACCCTTCCAGCAAACGACGACTTCAGCATCGCGTACCTCTTAGGATCAAGATTGACATTCTTAGGACGAAGGCGGTCATGATGCAGAAATATCACTGTGGCATGATCACAAGGGACATAGCGGATCACATGTTCCAAAGACAGCTGGTACAGCATCTGACGGAGCATAGGGACCGGAACACCGACCTGAGCAGCTATATAATCCTCATCGACAGGGACAGGATACGAATAAAGTCCAGTGTATCTGCGCATCAGGATCTCAAGAAGATATGCCAGTCCTGGATTCTGGAACTGAATATCATAGAGGTCGTCCCTATCTACCATTATCTGAACCTTTGTGGATATGTCCACGTCCTCCGAGAAGGTCCAGTGACTTGTTTTCTCAATGTACTGGATCGCATAATATGTAGCAGAGCGCTGAAGCTTGAAATGCTTGCAGAATTCCTCGAGATCGAACTTCAGCTGACGTCCGACACCAGCATCATAAGGTATCTGGTAGAATATGTGGACCTTATGGTATATGTCCTCTATATATTCCAGCGACGGAAATGAAACCGTCTCCAGCTGACGAAGTCTCTTCACATCGGAACTGTTCCACAACATGACTGCGAAGCTGCGTTTTCCGTCGCGTCCGCCACGTCCTGCCTCCTGGAAATATGCCTCAGGAGAGTCCGGAACATCGAAATGGATCACAAAGCGGACATCAGGCTTATCAATGCCCATTCCGAACGCATTTGTGCAGACCATCACCCTTATCTTGTCCGATTTCCACTGTTCCTGTCGCTCTGTTCTGGACTGTTGTCCAAGACCGGCATGATAGAACGAAGCCGAAACTCCGTTTGCTGTCAGGAAAGCCGACAGTTCCTCAGTCTTCTTACGACTTCTGACATAGACTATTCCTGTTCCTTCAACGCTGTTGCAGATATTCAGCAGCTGTCCGAGCTTATCCTCGGAATGGCGTACTATATAGGAGAGGTTCGGGCGTTCAAACCCACTCTTTATCAAGCATTTATCCTTAAATCCAAGACGTTCCATTATATCATCGGCAACCTGCGGGGTGGCAGTTGCCGTAAGAGCGATTACAGGGGCATCCACAAGTTCTCGTATTCTGCCGATCTGCAGATAATCCGGACGGAAATCATAGCCCCACTGCGAGATACAATGCGCCTCATCTACCACAATATAGCTGACATTCATCTCCTGAAGATAACTCTGAAAAAGACGGGTCCCAAGGCGCTCCGGAGAGACATAAAGGAACTTGAAATCTCCATACAGAGCATTATTCAGAGCATTGTCCACCTCCCTTCTGCCCATGCCTGCATGGATACAAAGGGCACGGATTCCCCTTGCTGTAAGATTCTGCACCTGGTCTTTCATCAAGGCTATCAGAGGTGTCACCACGATGGCCACACCATCCCTGATCATTGCCGGTACCTGGAAACACACAGACTTGCCACCTCCCGTAGGGAGAATGGCAAGGACATCATGTCCATCAAGGGCCGCTGCAACGATTTCTTCCTGTTTTGGGCGGAAGGCATCATAGCCCCAATATTCCTGTAGCGTCTCCAGTGCTGTCATGTTGCAAAAGTACAAAAATTGTTACGAAGGCATATTGTCTTGTCGCAAAAAATAATTATTTTTGCGTGGATATAAGAATTAGAGTTAAACCTTATTATATTTTTAAAAATTATGAGCACAATTGATTTGACCAAGTACGGCATTACCGACGTCAAGGAAATCGTACACAACCCGTCTTACGAGGTCCTCTTCGCTGAGGAGACAAAGCCAGAGCTTGAGGGCTACGAGAAAGGCCAGCTCACTGAGCTTGACACTGTAAACGTAATGACAGGTATCTACACTGGTCGTTCTCCTAAGGATAAGTTCTTCGTAAAGAACGAGGCTAGCGAGGACACAGTATGGTGGACATCAGAGGAGTACAAGAACGATAATAAGCCAATCACTGAGGAGGCTTGGAACGACCTTAAGGCCAAGGCTGTTGCACAGCTCTCAGGCAAGAAGCTTTATGTTGTAGATACATTCTGCGGTACTAACGAGGCAACACGCCTTAAGGTACGCTTCATCATGGAGGTTGCATGGCAGGCACACTTTGTCAAGAACATGTTCATCCGCCCTACAGAGGAGGAGCTTGCAAACTACGGCGAGCCTGATTTCGTATGCTACAACGCATCAAAGGCAAAGGTTGACAACTACAAGGAACTCGGCCTCAACTCAGAGACTGCAACTGTATTCAACCTCAAGTCTAAGGAGCAGGTTATCCTCAACACTTGGTATGGTGGTGAGATGAAGAAGGGTATGTTCTCTCTCATGAACTACTACAACCCACTCCGCGGCATCGCTTCAATGCACTGCTCTGCAAACACTAACATGGAAGGCACTAGCTCAGCTATCTTCTTCGGTCTTTCAGGTACAGGTAAGACTACCCTTTCAACTGATCCTAAGCGTCTGCTCATCGGTGACGACGAGCACGGTTGGGATGACGAGGGCGTATTCAACTACGAGGGTGGCTGCTACGCTAAGGTTATCAACCTTGATCCAGTTTCTGAGCCAGATATCTACAAGGCTATCCGCCGC
>JAFYRK010000047.1 GCA_017559545.1 Bacteroidales bacterium
ATAGCTATATAAATAAATTATGCTATCTTTGCGCGCTTTTAAACCTTATTGACTTATGTTGAAGATTTTACGCTCATCTATATTTGCAGGTATCTGCATCGGTACGGCTGGTTTCGGATTCCTTGCATCTGGTTTACAGTCAGAGGCTTACGGTCCTCTTGTAGGATCAGTTACCTTCTGTCTTGGTCTCCTTGCTGTAGTAGGATATAAGCTTAAGCTTTATACCGGAACAGCAGGTTTCATCAACAAGAATGAGATCGGTCAGCTCTTCCTGATCCTCTTTGGCAACATCATTGGATGTTTCTGCCTCGGACTTATGGCAAGAATCTCGCCTATGGACATCCAGGGTGCTGCTCAGAAGATCCTTGAGCTTCGTCTCCGTACAGGAGCGATCCGTTGCGGCCTTCTCGGTATCCCTTGCGGTTTCCTTATGACTACTGCTGTGACATTTGCACGTAAGGAGAACTTCATCCCTCTCCTTCTGGCAGTTCCTCTCTTCATCGTATGCGGATTTACCCACTGCGTTGCAGATGCGTTCTATTATCTCTGTGTGCCTGTAGCATTTGTAAAGGCAAACATCCTTTCGATCCTCGGAGTTTACGCGATGATCGTTCTAGGTAACCTTATCGGCTGCAACCTTTACAGAATTGTTCTTGCAAAGGATCAGTATTAGAAACACAATAAAAAATGTCACATCAAGCGATGTGACATTTTTTGTTTTATCTGACTTGGGACCGGTTTTATTTAACTCGGAACCAGTCCATTGTTCTTCCGATGAGACCTTTCTTGTCGAGTGATCCGCGAACCTTGAGGACGTCGCCTTCAACTCTCATAGAGCAGTTGTAAGTCTTTCCGTTGCCTGGATCGTAGATCTTTCCTCCTGTGTACTCGCCGCCGTCCTTCTTGAGGCCGCTGAGCATATTCAGACCCATAAGCTGGCGCTTGCGGAGCTGCGGATCAGGATTGTTGTCGTCGACAGCTGGAGTGCCGTCAGCCTCTGTCGGCTTCTCAAGCCAAACGATCTTTCCGTTGAATACATCACCGCTCTTGTAAACCTCTACGATTGCGGTTCCATCCGAGAGTTTCCACTTGCCTACAACGTCCTGAGCAAATGCTGCTGCGAAGGGCATAACGGCAAGAATGAAGCAAAATAAAATCTTTTTCATCTTGTTATGGTTTTAGTTACGAAGACAAATATAGCAATCTTGCGAAAGTTTTGTTATATTTGTGAGATTTTTGTGGTGAAATAACCTAATATAAAGGCAAAACTATAGATATATGGGAAAGATAATCTTGACAGGTGACCGTCCGACCGGAAAACTTCATCTCGGACACTATGTGGGATCGCTCAAGAGAAGAGTGGAGCTCCAGAACTCAGGCGAATATGAGAAGATCTTCATTATGATTGCCGATGCTCAGGCTCTTACAGACAACGCAGACAACCCTGAAAAGGTGCGTCAGAATATTATTGAGGTGGCATTGGACTACCTTTCTGCAGGACTCGATCCTGAGAAGGTTACAATCTTCATCCAGTCGCAGGTACCGGAGCTTTGCGAGCTCGCGTTCTATTATATGAACCTTGTTACTGTTCAGCGTCTCCAGAGAAACCCTACCGTAAAGCAGGAGATCCAGCTCAGAGGCTTCTCAGAGGGTGACGAGGATGAGAATCAGAACAAGAAGGGAACCCCTGTGGGATTCTTCACATATCCTATAAGTCAGGCAGCTGACATCACAGCGTTCCGCGCTACTACAGTTCCTGTCGGTGTTGACCAGGCTCCTATGATCGAGCAGACCCGTGAGATCGTTCACAAGTTCAACTCTGTATACGGCGAGACTCTCGTGACACCTGAGATGGTGCTTCCTGAGAATGCAACCTGCTGCCGTCTCCCTGGTACTGACGGAAAGGCAAAGATGAGCAAGTCTCTCGGCAACTGCATCTATCTTTCTGACACATCAAAGGAGATCAAGAAGAAGGTGAACAGTATGTACACAGACCCTGAGCACCTCCAGATCACTGACCCTGGTCATATCGAGGGCAATGTTGTCTTTACATATCTCGATGCTTTCAGCACACCTGAGCATTTCGCTAAGTTCCTTCCTGAGTATGCAAACCTTGATGAGATGAAGGATCACTACCGCAGAGGAGGTCTCGGTGACGGAACCTGCAAGAAGTTCCTCTTCAACATTATGGAGGAGTTCCTTCAGCCTATGCGCGAGAAGAGAGCATACTATGAGCAGAACATCCCTCAGGTATATGAGATTCTCCGCAAGGGATCTGAGGCTGCGAGAGCAGAGGCTGCCAAGACATTGGCTGATGTCCGCAAAGCAATGAAGATCGACTACTTCGAGGATGCCGAACTCATCGCAGAGCACACAAAGAAATATCAGAAATAAATAAAAAATACTCTGACCAAACGGTCAGAGTATTTTGTTTTTGATATGTAGTGATCTTATCTTTCGTATTCAACCTTTGCTCTAACTTCAGCAATTGTCTTTACGTACTCAATTACGTTGTCCCTCATATCGTCTGCCTTGTAAGCTGCGAGAGCCTCCCAAGAGTCGAAGTCTGCCATCATAACAGCGTCGTATGAAGATTTTCCTTCATTTCTGTTAACGCCTACCTCAATGCTCTTAAGACCTGGCACGAGTCCCAGGAGGGACTCATATTTTTCCTTGACATCTTCAGCGAGTTCCTTTGGAGTCTTACCATCTGATGGTTTGAACTTCCACATTACACAATATCTTACCATAGCTGTTAGTGTTTAGTGATCAAAATTTCGATTACGACCACTAATTTAGCAACAATTATTGAAACCGCCAAAAGAAAATGTTTTAATCGAAATATTTCATATATTTGTATTATCAATATGAGTGCAGACAACCACAGAGGAACGCGTATAGCCAAAAACACCCTGATGCTCTACGTCAGGATGCTGGTTCTTATGCTTGTCGGACTCTACACTTCACGTGTGGTTCTGGCGGCCCTCGGCGAGAACGATTTCGGTATCTATAATGTCGTAGGCGGAGTCGTTGCGATGTTCACCATCATTTCCGGTGCACTCAATTCAGCGGTACAGAGATTCATCACTTTCGAGATGGGAAAAGGCCCGCAGGCCCAGCTTCGCCGCGTCTATTCGACAGCGGTGCTCATCCAGCTCGCCTTGGCCGCAATCGTAGTGGTTTTTGCCGAGCCGATCGGCCTTTGGTTCATCGACAACAAGATGACCATCGATCCTTCGAGGATCCCGGCTGCACGTCTGGTTCTGCATTTCTCCCTTGCCGCGTTTGTGATCAATCTTATGAGCGTTCCGCAGATGGCTTCCATCACTGCGCACGAGCGTATGTCGGCATATGCCTGGATCGGCGTTTTGGACGGGCTTTTGAGGCTTTCTGTGGCTTTGATGGTGGCACACTCAAGCTATGACCGTCTCGTCCTTTATGCGGCGCTTATGATGCTTGTCGTTATGACTGTCAGACTGGCTTACGGACTCTATTGCAGAAAGCATTTCCCGGAGTGCCGTTTCAAGGCGGTTTTTGATAAGGGGCTTATCAAAGAGATGTTCTCTTTTGCAGGTTGGAATTTCATCGGAGTAACTTCAGGTGTCCTCAGGGACCACGGAGGTAACATCCTTGTCAATCTCTTCTCAGGCCCTGCTGTAAATGCAGCAAGAGGTCTTGCCGTGCAGCTCAACGGAGCGGTGCAGGGTTTTGTCACCAACTTTATGACTGCGGTGAATCCTCAGATTACAAAATCCTATGCTTCAGGTGAAAGGGACTATATGTTCTCTCTTGTTCGCAGGTCATCGAGGATGTCGTTCTGTCTGCTTCTTTTCATCGCTCTTCCTATAATATTCAATACGGAATACATACTTGGCCTGTGGCTTAAGGACGTGCCTGCACATTCGGCTCTGTTTGTGCAGCTGTTTCTTGTGTTTGCCTTGAGTGAAGCATTTTCCAATCCGATGATCACTGCAATGCTTGCTACAGGCGACATCAGAAATTATCAGCTTGTGGTGGGAGGTCTGCAGCTGCTGAACCTTCCGGTTTCATATCTGTTCCTCAGATTCGGTGCAATGCCTGAGGTGACGGTTATGGTGGCGATAGCGATATCTCAGATCTGTCTTTTTGCACGACTGATTATGCTGTCGAAGGCGACCGGTTTTCCAGTTGCCGAATATCTGGCGGATACATATGGTCCTATGCTGTTCAAGGTGGCTCCTGCGGCCGTGTGGCTGCCTCTGCTGCTCAGTATTGTCATTCCGGGAGGATTTGTCGGATTCCTGATAAGTGCTTCGGTCTGTGTGATCAGCACAGCCGGTGCAGTGTATATGTTTGGAGTCACAGCAGAGGAGAGAAGGTGGCTCAAGGTTATGATTACAGATAGATTGAAAAAGAAGTAATGATAAGGATTTCGGATAAGTCATTGTGCTGCGGCTGTACTGCCTGCGCAACTGTCTGTCCGGCGCAGTGCATTGTTCTGCGCCGTGACCGCGAGGGTTTCGATTACCCGGTCGCGAATCCTGATCTGTGCATAAGCTGCGGAAAATGCGAGAAGGTCTGCCCAATGCAGCAGACTCCTGAGCCATCGGAGACAACTGCCGTATATGCGGTCAGGTCTGAAGCCCACCTGAGAGAATCGTCTTCAGGCGGGGTATTCCCTGTCATCGCAGGCAAAATGATAGAAGAGGGTGGAGTTGTCTTCGGAGCCGTACTTGAGCCGGATAAGAGAGTGGCTCATTATGAGGCTTCTACTGTGGAAGAACTCCAGAAGATGAGAGGTTCGAAATATGCGCAGAGCGATCTGTATTCGACATTTGAAGATATATCATATTATCTGAAATCAGGTCAGAAGGTGCTTTTCAGCGGTACACCTTGCCAGGTGGCCGGCCTTCTTAATTCATTGGGTGGCTCTCAGGAGAACCTGCTGACGGTAGATTTTGCCTGCCACGGTGTGCCAAGTCCTGGACTTTGGGAGAAATATGTAAAGGCTCTGGAGACTCGTACTGGCTCACCTTTGAAGTGTGTCAAGTTCCGCGATAAATCAGAAGGCTGGAGGCATTATTGCTTCAGATATGATGATGTGAGCGTGCCGTATATAGATGACCCGTATATGGCTTTGTTTGTACAGGATATGTCCATCAGGCCTTCCTGCTACAATTGCCGTTTCAGGGCGGAGGGCAGTGGAAGCGACTTAAGGCTTGCTGACCTTTGGAGCGTATCGCTGGCTGCGCCTGAATTCGATGACGACAGGGGAGTGACAGCGGTGTTTGTGAACACTGGAAAGGGTGCCGCTGCTCTTGATGAACTCAAAAAGGCTGCTGATGTCAAGCAGATCGATGAGAAGCTGGCTAAGGAAGACAATGGTGGATATGCTGCGGTCATTGCAGTGCCGGAGAGACGTGAAGAGTTCTTCAAGGGAGTCCACTCTGCAAAAGATCTTGTGGCATATATGTCCACATATGTAAAAAGACGTCCGTTGCATATAAGAATATACAGAAGTGTCCGCAAAAGGCTTTCGCAACTGAAAAGGAGGATTATTAAATGAAGATAGCGATAGTAACATTGCCGATGCATACCAACTATGGAGGCATACTTCAGGCATACGCCCTGAAGAGTTTCCTTGTGGCTGCAGGTCACGAAGTGGATGTGCTTGATCCGAAGGTGAAGATGCCGCTTCCCAAATGGTGGAAGGCCCCTTTTGTGTATGCTTCAAGAGCATTCAAACGTGTTCTTAAAGGTGCATCAGGGCCTGAGGTCTTCAGAGAACTTCGGTTCAAGAGGGAACTTCCATATGTCGGTCGAAATACGTTGCGCTTTGTGAACGACGAATTGGCAACAAGACAGATATCAGATTACCAGGATGTTCATCAGGGAGAATATGATGCATTCATAGTGGGAAGCGACCAGGTATGGCGCCCGCGCTATTTCGGAAAGATAGATGATGCGTTTCTGGCGTTTACCAATGATTGGGAGGTCATCAGAGTCGCCTATGCTGCATCATTCGGAACAGATCAGCTGGAGTATTCGTATGAACAGCTCGACCGTTGCTCGAAACTGCTGGAGAATTTCAATGCTGTGTCTGTCAGAGAAGATTCCGGAGTGAAGGTATGCAGCGAATGGTTTGACTGCGACAGGGCAGTGCAGGTGCTGGATCCGGTTCTGCTTGCTGACCCAAAGATATATGAGGAACTGTCGGCTAAGGCGTCAGGACATAAGGCAAAAGGTAAACTGTTGACATATATACTCGATCCGTCAAAAGAAAAAGATGCCGTAATCGGCTTTGTTTCAAAGGTTTCAGGATTGGGCACCGAGGACGTGTCTGTGCATCCGTACGACAAGTCCAAACCTCTTGCAGAAAGGGTTGTTCCTTCTTTGGAGGACTGGCTTGCAGCATTTGCAGATGCTGAATTCGTTGTTACTGACTCGTTCCACGGCTGTGTGCTGTCGATTCTTATGCACAAGAGGTTCATCGCTGTGGGAAATTCCCGCAGAGGCCTTTCCAGAATGTCATCTCTTCTTGAGATGTTCGGCCTTGACCAGAGACTTGTGCACGGCATAGATCCGGAGGATGACGGCGAGTTCTTCCTTGCGGAACCGGACTGGGCGGAAGTCGACAGAATACTTGAAGAAGAAAGAAAAAAATCCGGAGCGTTCCTCACTGAGGCGCTCGTCAAAAGATAAGGCCTATGGATAAGGAGAGATTGAGCATCATCATTCCGATTTACAATGCGGAAGATTATCTTGACCGATGCCTACACAGCATCTTGGCTCAGGATTTTACAGCGTATGAGGTCATTCTTGTCGACGACGGAAGTGTGGACTCTTCGCCGTTGATATGTGACCGTTATTCTGCTACAGACGCTCGTTTCAAGACTGTCCATAAGAAGAACGGAGGCGTGAGCTCCGCTCGAAATGCCGGTCTTGAACTCGCTAAGGGTGAGTATATTATGTTCCTTGATTCGGACGATGCTCTCCTGCCTTTCGCACTTGATGATATGATGGATATCGTCAGTGG
>JAFYRK010000048.1 GCA_017559545.1 Bacteroidales bacterium
GGATGGCAGTCATTCAAGATGACAATGGGCGGCTGGATGCTCGGAATCATCATTTTCTTGATAGTATGTGTGATACTATATTTTGTTAAACCCCTAAACCTTTTCAAACTATGAAGTACGTTCCTTCAATCGCCTTCGACGAAATGTCAGGCTCAGCAAAGGGTGTAACCGCAGCCAAGGTGCGCGGTCGTAAGTACATCCGTAATCGTGGTTATGGCGGAAGCGTCAGAACCAGTGCTCAGGCTTCAGTGAAGTCAATCTTCAAGCAGCTTACTCAGAGCTGGAAAAACCTTACCAATGCTCAGATTCTTGCGTGGAATCAGCTCGCACAGACTCAGGCAGGTAAGTCAGTTCTCGGAACTACATCGAAGATCTCAGGTGCGAACCTCTTCACCCGTCTCAACTACTGGGTTGTATACTGTGGTGGCGAGATCATGGCCAACCCTCCAGTGCTCCAGGGCGTAGACGCTCCGACTGAGGCAGTAATCACCCTCACCGCAGACAAGTTCACATTCGAACTTGAAGGAGAGCCAGCAAACTCAGCTGACCTCAAGCTCATCATCCAGGCATCTGCACCGCAGTCAAACGGTATCAGCCGTGCCTACGGAAAGGCTTCTCAGGTCGGAGAACCTCTCGAAGCAGTCTCAGAGGAGTACAACATCAAGACCGCGTACGACGAGAAGTACGGCGCTCCAAATGCTGCAACTCCAAAGGTGTTCATGAAGTACTTCTTCGTCAACACAAAGACTGGAGAGAAGTCAGGCGAAATGCTCGCATCAGTAGCCCTCAAAGCTGACGCAGGAGAGTAACCACCCCTCGTAGCCGGAAACGGCCCTACCTCAAGACTCCGCCACTCAGAATCATTCCTGGGTGGCGGATTTTTTGCTTCAAAATGGGGAAAATGTGAAAATTCGGCTAAAAATTGGCCGGATTATGTGAAAATTACCCATCAAAATAGCACGGATTATGTGAAATCTGCTATCTTTGCAATGAACAATATAAGACTCAAGACATGGAAAATCTGCTTAGAAGAAAGGTTGACACATACCTTAAGGATTGGAAGAATAACCCTGACAGAAAGCCACTTATCATCAAAGGAGCTCGTCAGATTGGTAAAACTCGCTCGATAGAACACTTCGCCAGCGAGAACTACAATCATGTCATTCAGATAAATTTCGTAGAGCAGAAGAAGTATCGTGAGATCTTCAATGACGGATTTGAGGTGGATACAATCCTCAGAAACCTTTCTTTACTCAACCCGGATCTCAAGTTCATCCCAGGGGAAACACTTTTCTTCTTTGATGAGCTTCAGGCATGTCCTAATTGCGCGACCTCACTGAAGTTCTTCAAGCTTGATGGCCGCTTCGATGTCATCTGCTCAGGTTCGCTGATGGGCATCAACTACAAGGAGATCGAGTCCAACAGCGTAGGTTACAAAGAAGACTACGAGATGTACTCAATGGACTTTGAAGAGTTCCTATGGGCAAACGGATATAAGGA
>JAFYRK010000049.1 GCA_017559545.1 Bacteroidales bacterium
GTGAACGGGAGGGGCCCGCGACGAAGTCGTGGGAGGGATGAAGTCGGAACTCGTTCCGACGAACCAAGCCAAACTTACCCTACCGCCACTATCGTCATATATAAATAAAAAAAGGAGATGACCTTATTAGTCATCCCCTTTATAATGCATATCTTGCATGTTACTGCTTTGAGACAACTGCGCTGAGCTTCTCGCAGAGCTCGTCGAGTTTCTCGAACATCTCTTTTGTCAGACCCTTGTAGAAAGCCTTCTTGTTACCCTCTGGATGGTTGGCTTTGTACTTGAGGTTGTTGTAAAGCTCTACAGACTCGTCAATTATCTGTGCGATCTCGTCTGCGTCCTTGTGTGGGTTGAGCGCTACGAAGAGTGCGCAGTCATCAATGAACTCTGCAACGAAATACTCGATGTCTTTCTTAAAAACTCTAAGGTTCATAATCAATACGTATTTAATTTGTTATAACGGGGACAAAGATAGTAAAATTTCTTTATTCTCCTCCATTGATCAAAGGTTATATGCCTTGCTTTGACTGATTGGGATCAGTCCTTCTCCCTTCCAGTCGAACAGGCGGCGCGCCTTCAGCAGCCGGTGCGAGTTTTCATAATAGTTCATTGTTCCGGGGACCAGTGAATTGACTCTGACCTTGTGGGAAGCATGGATGATTTCGCCATTGCCGATATAGATGCCTACGTGGGTGATTGATTCCTTTTTCCATCTTGTCTCTGGATTGCCGAAGAACACCAGATCGCCAGGCTTGAGATTCTTTATTCTCTTGGTCATCTCGTCGTAGAGATTCTCATTGTCTTTTCCTATGCTGTGGTCTGCATCTACTATGATCTCGCGTCCAAGGAAAACTTGCTGTGAGGCATTGCGTGGCAGGAGGTAGCCGTTCATGAACCATGTCAATCTTACCAGACCGCTGCAGTCTAATCCTTTGCTTGATGCGCCTCCCCAGAGGTATGGCGTTCCGATGAACTGCTTTGCAGTTGCTATGATCCCATCCTCCGATGGCTTTGACTTCTGTGCCCATGTGTCAAACCTTTCCAGGTCGCGTGACGGCGTCCATCCCTTCCTTCCGTCGGGTAGGATGACCTCTGCCCATCCTTTGCGTCCTTTGGTCACTGAAGGTACTGCTTTCTTTCCTTCTGTGAAGGCTACCCTGAGCAGGTTGCCCATTGACAGGTCAGACAGACGCTCCGATTTCGCAGATGGCTTGCTGTACACTCCGCTATGATATGTGGTGCATATATATTTAGGTGCAGCCTTATATTCATTGATCTGCTCAGAGCTCATCTCCACCAGTCCAAGGTTTGTGCACCAGGCAGTATATGGCTCCGGAGTCACCACCTGTCTCCAATATCCTTGTTCTCCCACAATCTCTACGATGGTTCCCATCAGAGACTGGGTTTCTAATGCCGACTCGTAATCCGGCATTGCCCTCATCATGTTCTCCGATAGCGCTGTAACCGCCATTCTCTTTGTCTGGGCATTTGCTATCTGTGCTCCAACGCCTATTACCAGCGCAGTCAGCGCGATTATTTTTACTATGTGTCTCATCTTTCTTGTTGATAGTCAATGTTTTATGTGAGTATCCTGCCTTCCTTGCCATGCAGGATAAAAGCCTATCTGCTTG
Source organism: Bacteroidales bacterium (assembly GCA_017559545.1). Classification (GTDB taxonomy): domain Bacteria; phylum Bacteroidota; class Bacteroidia; order Bacteroidales; family UBA932; genus Cryptobacteroides. Next base: position 1,632 of record JAFYRK010000049.1, read on the forward strand.
ATGGATAGCAGTTTATGTGTCTGTGCTATTTCTGCTTGGTTGGCTTTGATGCAAAAATATGAAAATTATAATTAATTTTGCCCGACATGTCGCAGGATTTTGAGAAATACGGATTCCCCGACGGGAAGAGATACAATTCATTCGTGGGTTATTTTAAGCGCAGATATGGTGAGCGTCTACAGAAAATAGTCCTTGATGCCGGTTTCACATGTCCTAACCGTGACGGTAAGGTAGGGCGAGGCGGTTGTACGTATTGTGATAATGCGGCTTTCCATCCATCTTATAGTACTGCTGGCAAAAGTCTTCATCAGCAGCTTGATGAAGGAATAGGCTTTCATAAGGTCCGTTATCGTACTACCGAACACTATCTTGCATATTTCCAGTCCTTCTCCAATACTTATGCTCCTTTGGAACGCTTACGTGTGTTATATGAGGAGGCGCTCTCGCATCCCTCAGTTGTTGGTATAGTCATAGGTACCAGACCCGATTGCGTTGATGAGGAGAAGTTGGATTACCTTGCGGATCTTGCCAATGGACGCGTGCTGTCCGATTGGAAACGCTCTCTGGCAGGGGAGCCGGACAGAACATCACCGATTGTGATTGTGGAATATGGCATCGAATCATGTTATGACGTTACTTTGCAGCGCATTAATCGTGGACATGATTTCGAGACTGCCCGTCAGGCGGTGCATAAGACTGCGCAACGTGGTTTGGATGTAGGAGCACATTTTATTCTCGGGTTACCTGGCGAGACCCGTCAGATGATGTTGGATTCGTGCTCTTTGATAAATGAACTGCCATTGAGATCTGTTAAGTTTCATCAGTTACAGATAGTAAAGGGGACCAGAATTGAGAAGGAGTATGCCGAGTGCCCTGATGACTTCGAGCGTTTTTCCCTTGAAGGTTATCTGGATTTCTTTACAGATATGCTGGAGCGGCTCCGCCCGACTCTCAGCATAGAACGTTTTGCAGGTGAGGTCCCGCCTCGTTTTGTGAACGAGACTCCATGGGGACTCATTCGTAATGTAGAACTTCTCCGCATGCTGGAGCAACGTCTTGAGGCTCGTTCCACATGGCAGGGCAGGCTTTATCGTCAATCATAATCTTCCTCAGTTTCGCATGCCGTGTTCTTGGGTTTTCGTCCAGGTTTGCCATGTCGGTTGTTATATATATCAGAAAAAATGATTACATTTGCCAAATTTTAGACGTAAGATGGATACTTTTACTAACTCTCCGATTATTGAAGGACTTACCTTCGACGATGTATTGCTGATTCCTGCACATTCTGAGGTTCTTCCAAGAAGTGTGGA
>JAFYRK010000015.1 GCA_017559545.1 Bacteroidales bacterium
CACATAAGGCTGGATAGTACGGCCCTTCCACTGTGCACCGTTATAAAGAATGGTTGCGTGGAAACGTGGCTCAAGCTGATCATAAGGAGGATCCTGCTTTGTAGTAGAATGCCAAGGAGTCCAGTCTATGAATCCACCTGTTGCCTTCTCATATGACTCTACCATTTCCTGGGTCGGTGTAGCAAGTCCGCCACCCTTCTGCTTATATATAGAAAAGTCGCCTCCAGGAGTGTAGTTATTGTCGAACCTATGAGTTACATTGGCTCCTCTATCAAACTGCCACTGAAGAATCGCCTCCTTGTTGCCTTCAGATGTGGTCTTCATCATAGCATCAGTATAATCTGCCTCAAGCGCATATCCGAGCGCCGCCACTTCGTCAGCAGCCTTCACCACATCCTCATATCTCTTCGCATAAAGCATAGCGCGTGTCATAAACGCCCAAGCCATACCCTTGTCTGCGCGTCCCTTTGAAGCTGTTCTCTCAGGAAGATTCTGAGCGGCAAAAAGAAGGTCCTGATAGATGAACTCCCAAGCCTCTGCCTCTGGGCTGACAGCCTTGTCTTTCTGGTACTTCGTCATATCCTCGTCGTAAAGGATAATATCCTTGTAACGCTTGACAAGGTCAAAATACATAAATGCACGTGTAAATCTGATCTCTGCCTCAAGCCTTGCCTTGTCTTCTGCAGACATCTGGCCATAAGTTTTAAGGTCAGAAATTGCACTATTACACTTCATAATGCCAGTATATCTGCCCCAAGCGCCAAGATATACATTTACGAAGTTTCTTTCTGTATACGGCTGGCCATATGCCATCTGGCTGACGAAAAGTCCGGGATGACCGGCATTGAATGAACTGTACTTGAGCATATCAGCATATGCTTCAGTCATAACACTTCCGTTGGTCTGATTAGCTACTACAACATATACATAGTCGTAGAGATAATTGACATAGTATTCTGCATTAGTGGTGGTCTGCCAAATCACCTTGTCAGATACCTTGTCGTTAGGCTGCATATCGTCAAAGAACTTGTTGCAGGAAACGCCTGACAACGCAATTCCGACGAGCAGTAATATTCTTGTAATATTTTTCATATAATTCTTATTTAGATCCTTCGACTTCGCTCAGGATGACAAAATGATTAGAATGTCAAGGTGATACCTCCCATAAGGAGACGCTGCTGAGGATAGTAACCGTTGTTTACTCCTGGAGACTCAGGGTCGATACCATCAGGAAGTCCGTCGATAGTGAAGAGGTTCTGTCCCTCTACGAAGAATCTGAGTCCGTCAACCTTGATCTTCTCTGTCCACTTGCGTGGGAGCGTATATCCAAGCTGTGCAGACTTCAGACGTACATACTTACCATCACGGAGCCAGAATGTAGATGCAAGACCGTTGTCTCCACCGTGGCCACCCGTATTGCTGAGGGTAAGACGTGGGAATGTTCCGTCAGGGTTGTATACACTATATGCATTCTCTACAAGGAACAATGGAGAGTTTGCTCCTTCCTTGAATGTCTGTGTCCAGATTGTGTTATCGTCATTACCGTTATAATATGTACCGGTAAGCGAGATATCGAAGAGAGCTCCTCCTGTGAACTGCGCATTGAAATCGATTCCGTTCCAAGCGAAGTCAAGGTTGAGACCGTAAGTAAGCTGAGGGCGGTTAGAGCGACCGATACGTGCCTTGTCACCGACCTCGTTGATCAGACCGTCACCATTGAGGTCTACATACTTGATGTCACCGATGTTAGGTCTGTTTCCATACCACGCAGAGTTGTCTATTTCCTCCTCTGAAGTGAAAAGGCCGTCAGCAACCCACACATAGAATGTATCGAGTGATGTACCTACTACCTTACGGATAGCGTCTACGTTAGGTTCATCAGGATAGATGATCCAACGGTTCTTCGCGTAAGTGATAGTAGCACTTACTCCATACTGGAAAGGTTTGCCACCGAGCATAAAATGGTTCTTGTGAGAAACCATCACATCCACACCTCGTACATCATATGCATTCTTGTTGATATATGTCATATAATAACCTCCCATTGACGGTGGGTAGTCTGTACCATTATATGTCAGCATATCAAAAACATAGTTATAGAATGCATCGACCTCCATAGCGAGTTTGCCGTTCCACATACTGAAATCGAATCCGATATTATATGAAAGCTGCTTCTCCCACGTAAGGTCTACATTCGGAACTCCGTTCTCCGCATATGAAGGATTCACTGTAGTACCTCCATTATACGCTTTGTAAATGACATCACTTGAAGCTGAGAAAGTCTTCATATACATATATGCGCTTGTAGCAAGGTCATTTCCAAGAAGAGCTACCGAACCTCTGACCTTGAGATCATCAAGGAAAGATGCACCTTTCAACCAAGGCTCCTTAGAGACATTCCAGGCTGCAGAAGCTGACGGGAAGAAACCCCAGCGAGTATTGCGCATACCTGCAAACTTATATGAACCGTCGTAACGGCCTGTAAACTCTGCAAGATATCTCTCGTCCCAGTTGTATCGTGCACGGAAGACATATCCAGCCGAACGCCAAGCGCTGCTCCAACCTGAGATAGGACCATCAGCTGCCTGACCCTGACTTAACTCAGGAAGCTCAGCAAACGGAAGAAGTTTTGCATAAGCAGAATGTGCATTTGACTTA
>JAFYRK010000001.1 GCA_017559545.1 Bacteroidales bacterium
CAGGCCAGACTTTTGCCGCCGGCTTCCTTCAGATTCCACCTCACGATGGACACCCTTGCCTTTGGCTATATGCTTCCCGTCATTAGGGCACATTGGGGACTTTCACCCGTTAGAGCATGCCCATGCTGGGCGTACCAAAAATAAGATGGCCTCGAGCATTGCTCGAGGTCATCTTATTGTTCTATGAAAGTTTGGCAATAATCACTCTGTTATCAGAGCAGTACTGCTTATGAGGTGTGTTGACCACCACGCTATATGCCTCCAGGATACCTCTCAACACCTCGACAAGTCCCTCTCGGCCTAAGCATGACTGCAGTCCCACATTCGGTTCCACGTTATAGGACTCCATGATGATATCCACTATCTTACGCAGCTCCAGGTTTGCCTTCTCACTCTCCCCCCATCGCCGCAAGAGCCTTATAGCTCGCAAGGGCCCCCAACATGCACTCCTTGACAGATGCACTCTTCTCCTTGCTCCTGATTATGCTGGCGAACACATCCTCCACCGCACTTCCGCATCTGGTCGCCTGAGTCACAGACATAGACTCGCTCGCCGCGGGACCATCGGTAGGCAAGCCATTATACCTTCTGAGCTTATCAAGGAACACGATGACAGTCTCATCCGAAATGATATCACTATAAGTGACCGGTCGTGTCAGATACAGACCTTTGAGAGAGCATGCGCGGCTTAGGGCTACGTACAGCTGACCCGGAGCAAAGATATGACTGGCTAGATCCAGGATGACCTTGTCATAGGTCTGGCCCTGTGCCTTATGGATTGTGAACGCATATCCCAACTTGATAGGGAACTGCGTAGTTTTCTGGACATATGGGGTAACCCTGACCAGTTTATGCTTCTGCTCGTCATAAATCATATCATAACGATAGTCGACAAGCTGACTTGACTTATAACGATCGTTAGGATTAGGACAATAGACCACATGGCCACTCTCATTCAACCTGATGGTAAAGTACTCACCGTTAAAATCCAGGATCGTACCCATGTCACCGTTGACATATCCCCAATATTTACTGCTCTTTGTAAACACCACCTTGGCGCCCACCTTGAACCACAGCTGGGAATCATATGCTGACGGAAGCATGATCTCACGGATCGCCTCCTTCACAGGAAGGTCGCTATGCTTGACCGTGACCGTGCCGGTACCATCCTCCTTTTGGATCACATATTCTGCATCGATCGTAGTCAACGGACCTGGAAGGCCTGAAAGCTTTGAAGCATTCACACGTCTGACTTCCTCATTAGACGATGCCACATACACCGCATCCTCAGGAAGATCCTTCACGACTCGTGTATTGATGCCATTAAGAATCTGCAACTTACGCTGAGGAGTCATCGAATACCTGAATGCATCAAGGATCCTCACAAACTCAGGGTCATTCTCCTGTCGGAAAGACTTAGTCAGTTCAAAGAACTTTATACGCGATATCTCCTTCTGAACAATATGACTATTAAAGAAATAGAATCCGCCATACTCTTTCTCCAAGTAGTCCTTCACAGCATCTGTACTTACAATAGGTGGCAGCTGAAACAAGTCACCAACCACCACGACAGGAATGCCTCCGAACGGATTTTCATTGTGCATAGCCTTCTGGCAGATCGCATTGATCATCTCAAACAGATCCGCCCTGACCATGGAGATCTCGTCAATGATAAGCATCTTCACATTACGCAGACTATCACGGCACATCCTCGCCTTGTCTGCCGTCAACTCCGCCGGATTCTGGTAACCTTCATCCAACTTATCAAGTGAAGCATAGAAAAACGAATGGATCGTCCTTGCTCCACGATACAGATCGGCCGCAAAATTGGTCGGCGCCAGAACCTGACAACCCGGCATGCCGGATTCCAACTTGCGTATCAGAGTCGTCTTTCCACTTCCCGCCTTACCATGGATAAAAGTAATCCCCTTAGGGATTGTACTCAAATATCTGAATATATCTTCGTGTGTTGTTTCGGTCATAATATATTTATATACATGTCAACTATTTCATCCTTACCCACTCTTACTTTTGATTGGGACTTGGATTTATTTATGATTGTTCCCACTCTGATATATAATGACATGACCCCAAAAGTTAGACAAAAAACTTTCGGGGGTCACATCATACTTGCTGAGTCCTTTTCTTGTGTGATTTGGAGCTATATGATCTAAATATAATGCTTCTCGATGTACCCTACCCAACCCTGGCGTGCCTTGTCCATTCCGGAGCCAAGCTCGGTCAAGGCGCTGGATAACGGTTGCGTATAGATGTCCTGGATGAAATCAAGTACAACTCTTTCTCCATACGTCGCCTTGAGGTACTCGTAGAAGAGCTCGCCACCGCTGTAATTGAACAGGAACGGGTCGAAAGACGCCTCTAAGGTGTTAGTATAGACGGCTTTCTTCTCTACAGAGTCCAAAGATGTGGTCTGACGCTTCACATTAGAAGAGAAATACTCCGCCAAGCCTTCATACATCCATGTATGCATTGTTATCTCTTTGGAGAGGTCTATCGACTGGAAATACACATAGTGGTTCATCTCGTGCCAGATAGTAGCCTTGAGATCCAGATCCGGATCGCGGGAGATCCTACTCATGCTGCCATAGTTCAGCGTGATACCTTGCGCCAAGACATCATAACCGCAATAACTCTGTACACAAAGTCCCCACGTGTTGGAATAGTCATCCTCGTCGTTGCATAGACTTCTACACGCATACTGATAGTTATCCTCGTCAGTACAGAGGTACAGAGGCAGCTTTCTGCCGTTTACCATGTATGGGTAATAGTATTGTCCCATTACCTGCTCAAGAGGGCGCACAGCACTCCTGGCATACTCCAAGGTCTTGGCCAGAAGTTCAGAATCGTTTTTATCGGAATAGATCACGAACATAGTGTCTTCCTCATAGACATAAAATCCATTGGAATCCCTGCGACCAAAGTCATGGTCATTGTTCCATGAATCCACGTTTATGGAGTCCACACGATGGAGGACAAGATGGTCATCACCGCTCAGGAGACGCTTGCTAAGACTGTCAAGAAAAGCCAAGGTGCTCTCTGGGATCACAGCTTCCGTCAGCGGTGCATCGTAACGAGTCTCGATGCACCACTTAATGAAAGCACAGTTCCACAACAGTGGAATAAGAAGCAATAATAATACGTTAAAAAAGTTCTTCATTACTTCAAGAAAACAATACTGTTCTGGTCAACTTCAGCAGGCACCGTTCCTGGCGCAAGTCCAAATCCAGTGGTCTCACAGTAAATCTTGCCTGGTTCATACTCCACATATGTACTTGGAATAGGTACCAGCGCCGAAGAAGTCCTGCGGAGCACTACGCCGACATGGTTGTACTCTTTTGAGCCTCCTGCTTTCACAAAAGCAAAGTCAACATCAACATTCAAAGCCTTGAATATCCTATATGCGAGAACTGACTTACAATCGCAGTCTCCCTCACCGTCGAACAAGGTCTCGGCAGCAAATCTGAAGTATTCCGGTGTCTTGTTTATAGGTGCACTGTCCTCATCAAGAACATAGTTGATATTCTTCTGACAGAATGCAAGAACGAGATCATACAGTTCAAAGTCAGCTAGATTGTACTTCTGACATATCTGATATGCGCTGTTGATAATTGCCACAATGGCGTTCTTCTCTTCAGCAACAGGACCATCACATCCGTCAATGACCTTGCGTGAGAAATCCTCAAGATCCTGAGGATCGACACTTGGTTTGCCAGCGAAAGGGTTCATCTGTCTGACACGGCCCTGAGCGCTGTCATAATCATTTTCGTTAAAGACCAAGACAACCTCTTCGTTGTTGTGAGCAATACCACGTGCCTCTAGAATAGGTCCCCATGAATATGTCTTATATACAGAGCCCTGAGGCAACTGGTTCTTTGTAGAAGTTGTGCCTGGAGTCTTTCCCCACTTGGTGCCCCATGTCGCACATGGATCAACGATTTTCCAATCCTCTTTGAAGCAACCCATATTCACTGCAAATCCGACTGTGATTACCAAGAAGAGCGGCAGCAAAGTGTAATTGGCAATAAAGATTGAGGTGTACGCAAGGACTACACCCAAGATGATGATCAGCACGTTCCATCCCTTTACTCCGACATTGCGGTCAACAAGGCCCAAGAGATGGGTCATGGACTTGTTTCTCATGGTCAGGCATTTCTTAATAAAATACAAGATCCAGCTGATGAGAGCGTAGGCCAGCATCATATAAGAAACATATGAAAGTTCATCACCGAGGAAGGCCATGATAGCTGTATCATAACCGAGGAGGGCCAGCGGAACGAACAGCAACATGAAAATAAGAGCAGATGGAAGCGCCAGATCCCTGAATCCGATACGCACGTCTGCACGAAGCGCGCTATCCTCAGACGCGTTCATTACACATAATGCTCCAGCCGCCGCTGCTCTTACGAGCAGGTCGTCGCCTTTACGGAAACCTGTCTTTGCAAACGCGATTTCATTCTGACTTGCGTCAATCACACATGTGCGTCTTACACCCTGTCCGATAGAGTCACACATTGCAACGGCAGTGTTATACGGATCCACAATATTTCCCTGATCATCAACACTACCATAATCTACCTCTACAAAGTTATGCTGCGCATTCTCTGTCTTCAGGAAAACATGCTTCTGAGGATCTACGTAACCAATCCTGTCAGCTCCTAAAAACGGAATACCATCATAGATAATGTATGTGCGCGACCATTTCCACAAGTAGCCCACGAGTTCACGCTCTCCAGTTGGAAGAGTACGATAAATCTTAGCGTACTTGCACAAAAGATATACAATCAAGCTTACCAATGCTGAGGTAAGCATGATCAAGATAAAAATAAGCATTGCACTCATGATCTTTCTCCCTTATCTTACTTATTTACCCCTTTGTAATTAGCCCACTGAAGGTCTGTAATTTTTGACAATGGACGCATTGTCAATACAGAAACCATCATTTCTGGAACATTTTCCATCACGCTCATAGTAGCGAACCTGAACTGCTCAGAGAATGTTTCCTGAACTTTAACAGCATCCTTTTCAGATTTACAAACCATTTGTATATAGTTAATAGTTTCCAATTCCCTGGCTGCAACTGCTGTTGCATGGGTACATGTCACATCAGACACATCAGCCCACTCTCTCAAACCTCGCTTATTAATATAACCAGCTATAAGGTCAGCAATTGTTGATACTGCCGTCTCCATACTAGCTGACGCAAATTTATGAAGCGCCTCAGCACATCCCGGGATGTAAACCTTCTGCATGAGCTCAGCAAATGTGTACTCACCTGAAAGTCCCAGACTGAAAATGACATTGAACTTAGACTCGACATCCACTGAAAGTTCCTTGATATCATTCACGATAATCTGCTCTCCTGAAGTCATATCGGAAATCTGTTTCATCACAGAAGCGCCGCTGTTTCCGATTGAGATGGTATGAATAGGCTGAGCAAGTTTATAAGCCTCATTCAAAATATCATTCACAGATTCGGACGGCATACCGTCACTGATGAGGATAACCTGATCAACAACCTCTGCATCAATGACTTCCTTTGCCTTGAGAATTACAGGTATGTAATTGGTTCCACCACCGGAATTGATCTTATTAAACGATTCTGCAGAGTCACCATACGCAACAACCTTATCATTGAATGCAATCCATTTGACTGTTGCTGTATGAGAGAGTTTCTCAACTGCAACCTTGAGTTCAGCCATATCCGAATCGGACATACTGCCGGAAACATCAAGCAAGAGGAGTTTAGTCCTAGGAGTTCTGATGCTTTCAAACTCGACGTTCTGTTCTACATTACCCTTTGCCGCTGCTGTAGACTTCAGCAATCCCTTAATGAGGGTTCGAAGAAGATTTTGCGTATTATCACGAAGAATCTCCTCAAAAGAGTAACCCAAACCATTAACCTTTACCTTACTTACAGGAGGATTATCCAAAATCGGATATTTTCCGAAAGTTCCTGACATCTGCGATTCCGAATTAACATCTACCTTCATGGCAGGAATCAGAAGTTTTCCTTCACTTGAGGCTCCGTAAGGCATACATGTCATCAAAGGCTGGAAGCGCGGAGAAGGTGTGAAGCTAAACTCCGGAGGGCTTACCGCTGCGAGATTACTCTGGAGGAACTCCAGCTTTCGAACCTTGAGCCATTCACAATACTGATCCAAATCCGAATAAGTCTTGAGCACGCATTTCTTGAGATCTGCATCCAATTCTTTCTTATATTTTAGAAGAACACATGCCACATACTGATCCTTAAGAGAATTAATACGCACCATATACTCCCTAAAGCTCCAAGCCGAAATTACTAATGGAAGCAGGAAGAGAAGTGTTCCGATAACCCATAATACCGGTTCTGACATATTAGCAAAAATGAAGGTAATACCGGTATAGCAAAGAAGAGCACCTAATACGATAGCACGCACAAACATTGACAACAGATAAACCGGATGTCTCTTTAGCTTTGACTCAAGCACAGCAATAACCTGGCTTGGATCTTCACTCTGAATCTCAGCTTCCACCTGCTCACGTGCACCCTCAAGATACTTTGGAAAAACAAACGAAGATATCTTGGCTACCTCTATTTCTTTAGCTTTCTCGGCAATCCTTTTTCTCATCTTGCCAAGAATGTCAAGAGCCTGAGGGATGCTTACTGCATCGAAGTCTTCAGGATTCTTGAAAATCTCAAATACCTTAGCTTCTAAATCATCCTTTACTTTATTAACAAAGCTTGTCTGAGCCGCATAGATAGCCTCCTTGTAGTTCTGAGCAAACTCCATCAAGACCTTTTTCGTCTTATTAATAAGATTTGCTTTAAGGTTAACGAGATATTCGTTATAGTACTTCTTCCAAACAGCTTTAAACTTCAAACTGAAAGGTGAGACCTCGCAGTCAACAGAATATGATTCTCTGTTAGATGGAACCAATTGGCAGCCATCCTTAATTTCTGCGGCGATAAAGCCTGGAGCAAAGGTATCAAAGAATGAGTCTTGTTTATCCAAAAATGCTGTTGCTGCTGTCGGATTGACAAAACCAGTTCCGCCATGTGCCAATGTTCCCAGAAGCAAGTTGCTCAAGAAGAAGGTTTCCTGCTCATTCTGCACTTGTTTCTCATAAAATACGCCAGCTGAGCCTGCATTATATAAAATGTTTCTATCTGCTCGGCATATCTCATCTCCCTCTCCAAGATCGTCATGAGTGGCGATATGAAGAGCTGCCAACTCCATAGAAGCAAACGCCTTTGCCTTTTCAACAGCTAGATCAGGAGACTCAAAGAACAGCACCTTATGGAAACGACCACTCTCTTTTTTAGCCATCATCTCATCTAATTCACGCACAAAAGCAACTGCTTTATCGGACATTCCTGGAGCCAACGTTGCAGAAGTAGGGCGCCATAATAAAGCGTAGAAACGAACAGCCAAAGAAGCAAACACTTCATTTCTCTTCTCCAAAAGGAGCTTTGCACAATTCAAAAGATTCTTTTGAGTTATCGCATCGGTTACATCGCCAACAAAAATAATATTCAAGTACTTGCTTCGGTTGTTCCATGATGGTATATAACGAGCATGTCCATCCCTGTCAACCAACAGACGTGCTGATGCTACATCTACCTCTTCTAATGAGAAATCAGCACTGAGCCCCTCGGTAACATAGAACCAACGATCTGAATCTAGATTGGGATCGCTTTGCAAAAGGGCGTGGTGATATGTGGAGAAGAAGGACTCCAATGAGCCCTCCTTCATAAAATCAAATAGCCAGACTGCCGTCATCGAACAATACCCTTAATAATGTTATTAAATATTGGGAAGTATGGTTTATCCATTTCATCATTTCTCTTACGCCAACTTACAGCCAGCTGGAACAATGGTGTGGCCAAAACAGCCTGAGCAACTTGCTGACACATTTGCGAATACGCTTTTCTCACATCATCGTCAGTGCTGATCAAATAACTGAGGGATTCAACTGACGTTGTCAAGATTTCCATACAATGTTTTCCAGATACCATTGCAGAGTCCTTACCCTGAGTACTGATGAAATCATTTACAAAATTCTTCACAAATGACAAGGCCGTCACAGTCTTGGTCTTCTCGCTGTCAGCCTCGACATGGAGATGGTTATCTGTCAATGTAACCTTATTTATCTTGAATGTAAATGTCTTGTTCTGGAAATCAACCTCAATCAAATTTTTACTTGCAGTCTCTTCAAAGACTTCGGTTGATTGCTGAGCTGGAGTCTGATCAAAGCCAAAATCATATCCACTGCTCTGCTCTGAAGGTGTTCCAAAATCCAAAGAGAACTCTCCCCACACCCTATCGTATAAAGGTCTATTATGCTCCATCAGCAAATCCAAGAATTTCTGATAAAATACAGCTGAGAAGAGTGTCTGAACATATCTGACATTTCTTGGCTGCTGCACCTTATCAACAGCTGGCGTAATATTCAACAGAGAGAAGTCTTTATGGATATGGCAACCATAATGGCCAGCCTTAACATCCTCCCATCTGTCCAGATAAAACTTCTTTATCTCGTCAAAATACTTATATGACCAGAAGTCCAAACCATACGGCATCTTTATTATCAAGATGCGATCATCCATTGATGGATCTTCAATAAAATCATGCTCTGAACTTCTCTCTTCATAGCCTAACGACTTAGCCATCTCCTTAGAAGCGCAAGCAAATCTAAATCGAGTCATACGAGGAACTGTCGAACCTGCGCCTTGAGGATACAATACCGGCATTTTTTGCAACTCTGCCATATTATTCAAGAACGCCACGCGATCCATTCCAGATGGAAGCATTCCTTCTATTTCAAGAGAGTCATACAATGGCAGCTTCATCCAATCTGACGCTAGTGTATTTTCCCTATTGACACCGACCTGGATCTGATCATCAATAGGCGATATAATCCACTTCTGAAGATTTGTTCCAACATTCAAAACTTCGCTTTGAGCAAGTTTCAACAAAGAAGTTGCGCCACTGCATACCGGTGAAATAAAGAACCTCAAGTTATTATCACCTTCACTATTCCTGACAGGAACTCTAATCTGAGAAGCAGCATCAAGGACCTTATCATATGTAATCATAGACTCATGATACAACCTCTCAAAAAGGCTGTCCTTTGTCCAGAAGGAATCGTTCTGTCCCTGAGCGATCTTATGCAACTGAGGCAAATAAATAGTCAGGGCTTCCTTCTCGCTCTCGATAAAAGATTTAGCCAATCCGGTCAATCTTTCATAGGCATCACTAGCTTCATTCTCTATCATATTGATAACTTTATGAAGACCAGTAGTTCTACTTTCATCACCCTTCCTCAATAGCTCGAGATAACCTAATGGATATGCAGTCAACTTATTCTCAATCAAGTTAATTGCAATATGAATAATCTGATACTGACTAGCGAGATCACGATATTCAGTCAAGAGTTTCGCTGCTGCAGGAGCTTGTTTTTCCTTGAAATTTGCACTGCAGGCTCCGCACTCGCTTCTCTTTGATTCCTTCTTAGCAAGAATATCCTCCTTCATAAGCTTAAGCTCAGGGAGAACCGTCCTCTCTAAATAAAAATCATCAACGAGATGTAATAATTCTTTTGCATAAACGAGACCCTTTTCGAGTATTATCTTCTCAACACCCTTATCTATAGAGCCCTTTATTATATTAAATATTTTTGACTCTAAGCTCTTCAATTCAGCCTCTGCCTCGTCTATTGATGTAAGATTATACTGAATGCGCGCTCTGTCAAGACCATTCGGATTTACCCTTATAGCGTCGAACACTGCGTTAACCTCTGCTTCAAGACTAGAGTCAGTTGCCATTACGCCCAATTTTGGAATAGAGCATATGGCTTTCAATATATAATCCTTTGCAAATGCAACTTTAGCTACCTCACGCTCATCCTCAGGAATTCCTGCGCCAAGAATTCCGTATTTGAGAACCTCATACTTTGCCCTTACAGACATATATTGCCTCAGCTCATCGTTAGCCTTCTTTATTAACCTATAGCCATAAGGCACAAGAGTCTGAGTCCATGTGCAGAATGAGTTCTCATTAGTCGTCAATCCATCAAGGACATTCTGATCATTGCTGTTCTTACTCCTCATATCGGCCGCAGCCTGACCCATGTTTGAATAATATATAAGCTCAGCAACAACTGGATATAAGCTTTCCAAAGGAATAATTGCTCCCTTACTTGTTTCCGGATCAACCGGAATCACATACTTATATAATGGGAACGGCTTACCTGAAGACTCAAAAGTTCCAACACTGAAGTTATAGAAACGGTCAGTGATGTTTGACTGATAATCCAGCCTAAATGCATTCATCTCCCACAAATAAGCAAAAGCATTAAGAGGATAGTCGTCATTGGATTTATTATTATCAATGAACTGCTTTGGCATGAAAAGCACAAGCTTAAGGTCTGGAGACTGGTGGTATTTTTCCACAACGATCCTATCGATCATATAGAGAATATCCAAAGTCATAGAGCTACCAGTTCCGCCACATGATGATGCAACTACCCAGATTGATGGAACATTACCTGTAGGATTCATTGGATCATACGCAGCAAAAGTGGAAATCTTTTTCTCCAACTCCGACTTTATATTTTCATACTCACGATGGACCGCTGTTCTTCCGATCATTCGTCTTGCTCTAGCTCCGTCATATAGTGGCTGATATGGCAAATCAAATCTTGCAGAACCATCCTGCGGGATGATCCACTCCATGAAGCGTCTCTGTTTCTCTGTTTGTCCACCTTTTGCAACATCGTACTCAGCACGAGGGTTGGTTTGACCTAAATTAAGAAAATCATTAATCTTGACAACAGACCTACCGCCTTCGTTGAATTTTTTAATCGTGTCATCATCGGTATCAACATAAGTAAACTTATACTCATCTGTCTGACCTGTTGGACACAATCTCTGTTGAAGGTTGGCAACAGTCTTCAGACCGCAACCTCCCAATCCGATAAAATAAGCTTTTGTTGGCATAGTTAGTATTATTTGATTTTTAAATTATTTCGATCTTATATTGACTTGTTCCTGAAGTGATTTGCATCACTATCTGATCAGGCTTGCTGTTCGAGCATACAAATGCTTCCTCACCCATTGAAATCGTCTGCAGCGAGGTCCTTGGATCATACGGATCCATAACATCCAGGAACGTTCCGCTTTGCAGGGTTACATAATATCCGGTCTTTCCCAACTTGAATACATTGAGAGGATTATACTTCTTCGCGTGGAATGTTATTACCCAATCACTTACTGGTTTTCTATCCTTGTGTGACTGAATTTCCGCAGGCGCCGTTATATATGAATTCAACTCCCTTACTCTGTTACCTTCCGCATCGCGCCTTGTCACAGACAGCTGCCACTCACGGTCAAGTTTGATTCCGAACATTGTATAAAGGATAGAAGCTATGATAACGATAAGGAGCATTCCTGATACAATCCAGACCCAGAGAGGAATGAATGAGTTCCAGACACGTAATGTAGGAACAGTCTGACCATCGACTGACTTTACTGTCGGAGACTTGTGACCATCTTTGCAGACATCCTGAAGACGATTGATCTCATCCTCGTATGGAGATACATACACAATCTCAAGACCAAGAGGAGAGCCGCCCAACACCTTGTAAGAAGGCATCCATGTTTCCGGCTCAACCACATACTGACCAAATGATGCAGAAGTCTTGTCTGATGCATCGACGCTCGCCTCATTAGTTCTGAATGCCGGATCGCCATTGGTTGGGACCACTCGGAAACCTGTGACAAGATCGGTTGGATCACATGTGATTACAGCATCAACCTTGGAGCCATTTCCCTTGACCTTGCACTGTACAGACTGGTCGAAAGCATCCATATCCCTCTTGACCATGGAATTGAGCTTCGCTGCCATCACGTTTGCAATCGTATGATTGAACCACTGTGAGAGAACCGCAGCCGAAGATACAGTCTGATAATCTATTACTCCGAACACCTCATCCAGCTGTCTCTTTATTATGGCATGCTTCTTAAGATTAGGGTTGTTGAAGTTGAGTTCAAGACCATACTTGCAGGTAGAGAATTGCCTATGTGCAGGCATCTTCGCCTTCAAAGCTGCCCAATCCTCCTTTCCCGGATTAAATCCATGCTCATTTGTCCAATACTCGAAATCAGTAAACATATAGACAAAGGTAAGGTCATTACCACCGATGGTATTGATCGCCTCCATTACGAGCTCAGCCATCTTGTATCCATCCGAGCCATCATTTGGATCGCCGTTCCTGAGGAATTTAAACTGATTTGAATAAATCACATTGCGAAGATCATTTCTGACCTGGTCATTAAGAGTGATACATTTGTACATACCACCGACGAAATCAGTATGCGTCTTATTGGCCATACGAATCAGCGTCACCTGGTCTCCATCCGGAATAGCAGCAACGAAAGCAAGGAAATTTTCCTTTACTGTGCTCTCATACTGCCACATAGAGCTGGAAATATCTACCGCAAAAATATAGTGTGCATGCTGTTCATCCAGCAGAGCACCATACTTCTTCATGAGCATAGGGTAATCGTTGTTCATTGACTCCCTTGCTAAAGTCTGCGCTTTTGCCGAACAGGCCACCATAAAGGCAAATACGACAAAAGCGATGTTCAATAGTTTTTTCATATTATCTCAAGATATCAGTTACAAATAGTCCGACTTCAAATATACGGATTTTTTTCGTTTCGTGTTATAAATATCGTAAAAAACTACTCCACAACCACGCCATCCTTGACCAGATGCTCGCGAATGCTGCGGCTGGCCAACTTGCGGAGACTGTTGCAGAACACGACAAACAATACCATGAGGACAAGCGCAAGGAACTCATTAACGACGCCTGCCGCAAAGAGAATGGTATCAAATATACCATGAGCAATAATAGGAGCTCCAAGCACCCAGAACTTATTGATTGACGGAGAAAGCGGATCAAAACGGACGAGGGAGTAATAATAACCCATAAGGATACCGAAGAAGAAGTGACCCGGAACCGAGAATATAGCGCGTGATATTCCGGTAGAAAGCCATTCATCTCCGGCAGAGAACAGGTACAGGATATTCTCCACTCCAGCGAAACCGAGTGATACTACAGAAGCATAGACAATACCGTCCATGTGCTCGTCAAAATATTTATTATGTCTCACAAACAGCCAGAACAGCAGGAATTTAGCAATCTCTTCCGGAATTGCCGCACCGAAGAATGATACCGCAACGGCACCCCATAGCCCCTGAGGCTCATCTGGATAAAAGCCCATGGCACCAAGTGGTCCGGAAATCATCAGAGAAACGAAAACCGAGACAACTCCCAGTCCAAATGCCTTAAGGACCTCTTTTACCGGTTCCTTCTGGAAATCATCTTTGCGATAGATGTAATAGAGCAACATCGCTACAGGGGCAAGAGCTGCTATAAGAATATAATTCATAGGTTTGATATGTTAATGGATTTAATATTTCAAAGGCAGTGTTTTATCTCTCAACCAGGCTGCAGTGCGCGGCGGGAGAAGAGGAGCCAGGGTGCGATAAACCCTGTCATTGTAGTCGTTAAGCCACTTGATGGCCTCCGGACCAAGGAGATGCGGAAGGACTGCCGAAGTATCAAAATGACATAGGGTAAGTGTTTCAAAATCAAGCCAATCCCCAAATTCCGAAGAACCAGCCTCGCGACAAAGGATAATGTTCTCGTGTCTTATGCCATGCATACCTTGCCTATACAGCGCAGGTTCGTTGGAAGTTGCCATGCCCGGAAGAAGCGGCTGAGGATTATACTGAAATCTGATCGACTGCGGGCCTTCGTGGACACAAAGATAGAATCCGATTCCATGTCCGGTGCCGTGGCCGAAGTTCCTCTGGGCGCGCCAGAGCGGCATGCGCGCAAGCGCATCGAGCTGGTGCCCTGTGGTCCCGCGTGGGAACACTGCCATCGACAGGTCGATCATTCCCTTGAGTACAAGCGTATAGTCTTCCATCTCAACCGGGGTACATTCCCCCATTGGGACAGTGCGGGTTATGTCCGTTGTTCCTGTAAGGTATTGTCCGCCTGAGTCTACAAGGTAGAGGCCTTCAGGACGTATGACCGGCGAGCCTTCTTGAGGCGTCGAATAGTGTGGAAGGGCTCCTGAAGGACCATATGCCGATATGTTCTCGAAACTGTTTCCTCGATATCCAGGCACCTGGGAGCGGAACCATGTCAGTTTCTCTGAGGCCTCCCATTCAGTGATTTCACGGCCCATGGAAACTTCCTCATCAAGCCAATGAAGGAAGCACTCCATTGCAACGCCATCGTCGATGAACGTTTGTCGCATGGACTCTATTTCCGACTCCACCTTGACGGCTTTCTTCAGAATCACCGGCGAAGTTCCGCATGACACATGCCCGTATGTTTCTGATATATAGTTGTATACGTTGTAATTCAGCGTTGACGGATCCACGAAGAGTCTTCCACCGTCTGCATCCTCTCCGAAGTCTGAGAGCCCCATGAACACGTCATCATAATACTTCACCTCAACTCCATCAGCCTTCAATTCCTCATAGCTGTCCGGAGTTTCAGGGTCCGTGAATGCCGCCGACTTGCGCACAAACCATTTTACCGTTTCGTGTGACACCAGCAGGTATGATATAACAAGAGGATTGTAATCTATATCCGAGCCGCGCACATTCAGCATCCATGCGATCTCATCAAGCGACGACAGGAAGACCCTGTCATAACCCTCGACCAGCATCCATCTACGCAGCCACTGAATCTTCTCTATGCGTGGTATTCCGCCAAAGCAATCAACATCCAACGTTGTGACTGGTGTCACAGGAACGGCCGGACGGCCTTCCCACAGACATTCAAGCAGATCCGGCGCATCTACCACTTCGCCTTCCTCGCCCAGTGCAGCCTTTATCTCCTGCACGGCGCTCACACTCTGGCAGAGTCCATCCACAGCGACTACCGAAGCATGCTCAAACAGCCAGTCCGGTATGCTTACAGAATCAGGTAGACGAGTCTTATGCAGCTCTACGCCAGTGCCTTCAAGCTGTTCTACAGCCTGTATGAAATATCTGGAATCAGTCCAAAGGCCAGCATGATCAGCAGTCACCACCACGTCTCCTGCCTCACCGGTAAAACCGGTAAGCCATTCTACCTGCTTCCATCTTGGTGCCGGATATTCACTAGAATGTGGGTCGCTGCCGCTGATTACCACGGCATCCCAACCATTGTCTGACATCATGCTCCTAAGGGCATCGATCCTCTGCGCATAAATATTTTCCATCTGCATTTCGTCTTATCTCCACAATATTAGTAATTTTTACTGATATTCACTAATAATCTGAAAACCTATCACACAGACACTTACACAAGCATTCCGCATGAAAAGGAAGGCAGGGCACCCAAACAATGCACTGACTATCAGATAGTTATGCGAAACACTATTATACCAGCTCGGAGATGATGGCGTCGGATACGAAGAAGCGAGACTCCGGGATGCGGAGTCGGGAGCCGGAAGGGATGAGGTCACCGGCAGAGATGGCGCGCATGAGCGCATCGTCCGGGCAATGGGCGCGGAGGAAGTCCGCATCAACGCCGGCACACGTACGAAGGCCAAGCATCACCCGCTCAAGGACAACCTGTTCGTCAGTCAGGTCCTCGAAACCGCGGACAGCTGAAAAATCACTGTCGGCTGCAGCCTTTACATAGGAGTCCAACGATGGATTATTCCAGAAGCGCCTGCCATCCAGGAATCCATGAGCACCAGGACCAAGACCGAGATACTGACTATGGTCCCAATAAGCGCTGTTGTGTTGGGCACGATGGCCCGGAAGGGCAAAATTAGAGATTTCATAATGTTCATACCCTGCCGTACGAAGTTCTGAACACAGAATATCATACTGACGGGCACACAGCTCATCAGAAGCTTCAGTCCACGCTCCCCTATCCACCAGCGAAGCCAAGGCACTGCCAGGCTCCACCGATAGCTGATATGATGAAATGTGAGCCGGAAGCTTGTCGGATGGAGATATCTCAAGAGCACTGCGAAGTGTAGCGCGCCACTGCTCATCAGACAGTTGCGACAGCCCGAAAATCAGATCGACGCTGATATCCGGCACTCCCGTCCTCTCCAATATTGCATAGGCCTCACGGGCAGCTGCGGAGTCATGTCTGCGGTTCATCCAGCGCAGAATATCATCATCAAAGGACTGCACACCCATGCTGATTCTGTTAACTCCAAGACGCAACAGTCCCTCAACATAGGTCTCTCCTTTTTCAACAATATCATCAGGATTGACCTCAACTGTGAATTCGTCATACGGACCGCCGAAACCATGTTCACGCAAAGCCCCTGCAATCTGTTCAATAACAGAAAGGGGCAGCACCGATGGGGTGCCGCCTCCTATGTACAGCGTGTTCACGTCGCCGGTTGATACTCCGGCATATGAAGCGATTTCTGCAGAAAGCGCGGAAGCGAAGCGATCAAAGCGCAACTGTTCGTCCTTGCAGCACCTGGAAGCAATCTCGGAATAGAAATCGCAATAGGTGCAGAAGCTTCTGCAGAAAGGTATGTGGATATAGATCACTGACTAGCGAAGGATGAGTTCTGTTGTACCCAGAAGCGAAGCTGCGGTATAAGCCTCGATGGTATAAACTCCCTTTGTATAGGCTGCAATACCATTGAGATAGATACCCATCTCAACCTCTGATCCCTGGTAGTCCACCTCACGCGAAGCCGAGCACACCATTGGCTCGCCGTTGTACTGGAATGTCTTCTGAACATCGTTCACGAGGAGGATTCCATCAGGATCCTTGACTCTGACATATACAGTAACCGGTCCTCTGGCAGCGAGGTCATTCTCGCCAAGGCTAAGGGTTGTAAGCAGATATGTAACCCTGCTGCTTCTGTCAGTAACCTTATCCGAAGCATTGTAAGCTTCTGTCTTGAGATTGTATGCCTTAAGCACCGCACCGGTAGCTACACGTCCGCTGAGATCCTCAACCTCTTTTGACAGTTCCTCGTTTCTCTTCTTGCTCTCTGCTGCCTGACGGCGTGCCTCCGCAGCATCTGCTGTAAGCTTCTTGTTGAGTTTGTTGAGCGAATCAATCTGCACAACATATGATCTCATGATGCTTCTGAGAGTACCGAGTTCCTTCTCATACTGACGGATCTTGCTGCGGTTTGTAGCCTCTGTTTTCTGCAGTTTCTCGATAAGCAGCTGCACCTCGATGCGTGATGAGTCCAGCTGAAGGTTTATGTCATCATACTCTGACGACAGAGTCTCATAATCGTTCTGAAGAGCAACCATCTGGGCAGTAAGCTCTTCCTTCTCAAAAGTAAGCTCATTTACCAGTGTTGACTTCTGATACCAGATGTATGCCAGGACACCTGCAAGCACTACGACTGCGGCGATAAGCGCATACATGATCTTTTTTAATGTCTGATCTCCCATTTTTCTCCAATTTGTCCGCAAAGATAGCAAAATATCCTATTTTTCTTAACTTTGTCAAAGTCAGCGAGCAGATTGCCACGTCGCAAGCTCCTCGCAATGACGTATGGATAACAATAACAGAACCAAATGAACAGCAACATGAAATATTTTATCAGAGCAGTCAAATACTTCTTTTACTTCGCATTCCTGACAACAGCCATAGTACTTGTACTTGTAGCCACAGGCCTTGCCAGCGGAGACATCAACGAACTATTCGAGGGAGGATACAATGCTCTGTGGAAAATGGCTGTCTTCTTCGCCGTGGTGGGCTCAGTTTATCCAAAGCTGGGCTTCATATCCAGAAAGATGTATGTCCAGAAGGATAAGGAGCAGATAAGGGATGCAGCCGTAGAGTATATGAGCGCGCGTATGTATGACTTCGAAAGCGAAACTCCCGAAAGCATAACTTTCCGCTACAGAGGAACCCTCGGCAGACTTACAAGAATGCATGAGGACAGAATAGTCCTTACACGCACAGAAGATGGTTACATCATGGAAGGCCTTAGAAAGGACGTGATGAGATTGGCGACAGGATTGGAATATCGCCTTAACCCTCAGAGTCATGTTGAATAACATGACGACCGTCCCGGGCAGGGCCGAAATACCGCACCGGGGTGATATGCGCAAGCATATCGGGGGTTAGACACATCAAGGATCAAGCGTTGAGCATCTTCGCAGCCTCATCAAGAGCCTGGTAGAAGTCCTCACCGAAATATCTCTCTATAGGTTCGCGTAAAAACTGATATACGCGGACCTTATCTTTCTTGCCCTTTGCAAAAGCATCCTGACATATGTGCCAACGGTGCAGATTAAGGGCCCTCGTGCCATTACTGAGCTGGGTTATGCGGATAGGATAGAGCCAGCAGGAGATTGGTTTGCGGAAGTCTCCCTTGCCCTGGAACCAGCAACGTTCCATCGAGCAGAAGCAGTTTCCGTTCTCATCGAAGAGAGTGTACGCGCACTCCTCGCTGCCTGGCACGAGCGGAGTCACCATGTCTCCGTCCATGTCGATTTCATAGAATCCCTTGGCCGCAACAGCCGCACGACCTTCCTCAGTCATGATCGGCGAGAATATATGGTAGTTCTTCTCAATGGCCTCGGCCTCGCACTCCTCCATCGGAGCACCGCTGTCGCCGATCACGCAGCAACAGCCCTTGCACTTCTCATAGTCGCATGCGAAATATTCTGTAAGAACCTCCTCTGATACGAGGCAATCGTCGATCTGGATGATTGTTCCGTGATACATATTATTTACTGTTAATTATATATTCGATTTTACTTCCTGTTTCCAGAAGACCAAGTATCTTCCTGATGTCAGCCTCTGAAACAGCATCTATCCTGGCAGCATGGCCTGTAGTGTAGTCCTTTCCGTCAAGATAACGCAATGCAGTCGCATGCAGCCAATAGTCAGGTTCCTGCATCTTGACAGCATACTTATGCTTCATATACGCCTTGCATGCAGCCATGTAGGTCGCATCCATCTTACATTCCGACGCCGCAGCAACAGCGCGCCTGAATGTTGAAGAAATCTCTTGAGACATCTCCCCACGAATCGTCATCATGATGCTGATTCTATCCTCCGGATATATCTTTCTGGAATGACGGAGCATAACCTCGACCTCATAAGGGTCAAGAGCATCGGATACCGCACGCTCCAATACCATCGCAGCCATTTCCGAGGCCATATAATTCTCCGCAGTCATCGGAAGTCGTGCAGAAACGACAACAGCCATCATATCATTCTGCCCCTTTACATTGTATGTCATGCTTCCCGATACAGGCTGATACTGCACCACCGTCCTTCGAGGAAGGACTTCCTTGGTGCGGAAACCTTCCACATACGGCATGATGGCTTTCCTTAGATCAGATTCATCCATATCTCCTACAAGCACAAGGACGCCGTCATTCATCTTTGACGACATACGGGCAAACAGACTCTCGGTCTTTGTCGCAAATTCTTCAGATACGCTTCCTGCAGACTTATATGGAGAATACCTGTAATCCGGACACATCAGACTGTCGATAACCATGCGCATGTCATTATGAGCATAACTGAGACGGAGTTCTTCTGACTCAAGATGATATGCGATTGCATCAGCGTCCGGAGTACGCTCGTTTGCTACTGCGAGAAGTGCTTTCATCAACAAGGGTGCATTTCCATCGCGGACCTCCCCGCTTATCATGATATTGGAAAGGTTGACCTGCTGCTTCATGGTGATGCCCGACAGCAGAAGCGTTCTCTTGAAGTCACGCGCCTTCATTCCTGAAATATTGCAGAGGTCAAGATAATCCGACATGAATGCACCCTCACCCTTGGAAAGGTCTGCAACATCAGCATATCCACCATTCATCGCCAGCGTGTAATGGAGATTTCCAGCAGTTGACATACGCTTATATATGACCCTGAAACCATTGGAGAAAGTCCACACGACACCTCCTGAAAGCGGTTCCTTTTTCGATGAACGCAGCTTCACCGGCAGACCTGCGGATGGAAACGACAATGTATCCGAAGCATTGAAATAGAGTTTCGGACCAGCATCCGGAACCTCATCCGCCAAAGTTATAAGCGCTGATGAGATGCTGTAAAATATCTGTTCCCTGTCTTGAGGGGTTATAGACTTGGATCTCAGGTAATCCAGCCTCTGCGCCGAGGTTGAAAGAGGTGTACCCATAAGAAAGGCTCTCGAACACATCTGCACATAAGCTGCATTTGTCCTGTCGTAGCCATATCTCCTCGCCTCAAGCTCACTGAAATACACTTCTTCCGCCACGATAAGTTCATTGGCAGAGGCGCCATCAGCATCAACCGACGCCAACGCACCCTTCAAGGCATTTTCTGCATCTGCTACCGATATATTACTTATAGTAACCTCGAACCTGATATACTCATCCGACACCATTTCAAGACTTCCTACGTGCTTGAATGTAACGTCAGCTACTGGTATATCAAGGTCACGAAGCGTCTTCCTTACTCTCGCACATACCAAGTTACCCATTTCATGCACAGTCTTTTCATATACTGCTGGCTGTACTGTATTGATCAATGACATCGGAGTGCGAGGAACTCTCCAATGCGCCACGACCGTCGCAAGGTTTCCTGACTGATCAGACTCTACCTCGAACATCACCTCAGACTGTTCCTGAGACGAAAATACTGCCATAGGCACTGGATCGGACGCAGGAATCATATATGACATGTACCTCAGTTTCCTTATCACGTCCTCAGCCTTGAGGTCGCCGCATGCTATGACAGCTAGTCCGGCAGGAGCTGCAAGAGACTCCACTTTATTCATGAGAAGTATCAAGGTTGAATCTACAACAGATTCGGATACTGCCGGATAATTACGCAGACTCATCAACGTATTCCCACTCTCCCTGCACACAAGAGCATAATCCGCGAAGCCCTTTACATATGGGTTTTCTGCGACATAACAGTTCAGACCGTCTGGCAGGACGGCATGACGCACCACAGGATCTTCCGGCATAAGCGAAAGATTCTGAGAATGTAACGGCGCAATAGTTGAAGACACTGACACTGCCAGTGTCGCCAATAACCTGAAAACTTTGTTTTTAATCACTTTTACCATACAGTTTGCAAAAATACAACAAAAAATTTCTATTTTTGCATGATTGTGTCCCAGTGGGACTTACCAAATGATAAATAAATTAAAATCAATAGAACACTATGAAGAAGATCATTATGTTTTTTGCAGCAGTCGTAATGACTGCAGGTATTGCAGCAGCGCAGGACATCAACTCTGTAACCGAGACATATAACAACGGTGCCATGGAGCTCGAAATGGGCAACAAGGAGGCTGCTCTCGGATACTTCCAGGCTGCTCTTACAGCTGCTGAGGCTCTCGGCGAAGAGGGTACACAGATCGTTGAGAACTGCAAGAGCACAATTCCTGTTCTCATGGAGTCTATCGCCAAGGACTTCATCAAGGCTGAGCAGTATGACGCTGCAATTGATATGCTCAACAAGACCATCGAGGTTTCCAACACTCTTGGAAACGCAGCTCAGGCTGACGAGTGCAAGACCCTCATCTACCAGACTCTCATGGCAAAGGGTAACGGCCTCATCAACAGCAAGGATTTCGCTGGAGCTATCGAGGTTTACAATCAGATCATGGCAGCTGACCCTACAAACGCAATGGCTTCACTCCGTCTCGGAATGGCATACGGCGCAACAGGCAACACTGAGGCTGCAGAGGCAGCTTACCTCGTAGCAGCTCAGAACGGTCAGGAGAAGAACGCTTACAAGCAGCTCTCAAACCTTTTCGTAAAGAAGGCAGCGGCTGTACTCAAGGGAAAGAACTACAATGATGCTCTTACCTTCGCACTCAAGTCTGCAGAATACCTCCAGAACGCAACTGCAATGAAGGTTGCAGGCACTGCAGCTTCTGCTCTCAAGAAGAACGAAGAGGCTATCCAGTACCTTGAGAAGTACCTTGAGCTCTCACCTAACGCCAAGGATGCAGCTCAGATGAAGTACACTATCGCAGCTACTGCACAGACTCTCGGCGACAAGGAGAAGGCTAAGACTTACTACCAGCAGCTCCTCAGTGACCCTAACTTCGGTCCTACTGCAAAGCAGCAGCTTGAGACACTGTAATAATGAAGAGACAGCTTGAACTGCTTGCTCCGGCAAGAGATTACCAGATCGGCATCGCAGCAATCGACTGCGGTGCCGATGCTGTGTATATAGCCGGTCCGCAGTTCGGAGCCAGACAGGCAGCGGGAAACGAGATTGACGACATCAGAAGACTGTGTGAATATGCCCACAGATACGGTGTCAGGATATTCGTAACGCTGAACACTATACTGTACGATGGAGAGTTAGAGTCTGCGTACAAGCAGATGCTCGCAGTGCAGGAAGCCGGTGCTGACGCCATCATCGTGCAGGATCTCGCGATCCTCGCGATGGCGGAGAAAGGCATCGGCAACATCAAGGGGGAGATCCGCATACCCCTTCACGCATCCACTCAATGCGCAATCAGAACTCCTGAACAGGCGCGTTTCCTGGAAAGCCTGGGATTCTCCCGACTTATCCTTGAGCGAGAGCTTTCTCTTAAGGAGATCAGGGCCATAAGGGATGCGGTTTCATGCGAACTTGAATTCTTCGTGCATGGAGCCCTGTGCGTATGCTACAGCGGCCAGTGCTATCTTTCGGAGAAGATTGCCGGACGAAGCGCAAACAGAGGAGCGTGCATCCAGGCATGTCGTTCGCGATATGACCTTGTTGACGGAAGCGGAAAAGTGCTGGTGCGCGACAAAGCTCTTCTATCACTTAAGGACTATAACCTCAGAGACAGGATCGGCGAACTGGCAGATGCTGGCATAACATCGTTCAAGATCGAAGGCCGTCTGAAGAACGTTTCATATGTTAAAAACGTCGTCAGGGACTACTCTATCGCACTTGAGAGCCTTGTAAGCAAGCACTCGGATCTCTATGAGAGAGGTTCGTCCGGTACTGTATACGGAGGCTTCACCCCTGACACAAGAAAGACATTCAACAGAGGTTACACCGAACTCTATATAGATGGCAGGAGAGGCAGATGGGCATGCATGGAAGCGGCCAAGTCAATGGGAGAAGAAGTCGGAACCATCGCCTCACTCAATCATGACAAGTCATCCCTGACTGTAAAGTTCGCAGCGCGAGATATCGTGCTTGCCAATGGTGACGGATTCTCATTCGTGGCGAAGGATGGTTCGGTGACAGGATTCCGCGGCGACGTATGTAGCGGAACATCCATCAAGTGCAAAAGCACACCATCACTTTATCTCGGAGCAAAGATCTACAGGTCTCTTAATGCAGTGTTTGAAAAGGAACTTGAAAGACAGGCTTGCACCAGAAGGATCAACGCTGACGTGACTCTCAACTTCATTAACGAAAATGGTACTTGGATGGTCAAGGCTATCGCTGTAACTGAAGACGGTAGAAAGGCAGAGGTCTGCATCGAGGCCGGAAACCAGACAGCAGATAATCAGGAGCGCATGCTCTCGACTTTGGAAAGCCAGATCGGCAAATCCACCAGCATGTTCACGTTCCGTCTTGAAAACCTTGTCTATGACAACCAGGTGCCTTTCATGCCTGCGTCATCAATCAATGCCGTAAGGCGCGCTCTGGCAGAAAGTCTTGAAGCAATGCCTTGCATCAGCAAGGATCTGCAGAATATCAAGCCTTGCACAGAAAACGGCAAGGGATTGCCTCAAAAGGCCGTTTCATACAAGAGTAATGTTTCCAACAAGATATCTGAAGCAGTGTATGGATCAGCCGGTGCTGAAACTATTGAAGAGGCATACGAGCTTGGACACCAGGACGGAGCCGAACTCATGCGCACACGTTACTGCATAAGATACGAGTTAGGAATGTGCCCTAAACATCATGGCGTCAAGGACTGCGGCCCACTCTTCCTCATGAACAACGGCCAGAAATTCTCTCTGCACTTCGACTGCCGCTCCTGCGAAATGGTCGTAAAATAACTATCTACTTCTCTACGAGTTCAAAGGTAAGGTCAACGTCTCCGAAATGGCCTTTGATATCGCTGTAGGCTTCAAACCATTTGTTTCCGAGGGTCCCTCTCCAGACTATGTCATCATAAGAGTGGAAAGGTATCTTGAGCTCGACTCCGTAACTTTTTGACTCAAGTCTCACAAAGGCACCTACCTTGACAATTAACATTAAAATTTAAGTGTTCTTTTTTCTCTGTACACTTATTACATTCAAAAGAACATAGAGCTCAAATAAGCACTGCGAGCCGCTTGAAAATATTTAAAAAAAATTCAACTAATCGCTTGCCCCCCCCCAGAAATTTACTATATATTTGTAACCTTAACAAATCTTTAAACTCAAATCGCATGAAGAAATTTTTATTCGTTATGGTTGCCGTTTTGTGCCTTGCAGCCACAGCTTCAGCACAAAACAAGGTGAAATCAGCCTTTGGCATTGATTCTGATTCAAGATGTGCAGTAGGTCTTCGACTTGGTTCCGGAGCCTCTGTTGTAGGTGAGTACTTCTATGCAAAAGACGTTTACATTGACGCTCGCATCGGCTATGACTGGGGACAGGGATTCGGACTCACAGCACTCCACATGTGGAACCCTAAGGACTGGAATTGGACTCCTAAAACAGGCTGGTGGTTCGTTGATGCAGGTGCTGGTGCATTTGTTGGCGTTGGTCACGGACATGTTAATTTTGGTGTAGCAGGCTCAGCGAAATTCGGTATCCTCTTTAAGAAAGTTCCTATCCGTCTCGCAGTTGACGTTACACCACGACTTGGTCTGGTTGCTTATAATGGAGGCATTAGTTTCTATAGAACAGGCTTATTCAACGGTGGTCTCACAGCTACATACTGTTTCTAAGAACGCTCATCAAGAGTATATAAAATAGCAAAGAGTACTTTGGGCACCTCTATGTGAGCCACGCCAAAAGTACTCTTTTTCATTTGCCCGTATCTGAACAGCAACTATCTTGCCTCGGAGCGGGTTTGATAAGATAGGGTAAAAAAGAACATGAAACAAGCATACTAATTATAATATGATTATTTCGTTACAGGACGGATGCACCAGCCATATTGGTGACGCATTGCCGAAGTAATAAAGGCTTCAGTGTTAAAAGCAGTAAAATAGTAGGCATCGTATGTGTTTTGCCATCCTGACATTGGTGTCGAGGTCCAGTATGCCAGTTTTTTGTTGATATC
This sequence comes from Bacteroidales bacterium, assembly GCA_017559545.1. GTDB lineage: Bacteria > Bacteroidota > Bacteroidia > Bacteroidales > UBA932 > Cryptobacteroides. Next base: position 25,205 of record JAFYRK010000001.1, read on the forward strand.
GTTAGGTATGCCATCTGCATCTGTTGTGTAATTACATTGGCCAGATGCAGGCAGGAAGATATATTTCCCATTGATTTTGCTGGTAACTTTCAGCCCTTTGCGTCTGCCGATATGTGTCCATTCAAATGTACAGTTTTCCATGAGTTCCAGGAAATCAAACGCACTCGGCATACGCCATGCATCACCCCACATAGCTGTGGCAGCATCATAATTGGCATCACCGCTTATATCCTTCTGTACGTCACTCTTTGCATACGGTGATGAACTTGAGTGGAATTTGACTAATGAGCCCCATTTGTAATGTATTCCATTTTGATCTACTGCATGTGAGCCGACATTGCAGGTTGCCCACTTCAATCCCGATGGGAGCCCAAGATCCACCCATTTATGGCCATTGGTTTCTCCATCGAATGGTATGTCTATGTTCACATCATAGTTTGTTATAGGACGGATTGCGAAACCTGAGGCGCGGTCACCTATTGTCGCATAGCCCTCGGCTGCTCCAAATGTGTACATGTGTGCACCATTGTTGAAATCACTTGTATGAGGAGTGGATAGCCAATATAGTCCACATCCATTTGCTTCTGAGAGTCTTGTCCCCTCTTTAGAGCCGGTGGCTGGCAGGAATATTGATTTTTGATTTATATGGCTTGTAAATTCCCTACCCCAACGGCCTCCTTTCTGGACATATCTGTCATCTGAATAACGAAGGAGCTCCTTCATATCCTCCTCGCTTGGCATTCTCCATCCGTTTCCCCATTTTTGCGCGGCGACATCATAAGCCTGATTACCTGAGATGTCATCCATCGCCTTTCCATAGGTCTTTGTATTGTCTGATAGATATGTTGTCTTTGTTGCGACTTCACCCCATGAATAATGTTTTCCCGGCTGTTCCGGTGAGTTTGAGTCAACATTACATGTGGCCCACCTGGTACCTGACGGCAGTCCTAAATCCACCCACTCATGACCGTTCAAGCTGCCTGTTTCTGCGCCGTACTCTACCATTGTCTCGGTGGTACCGATCTCCACTCTTTTGTTTATCTGATCATAAATATCCGCTGCGACATGTGTAACATTGCTCTGAGACGCTTTTGGGGCGTCTGGTGCTTCTGATGCTTTTCCTTTCGATTTAGCATTAGACACAGCTTTCTGCGCTTCTGTCTTGACATGGTTCTCTACGCGTGTTCCGACTTCTTTTAACGCTTGCTGTCCTAATTTTTTAAGAAGGCTTTGTGCTGACGCATCAAATGTTCCCGCTGTCAGGATTAATGCCAATGTTGTGAGTATATATTTCTTCATAATTATCGAGCTTTTAAGGTCATCGCCTGCGTGTTATTATTTAACGTATCTGTGTATAAAATTGATTACTTGGGCCTTTGTGCATGTCTTTTTCGGTGAAAACTTAAATGCTTCCGTACCACCCATTATGGAGTTCATATGGCCCCATGATATAGCTCTACCTATATCACTTTGGTGATGATTTTCGATATCAAGGTATTGATTGCATAGAAGCGATTCAGGACGGCCTTCGCTCTTCCAGAGAGTCAATATGAATTCTTCTCTTGTCACTGCGGTCTTTGCTCCAAATGCGGTTCCATCTATGAGACCTTTTTCTTTTGCCCAAAGTGCAGCATTGTAATATGAATCAGATGCATTCACATCAGAGAACGGGTTGGCCCCTGGCATTTCGGGTGCACCGGCATTGCGCCATAAGTATGTCAGGAATTCCGCCCTCGTACATGTCTTTTCAGGCGAGAATGTCGTAGCCGATCTATCAATGAGGTTGTTGTCCAGTGCCCATTGAACAGCAGCTGCATACCATACATCTGCATCGACATCCGTAAATGAACAGACTTTATCAGGTGCTTTATTATATATATTGCCCGGGTGGGTGTCTTCCGGAATAGAAACAAGCACTTTCCTACCCAATGTTGCTGAAGTCCTCCACGCTGCACCCGTAACAGCATTTCCGTTACCTGAGCAATTCTCCACGAATTCGTTTGCAAATTTCGCTATAGCACTGCTCTTCGAATAAATATTACTGATGGTGTACATTCCATTGACTTCATCAATTTCATTACCTATGACAGTTCCTGTATTATAGCAATTGTTCAGATAAATATCCGCCATTGCGACATTGGTGATACCTGCTGCACTTCTTCCAATAAGTTGTCCGGTATTATAGCAGTTATGAATATAAGATGTCATCTCGCGTGGTTTATGCTCAATTTGAGGGACTTTTGGGATAGTTGTATATGGACATATACCGGATGCGGTACACCACATAGGACTGTTACCTACCAATTTCTCTAAATCCAGAGGGACTGTGATATTTCCGCTATTATAACACTCATGAACATGTACTACTAGCATTTCTGCGGTAATACCACCGGCAAGAATCTGATACTCACAATTCTTAGCAGAAACATTTATATCTGAGTCATTGAAGCATTTTTCAATGTGAGTAATGGATTTTCTTGGTGCATCTGCAAAAAAATCACCTCCTGCTACTGAAGCAATACCTCCGACAAAGATATATGCTGTAGGTGCCCCGTCTGGCATTGTTCCGTACGAATCAATAGGCTTAAACTTCTCGTTACCAATCACATTAATATTGATTCTTCCACCCTTGGTATAACAGTTATACATATCTATACCTTGGTTCATACCACCACAGATCGGGCTTGCATAAATTCTGACTTCCTTCTTCAGATCAGTATAATTAATGTCAATATTGAAATTTACGACTCCTAAGTTCTTTATCTTGAACTCTTCGGGAGTGGTTCCCGAATTAGCAAATAATCCGTAGCAGCGCCAATCGACATTTTCAGTCAAGAACGGAACTTCCTCATTAATGACAATCTGCATGCCTGAAATCACGTGACCATTACCGTCAAATGAACCTAAAAAGGAATGAGTATATTGATCTGATTTATTCCATGCAGACAAAAATCCATAAGATGGATTAGATCCGATAGGCACCCAATTGCCCCAGTCTGAAAGGTCAATGTCAGCAATCAATTTGTAATGCTTTTTCGGACCTTTACGGACAGCATTTAATTGTTCTGCCGTTGCGATAAGATACGGATCCTCTAAGGTACCGCTACCACCAGCGAATTTATATGGACTGTTTGGAATTTCAGCAGGTGCACCCTTATACATGCCTCCATACTGAATATCCTTGAGGCATGCTTTAGGTAAAAATTTCATATTAGATAAGAGACACCATTCACCAACAAGTCCAGGGATATCATCCGACAAATCATCATCAATGATGTCTAAATACTTTATTGTATAATTGCTTGGGAATGTGCTCTTCTTTCCGTCAGTCACATAACCACCCTCAGCGCAGTGAAATTCTTCTGTGGTCGGATATTCATACTCTGACCTCATGTGTTTGTCAAGGAAGCTTTTTACGAAAACTTCACTTCTCTCCCATTGCCTACCTCTATATTTTCTGTCCCAATGGTCGAAAAGTGGAGCATACATCTGCGCTCTTGCAATAGGAATAAAGGTCAGCTCACTGATCTTCTTCTTATATTCCTTCATTGCTTCAGTAATCTTGACATTATGCCCCATAGCTCCTGTAAAGGCGGTAAGATAAACCTTAACAGTTTTCTTATTAACGACCTTGAATCCTGTTGTGGTTTCTGCTTCTGGTCTAAATTCGTCAAGTTTAAGGCTTTTATTGAAATAATATCCATCCTTAGCCTTAAATGTTGCAACCGCTGTTGTAAACATAAAAGGTTTCAGGCCATCAGGATGCTCATACTCCATATTATCGAGATAGTAGTTTTCATTCTTTGCAAATGAATCACTGTAATAGCTATAGTGTGGCTTGGAATCTTTAACTCCCAGCAACCATGTTTTCATTTTAGCGATGAGAACATCTTCCTTAGGAGCAACAGGCTTTGGTGGGGCGTTCTTAGCTGCAAGAGCCCTGGCATTCTCGTCATCCAGTTCTTTCTGAGTAGGAGTAGAACTGTAACTGAAGGTATATATAGCCTTTCTCTTATCTTCTGAAAACTCCTTTTTATCTTGGTAGGCTCCAGGACATCTGACATCATGCGCATTGGGCTCAAAATACATTTTTACGCCACGTTTCAGAGCGACTGTAACCTGAACCTTGTACTGGGCTTTATGTGCAAATGTGCCATCAGGATTCCACATAGGACCGATCCACTTAACATCAACCACCTCACATTTGTCAGACATTGATGTTGTAATCTTCTTTTGGGCATGCTTTCCGGCAATAGGCTTATCTACATTAAAGATCAATGATGCAACTGGCTGATCTTGAGTTGATTTTGAGGTACTTTCACTTTCTGGTATAGGTTTCAATCCTTTCCTCATCCAGACCTGAGCCTCTTTCTTGTCATCAGAAATCTTGGAAAGTCCACCCTCTCCACCATTTACCGTTACAGGCACATTGGAACTGAATATTTTATTTACCCCATCCTTGATGCGGACAATGACCTCATATTTATAGAGCCTGTCCTCGAGAAAATAATTTACAAATGCAGTTGGGCATTTTACAGAAACTATTTCAACATCCTTTGATTCATCTATCGTAACGCCTGAAAGATCCGGCAAGTGATTTATGACGGGCACAGGTACTGTGACGGTTAGTTTTTCAATAATTTGCTCTTGGGCTGACAACACTAAAGAAGATAGATGCATCAGCCCTAGTACACATAAAATGACAGAAAACTTTTTCATATATAACTTTTGAAACAGAGTATATCTTACAAAGTTAACTTATATATTAAGAATAGCATGCACCCTTTCACTACAATATAATATATTTTCAATACCCTCCTCAGTTTTAGATTGCTGACCGATCATCTTTCAGAAGACACATATCTTAATACTCCACAACCTCGAAGGTAAGGTCAACGTCTCCGAAATGGCCTTTGGTGTCGCTGTAGGCCTCAAACCATTTGCTTCCGAGGGTTCCTCTCCATACTATGTCGTCATATGAATGGAAAGGTATCTTGAGTTCGACTCCGTAACTTTTGGACTCGACTCTTACAAAGGCGGTACAATTCCAGTCCTTGATCGTTCCGCCATCGTCCTCTATTATCATAAAGGCAAAGGACTCTACAAGGTCCGTCCACTCGGAGAATACCATGGCATTGAACGGCACCGGAATCCCCTTCTGGTTTCTCCTCACCACTATAAGGAAGTCTGTAATACTCGGCGTGAACAGGCGAAGCTCCGCCTCTGTAGTAGCAGTAAAGTCCTCAAAGGCACCTACCTTGACGAATTAACATTAAAAGAAAAGCGTTCTTTTCTATTACACCTTACCGCATAACGAAAAGAACACCTATGTCATTTTTTCAGATCAAAAGCAACGTTCTTACTATTCATCAGGCTTTTCGAACGGCAGCTCTTCTGGAGATTCAATATAGTCGATGGCTTTGACAGAAAAGTACCACTCTTCCTAATCTTCCACCCAAACCGTTCTGATCTTCCGATTATCAAACAATCTTATTTTTTCAATCTATGATATAACGCGTATGATGCATTTTAGACTTTCTACAAGGACATGGAGTTATCCTACAACACACCGGCATCGTTTGAAAAACATTGCTGACTAATTATGACGAGGTATCTTCTTGGCGGTCAATTATTTATCATCGTCCCGGAAAAACAGGGCTCTTTTTATGTGACGATACGCCAAAACGGCGTTTCCGAGGCATTATCCGCCATCGTCACAGAAAAATCGGACGATTCTTGCGGGACAATGAAATCGGAACCGCCCTGCCATCTAGCAGCGGTAAAAGTCCATGGCACATCTATATCAATCCTTTAATTTCAGATCGGAAGATTCTATTGGCAATATTATCCAGATAGATCATACTGACTACTTCCGCCACAAATAAGAGGCTGGACATTATTATCAATGAGCTCAACCAGCATGGTCGAAGCGAAGGAGCGATAATGATCAACAGCAGACTCATCAAAGTAACGCATAGTTATACTTAAACTCTATCGCCTGTCCCGTTTTGAAAGTTTTTGAGGGGCAGAGCCACAACAAGCTACGTTCTCACGCAGGTACGGAAGATTCTATTACCTGTACATATTGGTTAAATCTCTTAAGCATTTCCTTAAGAGATTTTGCATCTGGTGCACTCAGAAACGGCGACAAGATGACCTTATCTATAAAGCCTTCCGAAAATTCTATGCAGCATTGGCTTTGACGGCGAGCCGCAGTCATGTCGTTTGGGACAAATGCAATTCTATACTCTCGTTCCGATCTATACTCGTCTTGTTTTAGGAACACCTTATCAAACTGACTCCACTTTGGTCTTGATCTCTCATAAGAAGGAAAGCCGCAAAAAATTTTATATCCCGTTATTCCTGATTGAAGTACTTCCAATAATTTCCTTAATGTCGTTTCTATTCTCACACCACTACCGCCAGATGTATACGCCTTCCACATAAGGTAGCTTTCTGTTAAATCATCTGTCCACGATGATATATATAGGTATTGTGAAAGAAACTCTTGCTCGGAGTGATATTGACACTCCAGTCGTTGTTCATTGGTTAATTTTTGTCCTGCTGGTGTAAAAAAAGGATATTTCATCCATTTCTGCTTATATTCACCTTTCTCTGTTTTGTCACCCCAAAAAGTCTTTCTATTATTAACCTTGAATTCCCCGTCAAACAGAAATAGAAGATTCATCAAAGATATATATCGACATATTGGCAAATCCACCTGATCTTCACTTTGTATAAATATATTTTCAGCATATCGGAAGAAATCTCTTTCCAATGGAGTTGTATCAAATTGCTTTTTCATCGTATGCGTTTCATTAATCCTCTTTTACACATCTAATATAGTTACAGAACTCTCGTAAATCAGCCTCTACCAAACCTTGGTTATAACGATTTGACTGTAGATATAAGGAAAGTCCATAAGCAGATCTATTATTTGTTTTGGGTGTTGCTGACCAATACGTCAATGTATTATAACCTATTGGATACCATATCACATTATCATTACCAAAGATTCCACTGAAATTGATACCACAGTTAATACTATCACTCAAGTCGTCTGTAATTTCAGAAACTCCTGCCGCAACACTCCAAAGACCATACGGGCCACCATCTGGCACACGCCACCCATATGGACATGGGTCATATATTGATTTGCTATATTCGGATGTTGTCCAACGAGTATTATCCGTTGCTGACGACCCTGTGTAATACCAGTCCCAATTATTTGTATCACCGTCAATCTTTGTCGTTGGATTCAAAATTGAATATTCTATTGTTCCATATGAACTATTATCACTGACATATGCGCGAGAAAATTCTTTTGTGGCTTTAGCCTCTGACTCATCTTTCATTGTACCATAGCCCATAAAAGGGTCTTTTCTTCCCCATTGATATCTTAGTCCAAAAGCCTCGACATCACCTGGAACATTTGACGTCGCTCCTAAATTTCGATCCATCATTGTCCCGGCATTATTATAATATTCTTGTCCTGTAGGTTGTTTAGTATTCCAAATATGCCATGACCAAAGAATAGTTTCGCTATCATCTCTAACCACTATTAAGGAGTTCCCATTTTTAAAAGAGGGTGGCACTTGAAAAGCGATATATCCATCTCTATATCCGACCCGTTGAATTAAATCTCCTTTATTCGGAGCGACTGACGTGCCAAAACTTTCCCACAAGACATCGGCTTTCACTGGATTTCCCTCTGGATGTATGTCGTCCCGATTACCTGCCAGATATTGGCTATTTCCCTTATAGGCCCTAAACTTATAGTAGCCCGGTTCACTGACAATATAGCAGTTTGCCGTTTGATAAATCCCATTATTTTGAGGTGATAAGTCTTCAAATAATGTCAAATCTTCGATATATGAAAAGTCATCAACATAGCATATGATGTCCACAATATCACTAAAAACATCACTGTTTTTGTCAGACACGTTAACATAAATAACAGCATCGCAATTTCCTGTTAGAAAAGCGGCATCAATAGGATGAGAAGTATCTTCTATCATCGTGACTGTTAATATACCATCAGCACTACCTACAACAGATTTAACATTCAGTGAGATTGCAGAATTAACAACCCTTGTGGCAGGAGATTTTGTCGTCCTTAAATAGGCTTTCACAACTTCTTTATTTTCTACCCATGCCTGCTGAATGGCCATTGCCTGACTTGTTGGAGATACCAGAAAATCAAGAGACACGGATTTGAACACATCTGACATTTCAACTTTCCTGTCACTATATTCAGGCATATATTTCAAACTCTGAATCCTGTTGACAAAATCGGTTTCAAGTTTACCGAGACGGTCCTGAATCAGACCTATCAAGGTCTTGATAGCCGATATATCATCAACTATCGTCTTCTTTGAAATTTCGTCTATCGGACGAATATCTTCCAGCTCTTGAAGCAGGGCAGCGTAATCGGACAGCAATTTGTCAATTAGTAATCTAAGTTCTTCGTCTACATCTTCAAGGTTTTCAAGAATGAAGTTTATACTTTCAATCTGCTTCTGTATGGTGTCGATATCGTCGATTATTTCACCAATGCCTTTCTGCATGGCAGTTATCTGTGACTCTATTGTCGATAGACGGGAGTTTATCTTAGTCTCAAGTTTCTGAACGGCCTCGGCAATCGCTGCATTTATCACTCCATTATTTTCCTCAATCGCCTCCTTGATTGCACTCTTATATGCCTTTGTCAGTTCTTCTTTTGAGGTTTCTAGAGCTGTCTTCAGTTCCGTAATCTGTTTCTGAAGGTCAGCATCTGTTTCATCCAATCGCGCAGCTAAAGCAGACAATTTTCCGTCGATTGTGGCAATGTCATAATATCCCTGAGTCAGAACGCTATTGACCCAGGCCTGCATATTGGTTTCGCTTTCTGCTATGGCTTTTGCAATAGCATTAGTATATGCCGAGGTTATCTCATCCTTGGCAGAAGAAATTGCAGTGGTATATGCCTGAGTCATTGTGTTGACAGCACTTTCAATTCTTGCAATATAATCAGTGCTGAGTTCTGAACGCAATGCATCAATCGCAGTCTGAATATCTGATGCAATCTTGCCATTTAGGCGAGTTTCCAAAGCAGACACACCTGCGTTTATCTGCTCAATTGATGCCTTGATTGTTGAAATCTCAGTCTGGGTTTGTTCATACTGAGCCAGAGTCGAGAATGTTGCATTCGCCCAGTTGGTTGTAGAAGTAAGCTGGGTATCAACGTAGGCCTGGAGGTCTGAAATTTTCTTGTCAAGGGCCTCGTCAGCTTGTTTCAACTCTGCCAACGTATTGTTGATTGCAAGAAGTTCAGCTTCGATTGCCTCTTTTGCTGTGTTGAGTTCATTAAGCAAAGTCTGTTCAAGAACACTGATTTCCTCACCTAGTTCCGCCTCAACCTTTGCAATCTCTGCGTTTGCATCATCAATCTGTTTCTGCAAATCTGTCGCTGTCGCCTCCAAAGCTTTGATATATGTATCAAAAGACTCATCCATTTCCTTCAAGTCAGAGATGGAAGTATTAATGGCGGAAATCTGCTCATTGATTGAGGTAATCGTGGTGCCTTCAAGAACGTCAAGACGGTCTTTCAGATCTTGAATGTCCAATTTCATATCCTTACAACCAAATGTAAAAAAAAGGGCAGGGAGCAGTAAAAATAATACACTCCTGAAGTTAAGTTTAGCAGTCATAACAGGCCTACGGCATCCGAGCCCCGGGGATGCATATGTGGATAAAAAGAAAGTGTGGAGCTGATTTTCGTTTATCTTGTTGAAGGTTGTGGAAAGACCCGACGATAGATAAACGAAACAATACCCCACACTCGAATAGATATGGGATATCAGGACACAGAATATGCCCTGCCACAGTTATCTATACGAAAGTGAGTGCTGTCCGTATCGTCCTTATCGTCAAGAAAACTTCCACATTTTCAACAAAGGACTTGCGAAAAACACTTTCACAATATGTAATGCCAGACGGCTCGTGCCGGATGACTCTACAAATGTAAACATTTTTCCTTTACGGACAACACGCACTGTGGTATCGCCCGTCATCTAGAGATGGCGGACTAAATTAATTAACAGAATGCTGAAACCGACTTATTTCGAAGAGAAATGATTTACAGAATCTGAACAAGCTGATAGCTTATGCTATAGAGGCTTTACAATCTCCACCCTCATGCCGAGTGCATTGATGATACTGAAAAAGAGTCCTGCACTTGGATTGACATGTCCCTTCTCCAGTTTAGATATGTAGGACTTGGTGCTGTTGATCCTTTCCGCAAGCTCTGACTGCGTCACACCTGCTGCCTTTCTGGCTGTATGCAGAATCTGACCGGAATAGAAAGCATAGGCTTCCTCTATAGCCTTTGCCCGCTCCGGCGTTCCAGACCTGCCAAACTCAGCATCCAATACGATGTCGTAATCCCTAATCTGATGATCGTTTGTCTGCATAATAACTCTCCTTTATCTTTATCGCCAACTCTATCTCGTTTTCTGGTGTCTTCTGGGTCTTCTTATGAAATCCATTGAACAATACAACAACATTGCCATCATCAAAGATGAAGAACACTCTGAAGATATTACCATTGTATAAAGTCCGCAATTCGTATATTCCATCTCGGATATATTTGACAAACCTTGTGGAGACCTTATCCTGTAACTTGAGCAAAAGCAATCCATACTTGACCTTCTGCTGCTCTTTCTGAGCCAGTCCCTGCATGAACCTCTCAAAATAGCCTCCATAAGTTACAATCTTTCTCTCCATTGCAAAAGTACCAAAAGTTTCTATATTTTACAACTTTATAAATTTCTTTTATTACATGCCTTCAACGCTCCACAACCTCGAAGGTGAGGTCGACGTCTCCGAAATGGCCTTTGGTGTCGCTGTAGGCCTCAAACCATTTGCTTCCGAGGGTTCCTCTCCATACTATGTCGTCATATGAATGGAAAGGGATCTTGAGCTCTACGCCATAACTTTTAGACTCCACTCTCACAAATGCAGTAGCATTCCACTCCTTGATGGTTCCACCATCGTCTTCGATTATCATGAAGGCAAAAGACTCCACAAGGTCGGTCCACTCGGAGAAAACCATAGCATTAAATGGCACAGGTATCCCCTTCTGATTCCTTCTTACAACTATAAGAAAATCCGTAATACTTGGAGTAAAGAGGCGGAGTTCGGCTTCCGTGCTCGCAGTAAAGTCCTCAAAGGCCCCGACCTTGACGAAGAACTCGGACGCACCGGCAAACCATGAATCATAATTCCTGTTCATGGTAAAGTCCTTCAGAATCAAAGACCTTACAGTGTTTCCGGACTGTGCCTTGGAGCATGGTTGCTGACCTGAACTTGATATAGAAGCTGAGCCAGGACTGACAATGATGCTTCCGCCGCCTTCGCCCCAGTCCGGATCTTCCCTCCTGAGCATTTCCAACGTAGTGTAACCCGCATCCGTATTTCTATTAACCACCCACACAGGTGTCTCCATCGCTACATTCTCATCCACAAACACCTCTTCAATACGGCGGAAGCCTTCACTGTCTTCTGTTATCCTGTATCCAATATTCACGTCCGAATCATCCTCCGGATCAAATGTGATGACCGGCAGTTCCTCTCCATCCCATGACTCTGAAAAGGGCCAATATATCTGCACATCAGACTCTGCCAATCTGTCCAGCCACTCGGACGGGTCCTCTATCCCCGAAGCAGACTTCGTCGCAGCCTGAGACTTGACATAATCCGCAATCATATCCCTCAACGGCACGCCTGACAGCACAGGAGCCTTAGACAAAGGAAGCCTATCATCACCCACACCCGCTCCCGGCGTACCGAAAAGGTCATACATCATATATTCCTCATCATAACCGTTCTCACTGGAAGACGACACCGCACCGAATACCTCAGACATCTGATCCGCGCCCAAAGGGATATTGGCAAGCACCTGCGCAACCTCGGAAAGGGGCACAGCTGCACGGTTCGAAGTGTGCTTATCGATATTATCATCCAGAATTTCACATGAGACCGCAATCAGGCCTGCAAGACATAACAGAGAGAACCTTCTCATAACAACAGATATTTAACGCTGCAAAGTTCCGTAGCATTATCCGTGTAACAAAAAAGTATATGCTTATCTGCAAAAATCGGCCTCGGAGCAATTTCCAAGGCCGATTTCTATAATAGATTTTATCTTATTTTACCAAAAAATCAGATAAATCATTGTATAGCGCATAGATTCTGACGGGAAAAACGGACAAAACGGGGACGGTCCGAGAGATCACAGATGACAGAAGTGTCAGCGAAGCCTGCCTGTGAGAATACTGCGGCAGTTTCGGGCCCGAGGGCTTCGTTTATTTCGACTATTCCTATACCGTCAGGTTTGAGAAGTTGTTTTGCCCATACGGCTACGGCGCGGTAGAAGACCAGAGGATCATCGTCAGACACAAAAAGCGCAAGCCATGGCTCATGATCAAGGACATTCTTTCTCATCAATGCCTTTTCCGATTCCATGACATATGGAGGATTGCTGAGAATCATATCAAAAGTACCTAATCCATCAGGTGGCGTGGCAAGCACGTCAGCCTTTATGAACTTCGGAGCTACAACTCCCCCCATCCCATCAACGCCACCGACTTCGTCAAACTTCTGACCGGATGCAACAACCAAGGCATCTTCAGAGATATCCACAGCAGTCACCTCAGCACCCGGAAGTTCCAACGCCATACTCCACGCTATGCAACCACTGCCAGTACACAGATCTGCAATGCGCATAGACTTACAGCCGGAGAGACGTGCCCAGTCCAAAGCCTCACGCACAAGGAGTTCAGTCTCTGGGCGAGGTATCAGCACAGAAGGCGTCACATTGAACTCACGGTCATAGAAAAACGCCTTACCTATTATATATTGTACAGGCTCACCGGAAGCCATTCTCCTGAATGCACTCATAGCTTCAGCACAAGCACCATCAGGCACCTCATATGAAGGTTCAAGAATATGGGTATGGCGCGACGTTCCTATACTATGCTGCAGAAACATGAGGACCATCTCACGTGCCTCCCTTTCAGGGAAGGCCTGCGAAATGGTCTCCGTACCTTTGCTTATGAGATTCCTCAGAAGCATTATGAGTTTTCGATTATCGTTGTAAGGAAATCAGTCATCGACATCCCTGCCGCACGTACCATCTGCGGCACGAGAGAGGCTGATGTCATTCCTGGGATTGTGTTCACTTCAAGGAAGTAAAGTCCTTCCTCTGAGCTGATATAGTCAACGCGTACAAGGCCTGCACATCCGAGGTGCTCGTAAATCCTTACGGAAACTTCCTGTATCTGGTCTCTGAGCGTGTCTGGAATCTGAGCCGGACATACCTCGCGGCTATGACCGTTATACTTAGCCTCATAGTCAAAGAACTCGTTCTCTGTGATGATCTCGATCACAGGAAGAGCAACATTCTCCTTACCATTATTATATACTGCGCAAGTCAGCTCGCGACCTACGACAGCTGCCTCTGCAATAAGCATCTGGCCTTCAGAGAAAGCCACATCAACCGCCTTGCCGAAGTCCTCAACACATTTGACCTTGGTCACTCCGAAGCTGCTGCCACCGTCTGTCGGTTTCACGAACATCGGAAGTCCAAGTTTCTCCACAGCCTGCTCGGCAAGTCCATCTACAGACTCACCTTTGCGAAGGAAGATGTCCTTTGCACACTTTACAAAGTCTACATCCTTGAGGTAGCTCTTGCAACTGAACTTGTCGAATGTGATTGCAGACACAAAGGCGTTGCAGCCGCTGTGTGGCACTCCAATCATCTCAAGGTAGCCCTGCATGAGGCCGTTCTCGCCTGGAGTTCCGTGCTGCATGATATAAGCATAGTCAAACCTGACCTTCACACCGCCCACGACAGCAGAGAAGTCAGTCTTACATACCTCAGGACGCTCTTCCTCCGGGATGAGCACTCTTTCCTGTCCCTTCGGTCTATATGCCTTCACGACCCACTTTCCAAAGCGGGCAAATATCTCATAGACTGCAAACTTCTCAGCGTCAATCTGTGACGCGGTAAACTCACCGCTTCTGACAGAAACCTCCCACTCCGAAGAGTCACTGCCGTATATTACTGCTACATTATTCAAATCCATATATTTCCTTTTCGTCTTCGTATTCATCTTCAATAATGGTTGTTACCTCGCCTTCTTCCGGCACTTCAACCAAAGCATCAGCATCGCAATTCAGATTAAGTTCGAAATTGCCCGGTGCCTCAAAGGCATCAACACTGTAATATGCGGCAAGAGACGGATCCTTACGCACGCTCTGCATGAAATATCCCCATATAGGCAGCGCTGAAGCAGAGCCTCCGCCGTTTGCAAGAGCTGCAAAATGCACCTGCATATCCTCGAATCCAGCCCATGCGCCTGCAGTAAGCTGAGGGGTGTATCCTATGAACCATCCGTCCGCATTATCGTTGGTAGTACCTGTCTTTCCTGCCATCTCACCGGTAAGGCCAAAGCGCGACCTGAGCGCATAACCTGTTCCGCCGTTGACTACTCCCTGCATGAGATTAGCCATAAGATATGCAGTGCGGTCGCTGATAGCTTCCTTTCTTGTCGTAGAGAATGTTGCAAGAACGTTACCCATGTTATCCTCGATCCTAGTCACGAAAATCGGCCTTGTGTACATACCTTTAGACGGGAATGTATTGTATGCCGCAACCATTTCGTAAAGAGATATGTTAGCGGCACCCACGCACAGAGGCGGCACCGGATCCAGGTAACTTCCAACTCCCATCTTCCTCATCATCTCGACCATCGCATACGGTCCGTACTGCTTCATCAAGTAAGCCGAGATATTGTTGGAACTCTTTGCAAGACCCCACTTCAAAGTCACCATGTTACCGATATATTCATCCCTGTCTGTACTCTCCGGTGTCCATATCTTGTCCGCACTGATGATGAATGTCTGTGGAACATTGGCCACCTGATCGCATGGAGACATACCCTCCTGCATAGCCAGAGTATAGAGGAACGGCTTGATTGTCGAACCGATCTGACGCTTGCTCTGACGTGCATTATCATACTGGAACGCCTTGAAGTCCGGACCACCGACATATGCCTTGACTTCTCCAGCCTTGATCGTACGGCCGTTTATCTGGCCAACGCCAGAAGTCATGACCATGAACGAAGCACGCATATGTCTCTTATAATATCTGATAGAGTCATCCGGAGTCATTACTGTATCCACCTGCCTGTCACCATCCCATGCGAATATCTTCATAGGCACTGCAACAGAGAAGGTCTTGAATATCTCAGAATCGGAAGCACCTGCAGCTTTCATCCTACGATAACGGTCACTATCCTTGCGGGCTCTTTTCATGATACCGTCTATCATCTTCTTCTCTACCTCATTATCAAACGGAGGATTGTTCTTCCATCTGACCTCACGATCGAAGCGCTTCTGCATATCGCCTCCGATATGCTTTACGACAGCCTCTTCCGCATATCTCTGCATCTGTGGATTGATGGTGGTATAGATCCTGAGTCCGTCCCTATAGATGTCATACCTGGTACCGTCAGGCTTGAGGTTCTTGTTTATCCATCCGTAAAGGTCATCGTCTGCCCAAAGGAGTGAATCCACTACATAGTCCTCATACTGACTGTATGACGAACGCTTCGGCTCCTTTGCCATCATGGTACGGCGGAGCATTTCTCTGAAATAGAGGCCCGAACCTGCTGTGTGGTCCTGTACCTGATATGAAAGGACTATAGGAAGCTGCTGAATAGAATCGCGCTGCCGTGCATCAAGGTAACCAGCCCTCTCCATCTGCGAGATCACGAAGTTTCTCCTTACAAGAGACTTGTCCGGGTTGAGAGCAGGATTATATCTCGTAGGCTTATTCACCATTCCGACCAATGTTGCCGCCTCCTCAACGCTAAGGGCTGCAGGAGTCTTGGCGAAGAAGGTCTGTGCAGCAGACTTGATTCCGTATGCATTACTTCCGAAGAACACCTGGTTGAGATACATGGTTATGATCTCGTCCTTAGTATAACTGCGCTCAAGCTTTACTGCCGTAACCCATTCCTTCAGTTTGATCAAAACCATCTTGACCTTTGACATTCCAGGGATCTTGCTGCTGACATCAGCACGTGGATAGAGAGTCTTGGCCAGCTGCTGGGTAATCGTACTACCACCTCCCTGGCTTGAGTCACCTCCGAGAAGGGTCTTGAACACCACACGTCCCAGACTCCTGAAGTCAATGCCTGAGTGAGTGTAGAAACGTACGTCCTCTGTTGCCACTGCCGCATGGACAAGATTCACAGACAGTTCGTCGTATGTCACAAACGATCTGTTCTCTATATGGAATGTGGACAAGATGGTAGATCCGTCATCCGCAATAACCTGCGTAGCAAGGTTGCTGTCAGGGTTTTCAAGATCCTCAAAAGAAGGTATGTCCGCAAAGGCCCATACAAGTCCGATAAGTGTCATGACAAGCAGTACAGGCATTGAAAACAGTATCCAGAACCACTTGATTATTTTCTTCTTTGTTGCGTCAGTCATATTTTCCTTTTTACTTACAAACTCACAAAATTAGCAACAAAATTTGGAAATTTGCCCCGAAAGTCCCTTACTTTGCACTTTCTTTTGAAAAAGAGGAGTTAATGAGCATGAAGGAAGGAAAAAATTTAGTAATCGTCGAGTCTCCTGCAAAGGCTGGCACGATCCAGAAGTTTCTTGGAGAGGACTTTATCGTTAAGTCAAGTTTCGGACACATACGCGACCTGCACGATAGCGAGCTCAGCATTGATATAAAGGCCGGGTTCAAGCCAGAATACGTCATACCGGCAGAAAAGAAGAAGCTCGTAGCGGAACTTAAGAAGGCAGCCAAGGAAGCATCTGTTGTATGGCTGGCATCCGATGAGGACCGCGAGGGAGAAGCTATCTCATGGCACCTGTTCGAGACTCTTGATCTTAAAAGTGAAAATACGAAACGTATTGTGTTCCACGAGATTACAAAGACCGCCATCCTTAATGCAATCCAGAATCCGCGTAGCATTGACATGAGCCTTGTGGACGCGCAGCAGGCACGCCGAGTGCTTGACCGTCTGGTCGGTTTCGAGCTTTCTCCTGTGCTTTGGAGAAAAATTCAGCCGAAACTTTCCGCCGGACGCGTACAGTCAGTGGCACTGCGTCTGGTTGTAGACCGCGAAAGGGAAATCCTCGCTTTCAATCCGGAACAATATTATAAGGTAGATGCTCTCTTCCATCCTGAAGGAACTCCTGACAATGTACTTGTAAAGGCAACCCTCGACAAAAGGTTCCCTGACATGGAAAGTGCCAAGGCATTCCTCGAGAAGTGCATCGGAGCCGAGTTTACAGTCTCGGACATCGAGAAGAAGGAAGCCACCAGGACTCCGGCGGCGCCATTTACGACCTCAACCCTCCAGCAGGAGGCTTCAAGAAAACTCAGGATGTCTGTAAGCCAGACCATGAGCATTGCACAGAAGCTTTATGAGCACGGACTCATCACTTACATGCGTACCGACTCAACAAACCTTTCAGCCCTTGCGATCAACACTGCCAGGACCTTCATCTGCGACAATTTCGGTCAGGACTACTCGAAAGTAAGACAGTACAAGACAAAGGCAAAGGGAGCACAGGAGGCACACGAGGCAATCCGCCCTACATATATTGAGAACACAACTATCGAGGGAACCCCTCAGGAAAAGAAACTGTATGAGCTTATCTGGAAGCGCACAGTCGCATCCCAGATGGCAGATGCCCGTCTCATGAAGACAGATATCAAAGTTTCCGTTGAGAGTCCTGACGAAACCAGAATAGAGGAAAAGTTCAACGTACAGGCAAGCGAGGTACTCTTCGACGGATTCCTCAAACTGTACATGGAAAGCACCGATGAGCCTTCGCAGGATGACGAAATGGCTATCCTTCCGGAAATGAACAAGGGCGACAGGATGTTCGAAAACGGAATCACAGCCGAGTGCAAGTTCACATCCGCACCATCGCGCTACTCAGAGGCAACTCTCGTCAAGAAGCTCGAGGAACTCGGAATCGGACGTCCATCCACATACGCACCTACAATCTCTACCCTTACAAAAGGAAGAGGCTATATAATAAAAGGAGACAAGACCGGCGAAAAACACGCTGTAACCAACCTCTCCCTTAAGAACGGAGTGATTAAGGCTGCAGCAAAGACCGAGACTACCGGAGTAGAGAAAGGACGACTTCTGCCTCAAGACATCGGAATGATCGTGACCGACTACCTTGTGAAGAACTTTGAGACAATCCTTGACTACGGATTCACTGCAAACGTAGAGAAGGACTTCGACAAGATTGCAGAGGGAGAACTGGCATGGAGTAATGTGATCAGCGAGTTCTATGGACCTTTCCACACAAAGGTGGAGGAGACACTCAGTAACAGGGAATACAGCAACGTAAGCCGTGAGCTCGGCGTAGACCCTAAGGACGGACAGCCACTGGTTGCTAAATTCGGACAGTACGGTCCTTATGTGCAGAAGGGCGACGGAGACAACAAGCAATACGCAAGCCTTGCGCCTGGCCAGCTCATTGAAAGCATCACCCTTGAAGAGGCACTGAAGCTTTTCGAACTACCGAGAACAGTAGGCCAGCACGAGGGCATCGACATAATCTGCACCAAGGGAAAATTTGGCCCATACATCAAATACGGCGACAAGAACATATCCCTCCCACGCGGAACAGACCCCCTGAAGGTTGATCTTGATACATGCGTACGCCTTATTGAGGAAAACGAGAACAAGAAGACCGGCGGCATCATAGCAGATTACACCGAAAGCGGCATACAGGTGCTCAACGGAGCATATGGTCCATACATCAAGTGCAACGGCAGCAACTACAAGATTCCAAAGGGCACAGATCCGGCAGAACTCACTGAAGAAAAATGTAAGGAGATCATAGCCACATCTGAGCCTACAGGCCGAAAAAAGAAGCGCAGATAGCATAATGGACAAGTCGAAGGTTACAAACTGTAACTTTCGACTTGTTTTTTATTGATATTTTATCTTTTTATATATAAATTCGCGGTCAAAACCACTAACACACATACAGTTATGCCTACGTATCAGATTGATCAGATCGATCAGAAGATTCTTTCATTCCTTGTAAAGAATGCGAGAATGCCATTTCTGGAGATTGCACGCGAGTGCAACGTGTCCGGAGCAGCGATCCACCAGAGGGTCAAGAGACTTGAAGCAAACGGAGTCATCACAGGCTCCCGTCTTCTCGTAAAACCACAGGCGCTTGGCCTGAATGTGTGCGCCTTCGTCAGCGTATCACTGTCTGAGGCGAACAAGTACCCTGAAGTTATCGAGTCATTCAAAAAGATTTCAGAAGTTGTTGAATGCCACTTCGTTACAGGCAAACACAATCTCCTGATCAAGCTCTTTTGCTTTGACCATGACCACCTTATGCAGATCCTTCTGAATACAATCCAGAAGATTCCGTATGTACAGCAGACAGAGACACAGATCTCACTCGATCAGGCAATCGAGCGTCAGGTATGGGTCAAGGAGTATCAGAACACCAGCTTCTCTGCCAGCGTCAGGAAGAGCAAGAAGGAGAAAGAGAAAGAATAGCCTTTGCCAGGACAAGATCGTCCTGCGTAGTAAGCTTTATATTGAACCTCTCACCGATAAGGTATGAGAGGTTTTTTCCGTATTTAAGGACCACTGAAGCGTCGTCTGTAAAAGCGGTATCGAAAGCCTGCTCATATGCTTCCTTCAGTATTTCGGAATGGAAGATCTGCGGAGTCTGAGCGGCATATAAGACGGAACGGTCCACGTTTTGGCCCGGCATGGTTACAAGTTCCTCGTCACCATTGGCATTCTTCTTCTTTTCAAGGACTTTCATCGTATCTACACACGGAATAACAGGGATGAGAGCCGGCGTGGTTTCCGCTTTCATGAACATGTCTTTAACGAAAGACTCCGTTACCAGCGGACGGACCGCATCATGAACTGCCACAATCGCTCCTGCAGGTACCTTTTCCAACGCGTTCCTTACAGAATGAAAGCGTGTAATGCCTCCTTTAACCAGAACCTGAGGGCATATGAAGTTCCTGTCAAGGCAATACTGACGCCAATAATCCATATGAGACTCAGGAAGAACGGTGATTATGCTCACGCCCGGGCATGCATTCAGGAATACTTCTATGGTCCTGTGAAGAATGGCCTTCCCCTCCAGTTCGATGAACTGCTTAGGCATCTCCGCACCCATTCGCGTGCCACTTCCGGCAGCCATGATTATGGCGTATTTCATCCTTGACATATTTCTAAGATTTTTCAATTATTTCTTCCACAAAATTAAGTTATTTTTTGTAATTTTACGGCCTGTTAAACGTACCAGATAAAAAGCATTAAAAAATATGGCATTTTCATTTTTGACACAGGAGCTTGCGATTGACCTCGGTACCGCGAACACTGTCATTTTCCAGAATGATCAGATCGTTCTCGACGAGCCGAGCATCGTGGCTATTGACAACAGCACAGGTAAGGCATTGGCTTTGGGACAGAAGGCAAAGCTTATGCAGGAGAAGGAGAATCCGGGCATCAAGACCATCCGTCCGATGAGAGACGGAGTCATCGCAGACTTCAACGCTGCTGAGCTTATGATCCGCGGATTCATCAAACAGGTAAACAGCAAGCGCAGATCGCTCTTCCAGCCAAACATCAAGATGGTGGTCGGCATCCCTTCAGGTTCGACTGAGGTTGAGATCCGTGCGGTGCGCGACTCTTCGGAGCACGCAGGAGGACGTGACGTGTATCTGATTTACGAGCCAATGGCGTCAGCTCTCGGTATCGGTCTTGATGTCGAGGCACCTAAGGGTAACATGGTTGTGGACATCGGAGGTGGTACAACCGAGATTGCGGTTATCTCTCTCGGCGGTATCGTAGTCCAGGATTCCATCAAGGTTGCAGGTGACGTCTTCACAAACGACATCCAGCAGTACCTCCGTCAGCAGCACAACATCAGAGTAGGACAGGTTACTGCAGAGAAGATCAAGATCGCTATCGGAGCAGTTATTCCTGATCTTGAGGAGAACGAGCCGGAGCCATACAAGGTAACAGGTCCTAACCTCATGACAGCACACCCTGTTCATGCTACAGTGACTTACCAGGAGATCGCACACTGCCTTGACAAGTCAGTTGCAAGAATCGAGGCAGGTATCCTCCACGTACTTGAGCAGACTCCTCCTGAGCTTTATTCCGACATCGTTGAAAACGGTATCCACCTTGCAGGTGGCGGATCGCTCCTCAGAGGTCTTGCAAAGCGTCTCACAGAGAAGGTCAACATTCCTTTCCATGTGGCAGAAGACCCTCTTAGAGCAGTTGCACGAGGCACTTGTCTGGCTCTCAAGAACACAGACAATTACACATTCCTCATGAGATAAGCCTTGAGAAAAGGAAACATCATAAAGCATGTCATTACAGCAGCTATCTTCATTGCATTGGAGATAGCTGCATTGGCTATGCTCAACAATAACGGAACGCTTCAGAGAATGTGGTTCTCAGAAGCGGCACAGGGATTCATGAGCAGCATCTGGGGCAGCACGCAGAAGGTCAAGGACTATTTCCACCTGAAAAGTGCCAACGACTCGCTCGCTCTGGAGAATCATACGCTCAGGGTAAAGGTGGCTCAGATGGAAGAAGCCATGGCCGCCTACGGAATGGACCAGATCAAATTCACAGAGGGAAAGACCGGACACTACAGCTATATTCCGGCCAAGATCATGAAGATAAGCAACAACTCACAGCACAATTACATGATCATAGGCAAGGGATCGGCTGACGGTGTTACAGAGGGAGCCGGAGTCATTACAGGTAAAGGAGCTGTCGGTATCATTGATGCCGTCAGCGAGAACTTCTCTTATGCACGCTCCTTCAAGAATCACGAGATGAACATCAGCGCAAGACTGGGACGAAACGGAGCTGTCGGACCGCTCAGCTGGAATGGCCGAAGCAGCGCAGGAGCCATACTGAAGGAGATTCCGCACCACGTTGAGCTTCAGCCTGGAGACACTGTCTACACTAGTGGTTTCTCATCGATTTTCCCTGCTGACATTCCTCTTGGAACAACAGGCAAGGCGAAGGTTGTGAACGGAGCCACATATGAAATCGACGTCACTCTTTTCGAGGATTTCGCAGCATTGCGTCATGTGACCATTGTTGAGAATTCCGGAAAAGACGAAATCAAAAAACTGGAGGGAGAGTGATGAAAAGCCAGCATTTCGGAATACTATACTGCCTGCTTCTTATCGGACAGCTGATCCTGTGTAATTATGCTACACTGGGACCATACATCATGCTGACAATGCTCCCTGCCATGATAATGTGCATCCCGACCACTGTCAGTACTGTCGCATGCATGCTTATAGCATTTGCAAGCGGACTTGCCGTAGACTGGCTTTCGGAAGGCCTGATAGGTCTTAATGCCGCAGCAGCAGTGCCCGTAGCCCTGCTCAGAAACGGAGCGATCAAGATTTTCCTTGGAGAAGACCTCATTACGCGAGGCGACAGGTTCTCGATCAAGAAGAACGGACTGTTCAAGATCGCCGTGGTGATGTTCACCGCACTGATCGTGTATCTCGGAATATACATATTCCTCGATGGCGCAGGAACACGTCCGGCATGGTTCAACATTACCAGAGTGAGCCTTTCGACAATCTGCTGTCTGGTACTCTCACTCATAGTGATCAACATTCTATCACCGGATGACAGGAAATAAGGATACGGAATGAAACTGAACAGGGAAAACAAACTTTTGATCGGACTCTGCACAGCTGCCGGCATCCTGATAATCAAGCTTTTCGGCATCCAGATCGTAGAAGATAAATACAAACTCAGTGCGGAAAACAATACGATGGTGTACTCCACCATCTACCCTACTCGTGGAATCATCCATGACAGGAACGGCAATATCCTTGTTGGTAACAGGGTGGCGTATGACCTCATGGTTACCCCGAAGGAGGTTGAGGAGTTCGACACCCTCGCTCTTGCAGAAGTTCTTGATGTCACACCTGAGGCAATCAAGGAAAAGATGGACGAGTTCTACAGGAACCGCCGCAGGATCGGTTACCAGAGTGTCGTGATGTTCAAGCAGCTTCCTCCTGAAACATACATGAAGTTTGCAGAGGTTGCATACAGGTTCCCAGGTTTCCGTGGACAGGCACGAAGTATCAGGGAATATCCTTTCAACGCCGGAGGAAATCTTCTAGGATATGTATCCGAGGTTAACTCAAACTATCTTGCAAAGCATCCTGATGAATATAAGGCAGGAGACTACGCGGGCATGACTGGTATCGAGGCTGCAAGAGAGAAGGAACTCCGTGGAGAGAAGGGATACAACATCTGGTTGAGAAACTCACGCAATAAGATTGAATCCAGATATCAGGATGGAGAATTGGACAAGGAGGCTGTACCGGGTGATGATATAACCACCACCATCGACGCCACACTCCAGAACTATGGACAGATGCTCATGAACAACAAGGTGGGCAGTCTTATTGCTATTGAGCCATCTACCGGAGAAATCCTGACGATGGTGTCCAGTCCGGGTATCGATGTGGATATGCTCGCAAACTTCGGTGAGCACTACAACGAGATTCTTGCAAATCCATACAAACCCATGTTCAATAGAACCGTGCAGGCTCCGTATCCTCCGGGATCCGTGTTCAAGCTTGTCAACGGACTGATCGGACTTGAGGAGGGTGTATTCACCCCCTCTACCACATATCCTTGCAGCATGGGATACCATTTCGGAAGGAGCAAGCTCGGATGCCATGAACACAAGTCTCCTGTCAACTTTGAGGAGTCGATCATGATGTCCTGCAATGCATACTATTGCTACGTACTTCGCGGTATTCTTGAGAATCCAAAGTACGAGTTCATAGACGATGCGCTTGACACCTGGAGACGGTATGTGATGAGCTTCGGCTTCGGCCAGAAGCTAGGCAGTGACTTCCCTTCTGAGTTGGGCGGATTCATCCCTGATTCGAAATACTACAACAGATATTACCGCAAGGGTGGATGGAAGGCTACTACCGTGATATCGCTGTCTATCGGACAGGGCGAGATCGGATGTACGCCTCTGCACCTTGCCAACCTGTGTGCCACCATTGCCAACCGTGGCCACTACTATATCCCGCACATCATCAAGGATTCGGAAAACGTGACCATCGATCCTAAGTACAAGGAAAGACATTACACGTTGGTTGACACGACACACTTCCCTAAGGTGATCGGCGGAATGTATAGGGCTGTGAACAGCGGCTTCGGTTCCGGAGGAACTGCAAGCATCGCCGCTGTGGAAGGCCTGGACATCTGCGGAAAGACTGGTACGGCGCAGAACCCGCATGGACATGACCATTCGGTGTTCATCTGCTTCGCACCGCGCGACAATCCGAAGATTGCCGTTGCCGCATATGTGGAGAACGGAGGTTTCGGAGCTTCGTATGCCGCACCTATCGCTTCGCTGCTGACTGAGATGTACCTTAATGGTGAAATCAAAGATGACAGGAAGGCGTTGGAGAAGAGGATGCTTGAGGCGAATCTATTGGATAGAGTAAAAGTCAGGAAATAAAGGATGAGGGATCTTGGAGGACATAGAGGAAGAGGTCTGGCAAAGACCATTGACTGGAAGCTGGTAATATGCTACCTGCTTCTGATTCTCATCGGCTGGGCTAATATCTACGCCGCAGTCCAGGCTGACGAACCCGCATCGATATTTGACTGGAGTTGCAGAAGCGGAAAACAGTTCATCTGGATCCTGACGTCGTTCGGATTGGCTACATTCATATTGTTTGCCCTGAACCCGCGAGTCTATGAAGGACTGTCCACACCGATATATATATTTACGCTCGGACTGCTGGTGGCAGTGATCTTCCTGGGAATCGAGGTGAAAGGATCACGGTCATGGTTTGAGTTCGGTCCGGTCAGGTTCCAGCCTGCAGAGATATCCAAGATATCCACGTCTCTGATGCTCGCGGCTGTCATGAGCCGACTGGGATACAAGATAGGCCGTGTCAGAGACTTCATAGTCACAGCCCTGATAATCCTGGTCCCTATGGGCATTATCGTACTCCAGAGCGAGACCGGATCGGCCCTTGTTTACGTCGGATTCATATTCATGCTGTATAGGGAGGGTCTGTCCGGATGGTTTATATTCATTGCCGGAATGGCCATCCTGCTGTTCATCCTGACCCTTACAGCCTCGCCTTTTGTAGCGATTCTGGTCATGGCCGGAGTCGGATCCTTGTGTATGTGTCTGTATTCAGGCAGGATAAAATGGTGGATGATCATCGGAGTTCCACTCATCACTCTTATGGCCTTCGTGCCTATGATTCTGGATAAGGCAGTCGAGGCAGCGGAAGATGCAGTGGTTGCAGAGATGGTTACCGAGGAGGGTGCTTCCACTGCTGAGGTGGCAAGTGTTGCAGAGGAGAACGTTGAAGAGGATGCCGAAGTACCGTTTATTGCACGAGTGAAGCCTCTGTACATCCTGTTGATAGCGCTTGGTATTCTGCTTCCCGTTGCCGCATATTTCTCATTCAGGGAGATGAATATGTTCTCCCAGCTGGCTCTCGTAGCTATGGTCGGAGGAATCATGCTGGTGTTCTCGGCAGACTTCATATTCAACAAGGTGCTCCAAGACCACCAGAGGAAACGCATCGAGGTGCTGCTGGGCATGAAGGAAGACCCAGCTGGAGTTGGCTATAATGTCAATCAGTCAAAGATAGCCATCGGCTCGGGCGGTATGTTCGGCAAGGGTTACCTCAACGGCACACAGACCACATTCGGATTCGTGCCGGAGCAGAGTACTGACTTCATATTCTGCACCATCGGAGAGGAATGGGGATTCTTCGGATGCACGCTAGTGATACTTCTTTATGTGTTCCTTATATGGAGAATCATCAAGAATGCCGAACGAAGCAGGGAGGCCTTCACGCGAATATACGGCTACTGCGTCGCCTGCTGCATCTTCATGCACCTGTTCATTAATATAGGTATGACAATCGGTCTCATGCCGGTGATCGGTATCCCACTGCCTTTGGTCAGCTACGGAGGCTCTTCCCTCTGGGCATTCACCATCCTTATCTTCATATTCATCGCTTTGGATAGGAACGAAAGAAAGTACTTCTAGGACTTCCCCTGGCACCTGAAACACTATCACACAACACCTTACAGAAACCGCGTGCTCCCTTCCGGCAGCACGCGATTCTTGTATAACGCTGATCAGCAGTCTCTTAAGCGCCAGGCACTTTTACTCTCCGAAGAGGTAGCGGTGCTGTTCTGGGGTGAGGGTGTCGATTTCACAGCCCCAGTATGCGAGCTTGCGGGCTGCGACCTCCTGATCGATCTCGAGCGGAACGTCGTTGACCATCTGACCTGGCTCGCGACTTACTTTAGCACTGTTCTCCACGAGATACTTCGCGCTGAGAGCCTGAATCGCGAATGACATGTCCATAATCTCGGCAGGGTGTCCGTCTCCGGCTGCGAGGTTTACAAGACGACCTTCTGCTATGATGTAGATTCTATTTCCATTCTCAAGAGTGTAACCTACGATGTTCTTACGGGCTGGCTTTACTTCCTTGGCCATCTCGCGGAGACCCGCTACGTCAACCTCACAGTCAAAGTGACCTGCGTTGCAGCAGATAGCCCCGTCTTTCATGTTAAGGAAGTGTTCCTTTGTAATGACATCATCGCAGCCTGTTACAGTCACAAAAATGTCACCGACCTTAGCGGCCTGCTCCATCTTCATCACCTTGAAGCCATCCATGACAGCCTCCATGGCCTTGATAGGATCAACCTCAGTTACGATGACCTCTGCACCAAGACCCTTGGCACGCATCGCAACACCCTTTCCACACCAGCCGTAACCAGCAACCACGACATTCTTACCAGCCACGATGAGGTTAGTTGTACGGTTTATACCATCCCATACTGACTGACCTGTACCATAGCGATTGTCGAAAAGATGCTTGCAGTCTGCATTGTTGACAAGCATCATTGGGAACTTAAGTGCCTTCGCCTTATTGAGCTGGACGAGCCTGAGGATACCGGTAGTAGTCTCCTCGCAACCACCGATGACGTCAGGAATGAGGTCGGTGTACTCTGTGTGCATAAGGTTTACAAGGTCTCCGCCATCGTCAATGATGATGTTGGGGCCGACCTCGAGCACGCGACGGATATGAGCCTCATACTCCTCAGGAGTTGCATCATACCAAGCAAAAACGTTCAGACCTGCCTGGACAAGAGCGGCTGCGACGTCGTCCTGTGTTGAAAGCGGATTACTTCCGGTCACATACATCTCCGCTCCACCTGCTGCGAGCACCTCGCATAGATAAGCCGTCTTCGCCTCAAGGTGTACCGAGAGAGCTACCTTTAAGCCCTTGAACGGAAGTGTAGCCTTGAACTCTTCCTCGAGTCCGTTAAGAAGAGGCATGTGGTGCCTTACCCAATCAATCTTAAGTCTGCCGTCAGGCCAGAGCTGAATATCTCTGATTTCGCTTGCCATATTGTTGTCTTTTATTGTTGTTTTTGTGATTTCGGGTGCAAAGATAGTTTTTTTTGACCACAAAAAACGGTATTTCACCACAAGCACGTGGTTTTGACCAAATTCATATCATATAGTTTTGGCAATGTGGAAGAGATGGGTATTTTTGCATGCAACTTAATCCTTGAGACAGTAGATTAAATTGAGCGCACTAACAAACTTATATACTACAAAAGCAAAATCGTATTTGCATAAAACCTAAACCATTGAGCGGGCCGGCAGTGATGTCTGTCCGCTCTTTTCATATACCCCATGATGACATATAACATCCTGTCACACAATACATTACACCTACCAGCAACTTAAGCGCCAGGCAAAGTTTAACAACTTTTTTAACGGATAATGAAAATTTATCTATAAGTTTGAAGTCATGATGAAACGTTGGGGAATATGGTGGCGTGCGCTGGTGGATTTGCTTCTTCCAAGGGTATGCCTTGTGTGCGGCAGGAAGTTGGGGCTGCAGGAAGAACATCTGTGTCTGCATTGTCTGGCAGATATGCCACGGACTTATTTCTGGAACAGAAGCCATAATGCTATGGCGGACAAATTCAACTCGATAATACAAGATGGGCTTCAGGACAGCTGGCCGGATATGCTTGAGGAGGACATAAAGGCATTTCCGCCATTTGTGAATTATGCATATGCCTGCTCATTATTCTTCTACAAGGACGAAGGTGACTACCGGCATATATTATATAGTCTGAAATACGGAGGCAACACGGAGGCCGGAGAATATTTCGGGAGAATGTTGGGAGGGCAGATGGCGAAGGCAGCACATTTTGCTGATGTGGATGCTGTGGTTCCTGTCCCTCTGCATTGGACCAGACGATGGAAGCGCGGATACAATCAGGCAGAGAGCATTGCCAGGACAGTAGCTTCAGAACTTGGCGCCGAGCTACGCACAGACTTGCTGTATAGGCGCAGAAGGACATCTACGCAGACAAAGGTAGATGTAGATAAGAAAGGAAGGAATGTGATGGGAGCCTTTGAGGCTATGAAAAGTAAAAACTCCCCCATACACATCGTTCTCGTCGATGATTTATTCACAAGTGGATCCACGTTATACGCCTGCTATTCAGCAATTAAAGAAGCATATCCATGCACGCGTATCAGTGTTGCGACATTGGGTTATGTAGGCCGACCTTAGTCGTTAAGGACTTCCTTGTCACGGATGATTATGATGTCCTTGGGAACGAAATAGTAACGGACCAGGTCAACAGCAACCTGCGGATTCGCTGCCACAACCTTGTCGGCCTTCTTCAGGGCCAGACGGAGACGGTGGTGATGGTAATGTCTCTGGAACCAATTATACGGATAGTCCCTATCACCTATGAATGTAAGGTCCTCTACTTCAATGACCTTGCGTCCTTCCTTGTCTATGTACTTTTTCATATAGTTGCGGCTTTACTTTGCAAATTTAGTTAAAATTGCGCCCTGTGCAACAGAGTTATAAACCTAAGCGGCTACACGTGTTACCACTCTGAACACCAGACACAAATAGTCATATGAAACAAATCTTATCGTATTTTCCGAAATTTGACTATCTTTGCACCCGGATCGCTCTGGTGGTGGAATAGGTAGACACGCGGGACTTAAAATCCCGTGGACAGAAATGTCCGTACGGGTTCGATTCCCGTCCGGAGCACATGATAGCCCTTCTAGATTTCTAGAGGGGCTATTTTTATTGTAGTTTGGAGAAATAAAGAATGATTGTTAACTTCGTAAGTTATTTTAACACAATAGGGAATTAATATCTAAACGAATATGAATTACAAACTTAGAAATCTTTTTGTGGTGGCATTCACGCTGGTGCTCGCTTCATGTATTGGTGAGGTGGCTGATCCAGCTGACAATGCCGATGTTTTGGGCGGAAACGTTGCTACCGTGACAGAGCAAGTTGATGCAATCCAGGCTTCGCTTGCAGATGTTAAAACTATCAAGGAGGCTTTAGATAATGTTTCCGACTTACATGATGTAGAGGATTTCAAGGCTCAGTTGGATGCTTGCATTTCAGGCATTGAATCTCATATCGCTTCCGTTCAGGGCGGTATGTCAGCATTGAATGCAACACTTGCCACTATGAACCTTCAGGCCGAAATCGCTTCTGTTGCTGGTGCAATCAAAGCATCATTCGGAACGTCATCTGAACTTCTGGATCTTGAAAAAGGCGTGAAGGCTTGGCTTGGCGACAAGTTCGAAAACTTCTACATAGCATCTTCGGAGCATGCAAGCGTAAAGACAATGACAAGTCTTATTGAGGCTCAGGGCCTTACAATCGATGCACTTATTTCAGATGTCGAGGCAGGACTTCGTTTAGGAGATGCAGACGGTAGCCTTTCAAAAATAGGAGCGGAAGTAGAAGAGACAACAAAGAAACTTGTCGCTCTCAATCAGAAACTTTCTTCGCTATGCACAGAACTTCAGTCGGGTTACGAGTCCGTAATCAGAAATTCCGACTCTGAAGCGAAGAAGTCACTCCTGGCTCTCAATGAAAATGCAACATCAACCCTTCAGGAGGCCGGCAATTCGATTTCAACTCTTTCTGCAAGTCTTGCTGATTCGGCAGTGACAATCGCAGAACTACAGGAAAGACTTGCCAAGGTGGAGGCAGATGTCGAGGAACTTCTCAATAAGATTCAGTCGCTGACATTCATGTCCGAGTATTCGTCCGATTATGCTATTGCGTATTACGAGATGAGTAATGAGAAGGTATCTGCTCCTGGCAAATCATATGACGGCAAGAACAAGAGAACTCCTGTAACGACTGTTGATCTTAATTTTATGGTCCGCCCTGCTGCAGCTGCAGCAGCTTTGACAACAGACGCTGTCAGCATCGTCGGATATTATGCGGATCAGATCGAGACAAAGGCGATCGCTCCAAACCAGTTTGTCAACTTTGAGGTGCAGAGCGTATCAGTTGCGAATCTTGAGAGCGGTATCATAACCGTGAAGTTCACACATGACCTTAAGGAAGATTTCTATTATAAGAAGACCGGAGCAAAGTGTGCATTGTTCATCGCAACCGGCAAGACTGACATTTCTTCCAAGTTTATTGAACTCGTTCCAAAGGACAACAGCTCAACAGTCTATGTAGAGAGCATCAGAATCAATACTGATGACTTTGAGATTGATGAGGGACAGTCAAAGAATCTTACAGTCACTATAAATCCGGCATCAGCTACCAACAAGACCGTGACATGGTCATCTTCTAATGATGAGATTGCTACAATCGATCCTGCTACGGGAGTCCTGAATGCTGAAAAGCAAGGAAATGTGACAATCACAGCAACAACCAATGGTATCGACGAGTGGGGTGACAACCTTACTGCATCTGTAAATGTCAAGGTTAATCCAGCTATCCGCCTTGGTGGACCGCTATATGTAGAAGTTGGAAAGACCGCAGAACTGTCACTTGACTTCCCACCTGCAATGAACATTGAAAGTAAAGTCTGGTTGTCATCAGATGCGGGAAAGGCCACTGTGGAGAATGGAATTGTAACCGGAGTTGCCGAGACATATAACACATATACACACGAGTACAATCAGGTAACTATCACATGTATCGTCAATGGTAATATTACTTTGACCCATGATATGAAGGTGCTTGTGCCTCAGCCAAGACAGATCAGATTCAATAATTACGCTGATGATGTAAATTCAATCTCTATTAAGATTGATGAGACAATCAGCCTTGCTGCGACAATCCTGCCTGACAATGTTGACCAAAGCAAGTTCAAGTTCCAGTATCAAAGTGACGCAGGCCTTGGATGGGTAAACTTCGACACGGGAGAAATCAAGGAACCAAGAACACCAGGTGGAAGATATGTTTACGTTGATGTTGTCAATAAGGGAAGTGAACGTTACTTTGTTTCATCTCTTAGAAGAACTATCATAATCAATGTTGAGCCATATTATGTGCAGACTATGAAATTTGCTCAGGAGACGATTACATTGACACCAAATCAGACAAGCGTATTGGTTCCTGTCTTTACATCCGACGTGGAAGGAAAGCAGCCGACATATACTGAACTCAACTGGGTGTCCTCAAATCCAAGTGTTGTGTCCGTAGACCCAACTACAGGAGAAATCACAACTCATAAGGAAGGATCTGCTGTGATTACAGCTACTACCGGCGCCAACGCTGTACCAAACGGTCAGAATGTGAAGTCTGCTTCGTGTACTATAATAGTTGAAGAGCCTGTTGCACCTATCAACATTGGAGATTATTTCTATAGTGATGGTACTTGGTCATCGACAAGAGACTATAGTAAGAAAGTAATCGGTATTGTATTCTCGAATACAGGTGCCGCAATGTCAGATTCCAAACTTATGGAGGATTGTCCTACAGCAACCCATGGATTGGTTGTTGGCTTGACTGAATATAATTCTATTTTTGGTAATTTTGGATATTCTTCTGTATATGGTTGGCTGACAGATAATGGTTATCCAACTCCTAATACAGATCTACCTAATGGATATGGTCTGACTAAGGGTATGACTGCTTATCGAGATGCAAATTCAGGTTATGCTGAGTTATATGATAGAACATCAGGACCTGTTGCAAAGCATAAGGTGTCTTTGCCTTCAGGTGTAAGTTCATGGTATATTCCTTCATTCAAAGAAATGAAGTGGTTGCATGAGAATAAGGCAGTAGTTAATGCTGCACTTAGCAATGCGGGGGGCACTCAGATTACAGGGTCGTTGTATTGGTTAAGTACGCTTAGAACATACAATTCATATAATGACTGTCAGGCCTCACCATTTGATATGTCTAATGGTAAGTGGTATGAGTATCCAAAGGGATCTACATCATACCCTGTCCGCGTAGTCTTCGCATTCTAAAAATTGAGTAGTACGATGAAACGAAATTCAATTATAGAAGCACATACAGAATATATTGCGCCTTCTGTCATAGTGATGTCCCTCGACTCCGAAGGTGTCATATGCCTGAGCAACACAGGTGGCGGCGGCGGTTGTTTTGAGCCAGATGAAGAAAATCCTGAAATTGATTTTTAATGTGAGGATATTGAGATGAAAAGATTGATATTAATGTTTTCAGCTGCCGTAGCAGCATTGGTATCCTGTCAGATAGAGCCCATTCAGGATACAGGTGTCGACTACTTGCCTGAGGATGTCCATGAGGTTTCGATCAAGGCGGCTACGCTCGCCAAGTCGGTTCTCTCAGGTGAGGATGTATGGTGGGAAGGTGGAGATCAGATTGCTCTGGTCTTCACTCATCCGACTGACGCACCTCATGTAAATAAGACTTTTGTCAATGATGAGAAGGAGAATACTTCATATTATACAACTTTCACTGGCTCGATTCCTAATTCAGTGACTGTTGAGAATGGTTATGAAGATCTCGGATTTGCCGTATATCCAGCGTCTGCTGTAAACGAGGAGGGTATCTATCGATATGACCTTCCGGAAGTCCAGCATGCAAAGGATAATGGATCTTTCCCATCCGGATGCAATCTGGCTTCTGCAGCTTTGTTCCTCTCAAAAATGGAAGAGGATGGAAGCACCACAGAAACGGATTTCCGTAGTGCGCTTTCCATGTTGAGACTTGAGTTGTCTCACGATATTGAGTCTGTTACAGTGACTGGTACTGCCCCATTGGCAGGAGTGGCACCGCTAGGAATGTTCTACAATGCCGAGGCTGATGCAAATCAGGCAAAGAATAATGGTAGACTCCTCGTTGATCCGTCCGGTGAATGGTCAGAAGCATCAACATCCGTTACTTTAGTGCCGGAGGAAGGCAGCGAGTTCACAACTCAATTATACCATGTACTTGTATGGCCAGGAAAACAGGAGGGACTGACGATTACGGTTAACTACAAGAATATCGGTGAGTATGAAAAGACTTCATCCGTCTCTACTGACAAGCCTGTCACATTCAAGCCAGGCATGTATTACAAGCTGAACTTCAAGAACACAGAGGAACTTGTGATTGAGGAGTTTGATGCAGCATTGGACAAAGTGGAAGATAACGTGGAAGACCTCGTTGCTCAGATTCAGTCTGTGACACTTATATCCGAGTATCTCGACAATGCCGTCTATGCCCGCTATGCACAGATGACCTACAGCAAGCAGAAGATTGACGTTTCTCTGGATTATATTATCAGACCTGAATATGCAGCAGAAGCTCTTGTCGAGGCTTTCAGCCAGGATTCTTCCATTGCATCTGCTTTGCTCGGATATGATAAGGGATCAGGCCTGGAGCTTGAATCTAAATCGCTTGCCGTTAAAAATCTCCTCATTAGGGATGTGGTTGGAATTGGTAAGGTTGTGACTGCGACAGTTGATGCCAGCACTATAGATGACAGGTTCTATGAAAGAGAGTGGAACGCGTCTGTTGCGCTTCAGATAGTTTATGGAAAGACTGATGCGGTATCAGACTTCGCTCGTCTTGTACCTAAGGCCGGCAGTGTCATAGCAGGACACGACCTCATCCCAGCTATTCCGGGTGCAAGAGTCGTGATTCCATTCAGCTATGCCGTTGCCGATAATGCCTCATATACTCTGGAGGTAACTGCCAGTCAGGGCGTTGCTGGAACCAGCATAGCCTACTACGATAATTCAAAGACCGGTAACCTTACTGTGTATTTTGGCGATGGTGTAATTCAGTCGCCAAAAGTTACCCTTACATTGACTGCTGGAGAGGGTAAGAACCAAGAGAGTATCTCGCATAACTTTACATTTGTTGACAGTGGCTCAAGAATCGAATTCGCAAATCCGGGCCAGGTAGACTATATAGGCGGCGAGGTCACTTTGGGCGTGAACACACAGAATATCCAGTCATATAGCCTGTCATGCAGTGGCGAGGGCATTTCACAGTCAGGCAACGTATTTACATTCAGTCAGAACAATGGTAATCAGAGGACTGCAACCGTTGAATGCCAGGCAACAATACCTGGTGCATCATTCAACTATTACAAGTCTATCACCATTACTCAGAAGGCATACGGAACGCCGCTTTCAAAGACTTATTATACCAATGGTCAGAAGGTTGTCCTTAACCAAGCAAATGCATCCGGCTGCTCGAACTACTTAAACATTGTGATCCTTGGTGACGGTTATCAGAAGAGGGATCTTGTTGTAGGAGGTAAGTTTGAAAGAAGTGCAATATCTGCTATGGACAGTTTCTTCGCTGTTGAACCTTACAAGACATTCAAGAACAGATTCAATGTCTACATGGTGGCTTATGAGTCGACTGATGAGGGAACTGATATAAAATCAAGCGGCATAGAGAAGAATACATACTTCCATACATATTGCCAGGGAGGAGGTAACACAGCATCCTATGTTTCAAATACAACTCCTGTCATCAATGCAGTCAAGGCTGTTGTAGGAAGTGGAGATGCTCAATACTATAGGACTATTGCAATCGTATTGGTGAATACTGACGAACAAGCAGGGTCTACCGGATATCCTTTCAGAGACTACAAGTCAGGATTCGTAAATGGATACGCTTCCTTTGCAATTGCAGTTCTTGCGGCTAACTCGACCGGTACGAATGGTCTTATCAAGCATGAGGCCGGCGGACACGCATTCGGACGTCTCGCTGATGAGTATTACAACAGTGGATCTACAGCAAGTTCTTCCAATAAGACAGAGCTCAGCAACTGGCATGCAAAGGGTTGGTATTGGAATGTGAACCATACTAACAGTGGTAATTATTACAAGTTCACCAATTCCGCATACAGTTCATCTGAAGTAAGTTTCATTGAAGGTGCATGGGGATATGGATACGGCATGTATCGTCCGACCCAGGGTGGCATGATGCAAAGTAATACCGGTGTATTCAACGCTCCATCACGACATGCAATCTATCACCGAATTATAACGGAATCAGAAAGTGCTGATGCATATAGTTGGCAGAAGTTCCTTGCCTATGATCAGATCAACCGCTAGTAATCGTAGCGGGACTTTAACGGCCAGACCAAAAACTGGCATTACAGAGTACCTCATAACATATGAAACGAATCATCCTTCTTATTTTCGTAGCGGGGCTTTACCTTACATTGGCAGCCGCATGCACACAAACAGCGCAGCAAACACAGACCGGAGACACAAACGCTGTAATCGAGACCATAATGGCTCGCCGAAGCATCAGAAAATACAAGCAGATTCCTGTGAGCAGGGACACTCTTGACCTGATCATGAAGTGCGGTATCAATGCTCCTAACGGCCAGAACAGGCAATCTTGGGAGGTGCGCATAATCGATGACCCTGCTGTCATGAATGAACTCAAGGAGGCTATTGCAAAGGGACATCCTGACATGCCGGCAAACGCCGTCAAGGGATGTTTCCGCGATGCTCCGGTTGTATTGTTCATAGCACGCGACCCTTCGTATCCGTTCTCAGCATATGACTGCGGATTGCTTTCGGAGAACATCATGCTGTCTGCATGGTCGCTCGGCGTGGGCTCGATATGCCTTGGCATGCCTGTGCGCATGATGACCGACAACGACGTGTGCAAACCATACATAGAAAAGCTCGGATTCAGCGAAGGGTATGAATTCTGCTTGTGCATCGGACTGGGCTACGCTGACGAGGCTCCGGAAGCCAAGCCACGCAACGCAGAAAAGGTGAAATACATTGATAAACTATAAGACATTATGAGTTACCTTCTTATTCTTCTGGCAGTTTCACTTGCCGTTTCAGGACTCGGATGGATCTACTTCATCTATTTCTTCAGCATAGGATATGGATTCGGAATATCCGCCCTTGCTGTTACTATTGCTATCCTCTTCCGTGATATCCTTACACCTCCTACAGCCATGCTGTGCGCTGTTATGTTCGTATTCGGATGCCGTCTCGGACTCTATTTACTCACAAGAGAGAAAAGGTCGCCAGAATATAAGAAGATCCTTTATGGACCAGACGCTGCGAAGAAGAAACCACTGCCAGTTGTTATTGTAGTATGGATATTCTGCGCCCTCCTCTATGTGGGTCAGGTCAGTCCGGTTGCATTCTACCTTGCAAACAAGGCTGCAGGAGCACCTGTAAGCGAGGTTATACCTTGGATCGGCGCTGTACTTATGGCGGCTGGAGTTATCCTTGAGTCTGTTGCAGACGCGCAGAAGAAGGCAGCGAAGAAGGTCAACAAGCACAGATTCGTGGACACTGGAGTGTATAAACTGGTACGCTGCCCTAACTATCTTGGTGAGTTGGTTATCTGGACAGGAGCATTTATCATTTGCTTCGGAGCATGCTGCACAGCATGGCAGTGGGTTATCGCAGCCATCGGATACATTGGTATCGTATATGTGATGTTCAGTGGAGCACGCAGACTTGAGATTCGCCAAAATGGAGCATATGGTGCAGACCCTGAGTATCAGGCATACATAAAGAAGACACCTATCCTTCTTCCGTTCGTGCCTATCTACAGCGTGGAGAGACATAAGTGGTTGCAGGCATAAAATGAACGACAGGCAGAAACAGATAAACAGCGTCACATTGTGGGGAGCGGCGGTGAACCTGCTGCTGACCGCAGGCAAGATCATGGCGGGCATCTTCGGAAGAAGTGCCGCCATGATTGCTGATGGCGTGCACTCGCTGTCGGATCTGTTGAGCGATGCTGTCGTCTTGATATTCACACACATATCCTCAAAGGACAGGGACCGTGACCACAGGTTCGGACACGGCAAGTTCGAGACCATGGCGACCGTCATAATAAGCGTTATCTTGGTCATAGTGGCAGCAAAACTCATGAGCGACGGCATCAAGGACATCATCGAATGCATCAATGGAGAAGTTCTGCCAAGACCCGGCTTCATAGCGCTCGCCGCTGCCGCCGGCTCGATCGTATTGAAAGAAATCCTGTACCAGTGGACTGCCGCAGTCGGCAGAAAGACCGGCAGTACAGCCGTCATGGCAAATGCATGGCATCACAGAAGCGATGCATTATCCTCCATCGGAGCCCTTCTGGGTATCGGAGGCGCAATCATCCTCGGGGACAAGTGGACCATACTGGACCCTATAACATCATGCGGCATCAGCATAGCCATCATTGTAGTGGCCGTGAAGATGGCGATGCCAAGCCTTAATGAACTCCTGGAGACATCGCTTCCGGAAGACATCGAAAATGAAATCATGGAAATCGCCGGTTCTGTACCCGGCGTGAACGACATCCATGAACTCAAGACCCGACGCAACGGAATGTCGTTCATCATAGATGCCCATGTGGTTGTGGATCCGGACATGAGCGTGGTCGAGGCGCATGACATCGCCACAAATGTGGAGGAAGCTCTCCGCAGCAGATTCGGAAACGAAACCCAGACCAGCATCCACATAGAACCTGACACTGCCGCCAGATAACGGCAATTATAACCCTTCTTTCTTCTAGAACGGGAAGAGGAGCGGAAGGACAATGACCATCACGACTCCCATCAGAATCTGGAGCGGGAGACCCACTTTCACATAGTCCATGAACGTGTACTGGCCGGCCGACATTACGAGAGCATTTGGCGGTGTCGAGAACGGCGAGGCGAAGCACATGCTGGCCGCTACGGTCACTGCAAACATGTATGGTACAGGGCTCACACCCATCTGCATGGCACACTGAAGTGCGATAGGAGCCATAAGGACTGCGGTTACTGTGTTGCTTATGAAGATGGTCATCAATGATGTTGCTGCATAGATTCCCGCAAGGAGTACACGCGGACCACTGCTGCCCAAGCCTGTCACAATAGCACCGGAAATCATCTCTGACACACCGGTCTTCTCGAGAGCGATGGACATAGGAAGCATAGCGGCAAACAGCACGATAGTCTGCCAGTTGATGGTCTTGTAAGCTGCTTCAACACTGCGCACGCAACCTGTAATCACCATCATGACTGCAGCCAAAAGTACAGCTGTCACCGGAGCAACCGGTATGCTGTCGACTACCATCATGACAATCATTCCAATCATTATAAGAGCAGCAACAGGCGCCTTATAGTCCAAAGTTACCTTGGCCGCAGCCTCAAGAGGCTCGCCGAGAACAACCCAGTTTGACGACTCGCTCTTCATTCTTGCGATATCCTTCCATGCACCCTGTACAAGAAGAACATCACCGTCCTGCATCTTCTGGCTGCCAAGGTCATTGAGGATATAATCCTGCTTTCTTCTGATACCCAACACATTGACACTGAACTTGCTGCGGAAGCCCGCCTCTATGATGGTCCTGTTGATCATGGACGATGTCGGCATGATAAGTATCTCTGCAACACCGATGTCAAAGAAGTCCATTGTCGCATTGGCTGAGCTGCCTTCGATCTCGTCGGTATGTCTGTCGATGAGTCTGAGAGAGTAGTCGGTTGCGAATCTCTCTATCTGTTCCGGGTCTCCAGAAAGGTAAAGCACATCACCCTGCTTCAGGACAAGGTCCGGAGATGCGAGCTGCTGGTTCACAGTGCGGACAAACCTGTTCGGTCCTGTACTGCGGCGAAGTTCAAGCACGTTGATTCCATATTCCCTATAGATATTCAGGTCTACAACTGTCTTTCCGATAGCCTCAGAATCCTCATCCTTCACATGCACTCGGAAGAGATTGTCTGTGATTCCATACTCATTGACAAGATCCTTCAGCGACTTGCCTTTGCTCTTCTTATCCTTTGCCTTATCCTTGGCTGTCAGCATCTTGGTTGCAGGAAGAAGGTAGAGGGCACCAACGACGAGAGTCACCAGACCCACCGGCAGAAATGAGAAGAATCCAAGCGAAGCGAAACCTGCACCTTCAAGAGTGTCGCTGACTATAAGGTTGGGTGGTGTACCGATGAGTGTCATCATGCCTCCCATACTGCTGGCAAAGGCCAGAGGCATGAGCAGACGGCGTGGGGATGTGCCCGCAGCTGCTGCCATGCTGACTACTATCGGGAGCATGAGCGCAACTGTACCTGTATTGCTGACAAACATTCCGATTGCCGAAGTCACAATCATAACCATCAGGAAGAGTCTTAGCTCGCTGTTGCCGGCAAGCGTCATGACCTTGCTTCCGATCATCTTGGCCAGACCAGTCTGGAAGATACCGCCTCCCACTATGAAGAGACCTATCATCATGATCACTGTCGTATTAGAGAAACCTGAGAGACCTTCTGCCGGTGTCAGAATCTGACACAGAAGGAGCGCCAGGAGAGCGCAGATGGCCACGAGGTCGGAGCGGACCTTGCCGCTGACGAAGAGAATGGCCGAAACAAGAAGTATTATAAGGGTTGCTATCATATCGTTTATTGTTTTACTGGGATGGCAAGGGTGTTTTTGACTTCGCCGATGACGAAAATGCTGTGCAGAGAACCGATGCAGTCAAGGTCACCAAGTGTGCCGAGAACGAAGTTCTGGTAGTCCTGCATATTCCGTGCATATATCTTGAGCATGTAGTCATATTCGCCCGATGTATTAAAACATTCTACCACCTGATCTATCACTGCGATCACTGAGGTGAACTGCTGGCTATATTCCTTGCTGTGATGCTTCAGACGGACATTACACAGTACCATTATCCCGTTACCTGCCTTGATAGGATCAACCACAGCGACATATCTCTTTATATACCCTTCACGCTCAAGCCTTTTCTGCCTTTCAAAGACTGGCGATGGTGACAGATTAACCTTCGCAGCCAACTCTTTTGTCGTCAGATTGGCATCTTTCTGCAATTCGCGGAGGATTTGAATATCAATTCTATCTAATATTTCCATGTTTTTCAGAATATTTTTCTGCCGAAAAGCATATTTTAGGCAAATTTAGAATAATTTTCCGAGTTTCCTCCGAAATATTGCATACTCCAACTCATTATAGCATCTTTGTAACCCCTAGAAAACAGAAATTACAGTATCTTTGTACGTTTTTGCTCCTTTTCTAATCCTTTAAGGATTAGGTTGAGCAGTAAATATGGAGATTTGATATGATTAGATGTGAATATATACATGACGACGTATTTGAGTTTGAGGCAGGAGGAAGCATCAGCTCTCTGAAGGTGGTATACCACCGTTCGGAGCGCGAGTGGCAGAAAGGAGACGAGCGCAAGGTAATATGGATATGTCATGCGCTCACAGCTAATTCGGATGCAGAGGACTGGTGGCCGGAACTTGTAGGTCCGAGAAAACTTTTTGATACCGAGAAGTTTTTCGTCGTATGTGCTAACATGCTCGGATCGGCATATGGTTCATCAGGCCCGTCAGAGATTGATCCTGTGACCGGCAAACCGTATTATTTCGACTTTCCACGCATCACAGTACGTGACATCGTACGAGCAAATGACCTTGTACGCAGACACCTCGGAATTGAGAAGATAGATTTCATGGTCGGTGGATCAATCGGAGGATTCCAATCTATTGAATGGTCGATCATGGAACCGGAGGTGATAAAGAAGGCCGTGTACATAGCTTGCGGAGCGAGAGTCACCCCATGGCTCACAGCATTCAACGAATCCATGAGATTAGCCCTTGAGGCAGACCCTACATTCCGCGAATGTGCAGACCTGAAGGGCGGCGAGGCAGGATTGAAGTGCGCTAGAAGCATCGCTTTGATTTCATATAGGAGCTATGAGGGATACAATGCAACCCAGTGGGAGAAAGAGGAGGACTGTATGTTTGCCGACAGAGCAGGCTCATATCAGAGATATCAGGGTAAGAAGCTTGCAGACCGCTTCGACGCGTATTCATACTACTACCTCTGCGGTTCAGTGGACAGCAACAATGTAGGAAGAGGCCGCGGCGGTGTAGAAAAGGCACTGGGAAGCATCAAGACAGAGTGCACTGTAATCGGTATCGACAGCGACAGACTGTTCCCAGTAGAAGAGCAGAAGCTGATTGCCTCATGCATCCCAGGTGCAACCTACCATGAAATCACATCAAAATTCGGTCATGACGGCTTCCTGCTGGAAAACGACCAGCTCACAACCATAATCAAACCGTTGCTACCATAACAGGAATAATAAACATTACGATATATGCAAGTATTGAAATTCGGAGGCACATCGGTTGCCAATGCTGAGAACATGGCAAAGGTCGTGGACATCGTGACCAAGGCCGTTGACCGTGACAGAACCATTCTGGTATCGTCTGCCATCAGCGGATGCACCGATACCCTCATCAAGATAGGCACACTAGCATCACAGCGCGACGAGAGCTACAAGGTACTCATTGACCAGCTGCAGGAGAAGCACCACGTGATTATCCGTGACTTCCTTCCGCTTGAGAAGCAGACAGATTCGCAGGAAGTATGCGACTTACTCTTCGACTCACTAAGAAGCATTGCCCAGGGAGTATTCCTCCTCGGCGAGCTCTCCCCTGCCAGCCTTGATGCTATCCAGGGATTCGGCGAACTTTGGTCAACCAGGATTCTTGCAACCAAGCTCGCCTCTATAGGCATCTCGACCAAGTGGATCGACTCACGCGACATCATCCGCACAATCGC
Source organism: Bacteroidales bacterium (assembly GCA_017559545.1). Taxonomy (GTDB): domain Bacteria; phylum Bacteroidota; class Bacteroidia; order Bacteroidales; family UBA932; genus Cryptobacteroides. The sequence continues at coordinate 67,190 of JAFYRK010000001.1, forward strand.
AAAGGGCGACAAGAACATCGTGGATGTGCAGAAGACATATTCACGCATCAATGAGATGGCGGAAAACAATCCTAACACACAGCTCTTCGTGCTTCCTGGCTTCATCGCTTCCGACAAGCAGAGCCGCACAACAACCCTCGGCCGCGGCGGCTCCGACTACACAGCTGCTCTCTATGCAGTCGGCTGCAAGGCACGTGCACTCGAGATCTGGACTGACGTCCCTGGTATGATGACATCGAACCCTAAGGTCGTTCCTACTGCACGTACAATCAGCAACATCTCATACAAGGCTGCGCTCGAGCTTTCACACTTCGGAGCAAAGGTGATCTATCCTCCTACAATCCAGCCGGTTGTCGCTGAGGGAATTCCTATCTATATCAAGAATACATTCGACCCTCAGGCAGGCGGTACTCTCATTGAGAAGCATCCGCCTCGCAGCAAGGACTCTGTTATCGGAATCTCAAATTCCGACAACATCGCCCTCCTCTCACTCGAGGGAAGTGGCATGGTCGGTATCCCTGGCTTCTCTAGCCGTCTGTTTGAGACTCTCAGCCAGAACGACATCAACATCATCCTGATCACACAGGCTTCTTCCGTACATACAATGTGTATCGCAGTTGCTGAAAAGGATGCTGAAAAGGCACGCGAGGCTGCGGACAGATGTTTCGCTTATGAGATATCTCTCGGCAAGCTCAACCCACTTAAGGTGGAGAAAGGATTCTCTATCGTGTGTCTTGTCGGCGATGACGTGCTTAATCAGAGCGGAGCGACAGGAAGGATGCTTGCGGCCCTTGGACGCAACAGCATTCCGGTCAGAGCGACAGCACAGGGTTCATCAGAGCGCAACATTTCCGTAATCATATCATCGTGTGATGCAGATGGAGCAATCAAGACCATCCACAACGAATTCTTCGACCGCAGAAGTGGAAAGGACATCCACCTCTTCATTGCAGGTTATGGTGTTGTCGGAAAGGCCCTTGTGGACATCATCAGCAAAAACAGAGACAAGATAGAGGCACGCACAGGACGCCGTCTGCACGTATGTGGACTGGCAAACAGCCGTAGGTTCATCCTCAACAAGAACGGACTTTCGCTTGAAAACATAGCCGAGCAGCTTGCTGTTGGTGACAACGCAGCTGACGAAGCATACTTCGCACAGCTCGCTACACTGTCACTTGAGAACTCTGTGTTCGTTGACTGTACAGCATCGGCTGACATCGCATTCAAGTACATGAACCTCTTCAAGAGAGGTTACTCGGTGGTTGCATGTAACAAGATCACATTCTCAGCACCTTACAAGCACTATTCAGCCTTGAAGGAGGCCGCCATCGAGATCGGCGCCACACTCCGTTATGAGACCACTGTAGGAGCTGCACTTCCTATCCTTGAGTCGATTTCACGCAGCGTTCACAGCGGCGACGAGATCGTCCGTATCGAGGCAGTATTAAGCGGTACCCTCAACTACATCTTCAGCAACTATGCTGGAGGCGAGGGCGGCACATTCGCCGAGGTTGTAAAGAGAGCACAGGATGCAGGCTACACAGAGCCGGATCCACGCCTTGACCTCAGCGGACGTGACGTACTCCGCAAACTGCTTATCCTCTCACGTGAGGCCGGTGTGGGTATAGACGAGAAGGATGTAGAGATATCACCGCTTCTTCCAGTAGAATTCTTTGAGGGAGACGTGGATGCATTCTACGCAAAGCTCAGGGAGAATGAAGCAATGTTTGCATCACGATACAATGAGGCATCGTCAAAGGGTCTCCGCCAGAGATTCGTTGCTTCGTTGGTAAAAGACTCTGAAGCACCATTCGGATACAAGGCAAAGATCGGACTGGAGTCTATTGACAGCACTCATCCGCTCTACAACCTCTGCGGCACGGATAACGCTGCACTCATCCAGACCGACTTCTACCCATCACCACTCGTGATCCAGGGAGCGGGAGCCGGCGCATACCAGACAGCATCCGGAGTGCTGAACGATATTATTATGTAGGACTAAAGACACGCTTCAATAACAAGTACTTAATCCACAAGCAATTACAAATACCTATTGTCTTTAACCCCTCCTTTAAAGCATAGATTAAAGACGTAAACATTATGTAAAAGATTGAAAAACAACAGATTAAGGAAACAGACCGTCGTTAGCCTAAAGAGAAAGATAATTATGGAAAAGAAGAATTATAAATTTGAGACATTGCAGGTCAGGGCAGGACAGGAGATCGATCCTGTTTCCAAGGGTACCGCTGTACCTATCTACCAGAGCACTGCATATACATTTGACAGTATGGAGTACGGCGCCGAGCTCTTTGAACTGAAGCGTCCGGGCAACATATATACTCGTATCACCAACACGACTACCGATGTGTTCGAGAAGAGAATGGCAGCTCTTGAGGGCGGCGTGGCTTCGGTTGCCACAGCTTCAGGCCAGTCAGCAGTGTTCCTCTCAATCACCAACATCTGCGGTCCAGGTGACAACATCGTGGCTCAGCCATATCTCTATGGAGGTACATTCACAATGTTCGCGATTACACTTCGCGACATGGGTATCGAGGTACGCTTTGCTGCCAGCGACCATGTTTCTGATCTTGAGGCATTGGTGGACGATCGCACAAAGGCAATCTTCCTTGAGAATATCGGCAACCCGGCGTTCAACATTCCTGACTACGAACCTATCGTGGAGATGGCACGCCGCAAGGGAGTATGCGTAATGGTGGACAACACCTTCGGAATGGGAGGTTATCTATTCAGCCCGTTCGAGTGGGGTTGCAACGTATCCGTACACTCTGCAACAAAATGGATCTGCGGTCACGGAACTGCACTCGGAGGAGTTGTCGTGGACGGAGGAAACTTTGACTGGACTCCGGAGAAGTACCCGTTATTGGCAGCACCATCAGAGAGCTACCATGGACTTATATATAAGGATGTATTCGGATCTGCAGCTTTTGCAGGACGCGTTCGTGTGGACGGTCTCCGCAACATCGGACCAGCACCGTCACCATTCAACTCATTCCTGATGCTCCAAGGTTTGGAAACCTTGTCGCTAAGAGCTGAACGTTGCTGTGCTAACACTCTCGCAGTGGCAGAGTTCCTTGAGAAGCACCCTGCAGTGGAGAGCGTAAACTACCCTGGACTGAAGAGCAATCCATATCACGAGCTTGCATGCAAATACCTCAGACATGGCTTCGGCGGAGTGCTGACATTCCGCGTAAAGGGTGGTTTCGAGGCCGCTGCGGCGTTGGTAACAAAACTGGAACTCATCCTCCATGTAGGTAGTGTGGGAGACGCAAAGTCACTTATCGTACACCCTGCATCGACAACCCACTCCCAGCTCAGTCCTGAGGAGCAGGTCGCTGCAGGTGTATACCCTAACATGCTTCGCCTGAGCGTCGGCATCGAAAACGTCGATGACCTCATCGCAGATCTTGAAGCTGCGCTTTAAGATCTACGACTTTTAACCCCCAGTCGCCTACGGCGACAGCCCCGAGGGGCATGCCGACCACTCACTTCGTTCGGGTCGGGCGACCCCGCTGCTTCGATGTTGCAAGCAACATCTCGCTGACGCGGATGTCGCGGCGCTGAAGCGCCTTATTAAATGACAACCAATTAAAAAAACGAAAACTTGGAACGGAGTAATCTCCCGAGGAGGAGGATTTACCACCTCGCCATAAGCACTAAAGAGAATAAACGACAAATAGAAATAATAACATACAAAAACTTTGAGCGAAGCGATAGCAAGTCCTCCTCCCGAGGAGGAGGATTTAGGAGGTGGGTAACGTAGACAATTTTCATATTTCTGCACGCCCTTCGCAGAAGCACCAGAGAGAACAAACAACAAATAGAAATATAAACATAAGAAAATATGAAAGTAGCTGTAGTAGGTGCCACAGGATTGGTTGGCACAAGAATGCTGGAGGTTCTTGCAGAGAGAAACTTCCCAGTAACCGAACTCATTCCAGTAGCTTCGGCAAAGTCGGTAGGACGTAAGATTACATTCCAGGGCAAGGAATGGACCGTAGTAAGTGCAGAGGACGCTATCGCAGCACGTCCTGACCTCGCCCTCTTCTCAGCAGGAGGAAGTACATCAGCAGAACTGGCTCCGAAGTTTGCAGAAGTAGGAACACGCGTAGTTGACAACTCGTCACAGTGGAGAATGGACCCTACAAAGAAACTCGTGGTTCCAGAGGTTAACGGTGACGTTATTGAAGAGTCTGACTATATCATCGCAAACCCAAACTGCTCAACAATCCAGATGCTCCTCCCTCTATGGCCTCTCCACAAGGCTTACAAGATCAAGAGAGTCGTAGTTTCAACATATCAGTCAGTGACAGGTACAGGCTACAAGGCCATGGATCAAATGACAGCAGAGCGCGAGGGCGGCGTATGGGGAGAATACCCGGCAGTATATCCACATCCGATCGATCAGAACATCCTTCCTCATATCGACTCATTCCTTGAGACAGGTTACACCAAGGAGGAGATGAAGATGGTCAACGAAACCCACAAGATCTTCGCGGACGACAGCATCGGAGTATCTCCGACAACCGTACGAGTTCCTGTTCAGGGTGGTCATTCAGAGTCAATCAACCTCGAGTTCGAGAACGACTTCGACCTCGCTGATGTGCGCAAGATGATGGAGGAGGCTCCTGGTGTAACTCTTCAGGATGACCCGACAAACTGTGTATATCCTATGCCACTTTACGCATGGGGCAAGAACGACGTGTTCGTAGGCCGTTTCCGCCGCGATCCATCCGTTAAGTACGGTCTCAACTTCTGGTGCGTTGCCGACAATCTCCGCAAGGGCGCAGCGACAAACGCAGTACAGATTGCCGAGAAACTCATTGAGAAGGGCTTCCTTCCAAGATAAACCTAAAATAGGGTCACCTCAAAGTCAAATTGACATTGAGGTGACCTCTTTTTATATTACACCTATTTACGACCTTGGGCTAGTCAAGCTTAAGAACTGCCATGAAGGCGCTCTGAGGGACCTCAACGGTACCGATCTGGCGCATTCGCTTCTTTCCCTGCTTCTGCTTCTCAAGGAGCTTTCTCTTACGTGAGATATCACCTCCGTAACACTTTGCAGTCACATCCTTTCTTACAGCCTTTACAGTCTCACGTGCGATGATCTTCGCTCCGACGGCAGCCTGAATTGCGATATCGAACTGCTGCCTTGGGATAAGTTCCTTGAGTTTTTCGCACATCTTGCGACCGAAGTCATACGCATGGTCTGCATGGATAAGTGTTGAAAGCGCATCTGCAGGATCGCCATTCAACAGGATATCAAGTTTCACGAGCTTTGCCTCCTTGAATCCGATCACATGATAATCAAACGAAGCATATCCCTTTGAAATAGACTTAAGTTTATCATAGAAGTCAAAGACGATTTCTGACAGAGGCATCTCATAAGTAAGCTCAAGGCGGTCTGCTGTAAGGTAGTGCTGATTGATCAGGATACCTCTCTTGTCCAGACAGAGTTTCATGATCGGTCCATAATAGTCAGAACGCGAAATCACCTGAGCACGTATGTATGGCTCCTCGATCTTATCAATAAGTGTAGCTGCAGGAAGTCCTGAAGGGTTATGCACGTCTAGAACCTCTCCCTGAGTTGTATATACCTTATATGATACGTTCGGAACTGTGGTGATCACATCCATATTGAATTCCCTGAAGAGACGTTCCTGTACGATCTCCAGATGCAGAAGACCGAGGAATCCGCATCGGAAACCAAAGCCGAGTGCAAGCGACGACTCAGGCTCGAACACGAGTGACGCATCATTGAGCTGGAACTTCTCCAACGAAGCGCGGAGTTCTTCATACTGATCGGTCTCGACCGGATACAGACCTGCGAAGACCATTGGCTTAACTTCCTCGAATCCGGCAATCGCCTCCTTACATGGATCCGCAACCTTTGTGATGGTATCTCCAACCTTTACCTCGACGGCACTCTTGATTCCGGATATGATATATCCTACACTTCCGCACGGAATCTCCTGACGCGGATGCATCTTCATCTTGAGGACACCGATCTCATCGGCGGTGTATTCCTTTCCTGTGCTGAAGAACTTGACCTTGTCACCCGGTTTGATCGAACCGTTCATCACCTTGAAATATGCAATGATACCGCGGAACGAGTTGAACACCGAGTCAAAGATAAGAGCCTGAAGCGGAGCATCAGGGTCACCCTTTGGAGCAGGAATCCTCTCCACAATAGCGTCCAGGACCTCTTTCACTCCCTGTCCAGTCTTTCCTGAAGCAAGGAGAACCTCCTCCGGCTTGCAGCCCAGAAGATCTACGACCTGATCAGTTACCACGTCAACCATTGCAGAGTCAACGTCGATCTTATTGAGGACAGGAATAATCTCAAGATCATGCTCGATTGCCAGATAAAGGTTCGATATTGTCTGCGCCTGGATTCCTTGTGTAGCGTCAACTACCAGCAGAGCACCCTCGCATGAAGCTATAGCGCGAGATACTTCATATGAAAAGTCCACATGGCCCGGAGTGTCGATCAGATTGAGCGTATACTTCTCTCCATTGTACATGTAATCCATCTGGATTGCGTGGCTCTTGATCGTAATACCTTTCTCCTTCTCCAGATCCATTGAGTCAAGGACCTGGTTTTCCATGTCACGCGCTGTCAGCGTATTTGTAATCTCAAGCATTCTGTCGGCCAAAGTACTCTTACCGTGGTCGATATGCGCTATGATACAAAAGTTTCTAGTTTTCTTCATTGTTTATCGATAATCGGTGCAAAGATAGCAAATTAAGCCGTTTTTTCAGTATTTTTGTTTAAACCTCACACGGTTTGAATTGTCAAATATATGATGCAGGACAGACACATCATAAATCTATGCCAGAAAGGCGAGTATGATCTCGCCTTCAACTGCATTGTACAGGCATATTCGGAGCGTCTCTATTGGCACATCCGCCGCTTTGTCTGCTCTCACGAAGATACCGATGATCTGCTTCAAGACGTATTTGTAAAAACGTGGTCTGCTCTCCCGAGCTTCCGAGGGGACTCCCAACTTTACACATGGATCTACAGGATTGCCACGAACGAGACCCTCAACCGCCTGAAAAAACTGAGGCGCGAATACGCATTCAGCCTTGAAAGCGTCAGCAGCGTCCTCGCCACACGTATCGAAGAAGATCCTTACTTCAACGGCAACGCATTGCAAAGAGAGCTACACAAGGCAATTCAGAAACTCCCTCAGAAGCAGAGACTTGTATTCAACATGAGGTATTTCGACGAGATGAAATATGAGGATATCGCAGAGATCACCGGAACGTCTGTTGGAGCACTGAAAGCGTCCTATCACCACGCATACAACAAGATCAGCGAAACACTAAAAAAAACATTCATCGATTAAACCATAAGGCAAACCGCATGTCAAACATATTGTATGAAAAATCACGATAAAGACATATTGAAAGACACCCCTGGAATAAAGCAGGTGCCGTTTTCAGTCCCTGAAAACTATTTTGGAGAACTGAAGGCAGACCTCCAGAAGATACCTCAGCATACAGAACACTCCATATCGACACGGATCAAATGGGGCAGAGCCGTTGCCATAGCCGCATCATTAACCCTATTGATTGCAGCCGGAAGACTTCTAATGGAACGCAGCGCATACGAAAACATATTCACAGAGGAAGACTTCCTGGTCTATTCTGACGATCTGGACATTATTATCGACGAGGAATATTCCAACCTATATGCAACGACACATTCCATGACAGATGAGGACATAATCGAATACCTCCTAGCCATCGGTATCGAAACAGAGGAAGTTGAATCATATTAAATCATTCACCATGAAAAATTTCAGATTTTTTGCAGCCATCGCTGCTTTTGCGATGATCACATTGTCATCAAACATCTACGCACAAGGCCCTAGACAAGGAAACGGGCAGGACAGAGTCATGTCGGAAAAGATAGCCTTCATCACAGCCGCCCTTGAACTCACACCAGAGGAGGCGCAGGTATTCTGGCCAGTGTACAACCAGATCAATGCACAGAAGAAAGAAGCACAGAAGGCTGTAAAGGAAGCACGCAAGGCACTCTCTGCCGCTCTTGAAGATGGCACTGCCACAGACAAGGAAATCGACAGACTGCTTGACTGTTACATTGCTGCAAAACTGGACCATAACAAGGTCGGCAAGGAAAATACAGCAAAACTCCGAAACGTCCTCTCCAGTAAGAAGACAGCAAGACTTTTCCTTGCAGAGGAAGACTTCAAAAGACATCAGATCCGCAACATAAAGTCACCGCATGGTCCAAAAGGAGATAACGGCAGACCGGAACACCGCAAATAAAGAATCAAGCAAACAGATAGAAATCATGCATCAGGGACAGGTACTCTTCAGTATACTGTCCCTCATTTTGTATAGTAAGGATCTGGTCTGCTACGGCCTCGCAACGTCGCCTCGAAAATTCAGCAACCATGCGTGTGGGGGTCTTACGGGGTACTGTTCTTATGCGAAGTATGCGGAACAGATGAAGACCGCACATGCGGGCGTAACGGCACAGAGCTGCCTCCTGATCTGCAGGAAGCACAAGGGAGATACGTCCGTTTTTCGAGAGTCTTACCTTGGCAAACTCGAAGATATCCCTATATGAAAGTCCGTCAGAAGTGTGTCTGGCAGCGCTTTTCCTTTCGTCCGGAGCGGTCAGCGAATCTTCAAAATATGGTGGGTTGGAGAATATAAGGTCATACAACCTGTCATCCGGCAGCGAGTTAACAAACTCGTCCAGCGACATGTTATGTGCATGTAGGCTTAATGCCCACGGGGAATTCTGAAAGTTTGCCGCAGCCTCGCTTGCGGACGGCTCATCTATATCTATCGCATCGATATGTATTGGTCCAACTGACCTTTGAGCTGCCATCAATGCTATAGTACCGGTACCGGTACCGATATCCAGAAGGCTCCTATCACCCTCCCTTATGGTCATAGCAGCACCGAGCAACACGCCATCGGTATTCACCTTCATGGCACTTCGCTCGTTGACAACTTCGAATTTCTTGAATCTGAATGTGCTCACCTTTAATACCACTAATTACCCCTAATCACCCAAACAACTGATTTTCATAGCTTTAGCTCCATAAGGGTCGTCAAAAAGAACGACCCCTACATATATAGTCGGCTAATAATCAAAGCGTTAGGTGTTTTGCACAAAAACACCATCGATCATATAGAGGGATCTGTCACACATCTTTGCCAGTTCCGGATCATGAGTGACTATGATGATGGTCTGGCCATACTTATCCCTAAGGGTGAAGAAAAGGTTATGAAGTTCTTCCTTAGTCCTGGAATCAAGATTTCCTGATGGCTCGTCAGCAAAAAGGACAGATGGGTTATTGATTAGGGCACGAGCTATAGCCACTCTCTGCTGCTCACCTCCAGACAGCTCAGAAGGCTTATGAGCAAAACGTTCTGCAAGACCCAGATCAGTCAGCAGCGCTTTTGCATTCTCCTCCGCATCTTTCCTGGACCTGCCGGCAATGAATGCCGGGATCATGACATTCTCCAAAGCTGTGAACTCTGGCAGCAGATGATGGAACTGAAACACAAAACCGATCTTGCGATTGCGGAACTCCGCCATTGCCTTACCTTTCAGCGCAAGGACATCGATGCCGTCTATCACCAAAGACCCAGCATCCGGAGTAGATAGAGTACCAAGTATCTGAAGCAACGTGGACTTTCCGGCACCTGAAGCGCCCATGATAGAAACCACCTCTGACTTCTCAGCACTGAAATCAATGCCCTTAAGCACCTTCAGCGCGCCAAACGACTTCTCTATTCCCTTTGCCTGTATCATACGTTTTTATTTGGGAGTCAAAGATATACAAAAAAAAGAAGCAATCCTAAGATTGCTTCTTTTTGTCGGGGTACTGTGACTCGAACACAGGACCCTCTGGTCCCAAACCAGATGCGCTAGCCAACTGCGCCACACCCCGATTATGTTTCCCTTGTTATTTGGGACTGCAAATATAGACACAAAAAATAAAAGTGCAAAACTTTTTTAAAAAATTTTGCACTTTTTTCAATTATGTACCTACTAGAGGTTCGGATTGATAGTCTTCCACTCCTCAACTGGCGGAATGATGCCGAGGTTGATGATCTCGTCACGCATTACCTGGAGGTGTGCGTAAGATGCATCGAGAGCAGCGAGCTCCTCAGCTGAACCTGTCACCTCACCGAAGTGAACACCAGTTGCGTCAATTACTGTAGGCATAGCCATGAGAACATTCTGATACTTCTCGTTGTTCACATAGCAGCCTGCTGGCCACTCAAACTTAGCACCACCCATAGCAGCCTGGATCATGAGAACTGACTGGTATGATGGGCTCTGGAATGACGAACGTCCACGAAGCTTGATGATGTTTGAACCGCCCTGGATAGTAGCGTGCTTGATCGCAGCCCACTTGTCCTCAGGAATGTTGTACTCGGCGAGTGGCTTGCCATCAACAGTGATCTTTGAAGCGAACACTGCCATTGCCTCTCCGTGACCGCCGTAAGTACGAGCGTTCTCTACCTTGTACTGAGGAACACCAAGCTCCTTGGCGATTGCTGACTGAAGACGAGTTGAGTCAAGGGCAGCAAGTGAAGTAAGCTGGTTTGGCTTAAGACCCGAACGGATAAGAGCTGTAAGAGCTGTAACGTCAGCTGGGTTGAAGATAACAACCACGTGGTTTACATCTGGGCAATACTTCTTAATGTTGTCACCGAACTCAGCAGCAATCTGGCAGTTACCCTTGAGAAGATCCTCACGAGTCATACCCTCCTTACGAGGAGCACCACCTGAAGAGATGATATACTTGGCACCTGTGAATGCAACCTCAGGATCAGTTGTCCATGTGATGTTTGCACCCTCGAATGCACAGTGGTAAAGCTCTTCAGCCACACCGTTTACGCCTGGACCATAGATGTCATAAAGGCAGATGTTTGGAGTAAGGCCAAGCATGAGAGCTGTCTGAGCCATGTTTGAACCGATAGCGCCACCGGCACCTACGATTACAAGCTTGTCGTTAGTCAAAAAGTTCATAATAATTCTATAATGTTAGCATTTAGTTTCAAATCTTGGCAAAGATAGCAAAATCTTTCTAAAGAGTTACCGATGATGCACGTAAGGTAAAATAATTTTCAGATATGAAAACATTTAGTATCTTTGCGCCTGAATTTCAAGGCCAAAGGCCTAAACATTAATTTGATAAGACAGTGGAACCTCCCAGTCCTATAGCAATAGAACAGAAAGTCTCTGCGGATCAGATGTCTGACGATCCGTTGTCCAACAGCGTATTCATGGTTATGGGCAGCGCTTCTGAC
>JAFYRK010000050.1 GCA_017559545.1 Bacteroidales bacterium
ACGGTGTATCGTTGAGTATAGGCATCAGCGCGCGCCACTCATCCTTACTCTCCCATCCGAGACGCATCTTTACCGAGAAGGTGAAGTCCGGATAGCCAGTCGTTGCCTTCATCAGCTCAGCAACCATATCGGGGTGAGGCAGAAGCCCAGCCCCGTGCTTCTTGCGGGCCTGTAAAGGGAACGAACAGCCCATATTCAGATCCACATTCCTATAGCCCTCATTGGCAAGCAGTTCCATAAGAGGGTGCATCTCATCTGGTGTAGCGGCTATTATCTGTGGGAGAAGGTTCTCGACGTTGTTGCTCTCATGTTTCACATCGCGCACATCCTTGCTGCGTATCTCACCATGCTCATAGCGCAGGAAAGGCGTACAATAGACGTCCACGCCACCGAAAACGGTACTATGCACATTGCGCCATGCAGCCTCGGTAAATCCTTGAAGGGGTGCTGAATATATTTTCAACACGTTCATCATCTCTTTATAGTTTAGACATTTCACTTCGTATCTCATCCCGAACTCGACGAAACTCCTCAATGACCTGCTCTTCAGGACCAGAGAATGCATCCGGATCGTCAAAGCCGATGTGAAGTTTCTTGACAACCTCACCGACAAATGTAGGGCAGTTCTCTCTGGCTCCACCGCATACAGTGATTACATAATCCCAGCTCTGGTCAAGGTACTGAGATACATTCTTAGGGCAATGACCATTGATATCAATTCCTATCTCAGCCATTACCTTGATGGCAAGGGGATGAACTTCACTTGCGGGTCTCACTCCAGCAGAGCATACTTCTGCTTCCGGATGGAGATGCTGAAGGATTCCGTGAGCCATCTGGCTGCGGCATCTGTTGCCGGTACATAATACAAGGTATCTCATGATTTACTGATTTGAAGGATGAAACGGACAGCGTTTGCCGATGCACTGGCTGTTGGATGACATATGACGGCAGACAATCTGGGGCTTGTGCATTCTGACTCCGGTAACTTCCTCGGCATAGTCGATAGCTGTGATAATGGACATATAGGAGTTGCGCTTGCAGCATCGCGGACCTCCAATCTCGCCGAGCTTTGCCAATGAACGGGAGGTCATGAGATTGGAATGTCCCCAAGCTTCATTCATCAAAGGAGTCGAGCCGGTGATGATGGAGATGAACATACCCGTGCTTATGGCAGCACCGCACGCTCCCCAGAATCCGCATGCTCCGCCGGGAACCTTGCTTCCTCTGCTTATCATCTCGCTGAGAGCCTTTGCCAGATCGATCTGTCCGCCGGCATTGTGATATGCTGTCAGGAGAGCGGCACCGACCATAATGTGATGCTCCGGTCCGTGCATATGACAGAACTGCATGTCCATCATCTTACCGATTATCTCTATCGGGTCGCATGAGGTCTCGTTCAGGCATAGACCTACAATTGAATCCACACCTTTGGAGTGACATTCATTGCAGACGTAATGACCATTTACACATCTGGTCTTGCTGAACTCACTCTTGTGACATATGCTGCATTCCATCAGGACATCTTCCTGAAGGTACTCCAGAGGAGCCTTACATATCAAGCATTCTTCCTTCATATCCGGTGATTTTATCTCTACAAAATTACATCA
>JAFYRK010000051.1 GCA_017559545.1 Bacteroidales bacterium
ATATCAGAAAAAATGATTACATTTGCCAAATTTTAGACGTAAGATGGATACTTTTACTAACTCTCCGATTATTGAAGGACTTACCTTCGACGATGTATTGCTGATTCCTGCACATTCTGAGGTTCTTCCAAGAAGTGTGGACGTATCTTCTAAGTTCACTAGAGACATAACTCTCCAGACTCCAATCGTTTCTGCTGCGATGGACACTGTAACAGAGGCGGAGCTCGCTATCGCTATGGCTCGTGCCGGCGGTATCGGTGTAATTCACAAGAATATGACAATTGAGCAGCAGATGAGCCAGGTGCGTCGTGTCAAGAGAGCTGAGAACGGAATGATCTATGATCCTATCACAATTCATCCGGATGCGACAGTGGGTCAGGTTCTCGGAATGATGGCTCAGCATCATGTCGGCGGAATTCCAGTAGTGGACGAAAATGGTTTCCTCGTTGGTATCGTGACCAACCGTGACCTTCGTTTCCAGAGAGATCCTAAGATGCCTGTATCTGAGATCATGACTAAGGAAAATCTCGTGACAGCGCGTCGTGGTGTAAGCCTTTCTGATGCAACAGAAATTCTTCGTCAGTATAAGATTGAGAAACTTCCTGTAGTGGATGCCGACGGTAAGCTCGTTGGTCTCATCACATATAAGGACCTTATGAAGATCAAGGATAATCCTATAGCGTCAAAGGATAGTAAGGGTCGTCTTCTCGTGGCGGCTGCAGTTGGAGTCAACTCGGAGACTATCGAGCGTATTGAGATGCTCGTAGGCGCTGGTGCAGACGCAGTGGTTGTTGATACAGCCCATGGCCATTCTCAGGGTGTGCTTGACGTGATCAAGAGAGCATGTGAGGCTCTTCCAGAGGTTCAGATCGTTGCTGGTAACGTGGCTACAGCAGAGGGAGCAAAGGCTCTCGCAGATGCGGGCGTAAGTGCTGTAAAGGTAGGTATCGGACCTGGATCTATCTGTACAACCCGTGTTATTGCCGGTGTAGGTATGCCTCAGCTTTCAGCAGTCATGATGGCATCAGAGGCTCTCAAGGGCACAGGTGTTCCAGTGATCGCTGACGGTGGTATCCGTTACTCAGGCGACGTTGTGAAGGCTCTTGCTGCGGGTGCAAGCACAATCATGGCAGGATCTCTCTTCGCAGGAGTTGAGGAGTCACCGGGAGAGACAATCATTCTTAACGGACGTAAGTATAAGTCATACCGTGGAATGGGTTCGCTTGAGGCTATGCAGCAGGGTTCGAAGGACCGTTACTTCCAGGATATGGAGGCTGACATCAAGAAGCTTGTGCCAGAGGGAATCGTAGCTCAGGTTCCATATAAGGGTACTCTCAATGAGGTGGTTTACCAGCTCGTAGGAGGTCTCCGTGCAGGTATGGGTTACTGTGGCGCTCCTAACATTGAGAAGCTCCGCGAGGCTAAGTTCGTACGTATCACTAACGCAGGTTACCTCGAGGGCCATCCACACGATGTGACAATCACACGTGAGGCTCCGAACTACTCAAGATAACAGTCTGCTGATGAAGCGGATAGCACATATATTGATAATCTTAGGGATCGTCTTGCCGATGTTAATGTCGTGCAAGGCGATTTCGGAGTTTTTTGATAGTGGAGAGATTGTAGCGCAAGCTGGTTCTGCCAAACTTAAGAGAGCGGATCTTGATATGGTAATTCCGAGCGGGTTGAGTCCGGAGGACAGTACAAGACTTGCCAAACAGTTTATCAACACCTGGGCTCTGGACCAGATCTTCCTCGAGATGGCTGAGCAACAGCTTTCAAAGACTGAAAAGGACGTGACAAAGGAGCTGGAGGTGTATAGAAGGTCGTTGTTGAAGTTTCGTTACGAGCAGCTGTATATTAACGAAAGGCTTGACACTTTGGTCACTGAAGAGGAAGTGCAGGAGTATTACGAGACCCACAAGGATAGATTCGTTCTCCAGCGTCCGGTTGTAAAGGCCAGGTTCATCAGTATAGCGGCGGATTCTCCGGTATTGAAGACCATAAAGAAGAAGATGTCATCCGACGAGGCTGCAGATATCATGGAGGCAGATAGCCTCGCATTTTCGTCGGCATATAGATTTGCTACATGGAATAACGCATGGATTGACGCATCTACGCTCGCCAAGGAATTCGGTCAGGAGTCTGCTTCTGTTCTTGCTTCCATGAAGGCCGGGTGGATGGAAAGGACTGATACTTCGGGTATTTCTGACATCGCCTATATCGCGGAAATCACGCCTAAGGGGGCTATGTCTCCAATAGAATATAGTACTCCTTTCATCAGGGACATGATAATAAGTGCGCGTAAGCAATCCCTGGTCACATCTTTGGAACGTGATTTGCTGGATGACGCGCGCGTTAACGGACAATTTGTAATTATTGAATGATATGAAGATTCTCTGGATCAAGAGATTGGCGACAGCCGTGGTCTTTGCGGCCGCTGCCATTACAGCATCTGCACAGAAATATTCGGACGGTCTGATAGACAAGACTGTAGCTGTTGTGGGAAATGAGGTCATCATGCTTTCTGACCTCGAGGAAGAGGTCGCGATGATGAGAGCCTACGGAATGATGTCCGACAAGAAGGGCAGGTGTGAGATTCTCGAGGAGATGATGGCGACCAAGCTGTTCCTTATGCAGTCAAGGCTTGACTCTCTTGCCGTCAACAATGATATGGTAGAGAGTGAGCTCAACAACAGAATCGATATGCTTAAGACCAATCTTGGTGGTGAAGATGCGCTTGTGAAGCAGTTCGGCAAGCCTGTCTACAAGCTTCGCCAGGAGTGGAAAGCTACAATTGAGGATCAGAATCTTACCCAGCAGATGCAGCAGAAGATAGCATCGGGAATTCCTGAGCTTACTCCTTACGATGTGCAGCAGTACGTGGCGAGAATAGATCAGGATGATCTTCCAATGGTACCTGTGAAGTATCAGCTCAGCCAGATATGCGTATATCCTGACCGTGAGGCTGCTAATCTTGCCGTCAAGGAGCGTCTGCTTTCGATCCGTGAGCGTATCATAAACGGTGAGCGCTTCTCTACTTTGGCACGTCTGTATTCTCAGGACCCTGGTTCTGCGAGAAAGGGAGGAGAACTTGGTATGGCTTCCAAGTCAATTTTCTGGCCTGCGTTCTCTGATGCGGCCATGTCTTTGAAACCAGGCGTGGTGTCTCAGATCGTTGAGACTCCTGACGGATTCCATCTTATAGAGGTGATCGAAAAGAATGGTGATATGTTCAATGCACGTCATATCCTTCTCAAACCGGAATATACCTCTAACGATAGGGAGAAGGGCTTCCATACACTTGACAGCCTCAGGACAGAGCTGGCAAATGAAGCTGTGACTTTTGAACTTGCCGCCAGATTCTATTCGGAGGATCCTGCAACAAGGACCAATGGCGGACAGATGGCTGACCCCAATACAGGTTCTTCATATTTCGAGATAGATCAGCTCAAGCCACAGGATTATGCCGCTATCGCAGGTCTTAAGGAGGGTGAGATATCTGAACCTTTCGAGTCGCTTGACAACGAGGGACGTGATGGAAATCTCGTGTATAAGATCATAAAGGTGGATAAGATAATTCCTGCTCATCCGGCAACCTTCAATCATGACTATACATTGCTTCTTGAGCAGGCAAGGTCCGAACTTCAGTCAAAGGCTATAAATGATTTCATTGAATCGAAAATCGGTTCTACTTATATTGTGATTGACCCTCTCTTCGGTGATTGTGATTTTGAGCGTGAGGGTTGGAGCGAGAAGGTCCGCAAATAATCCTTACTTAGTCTATGAAATTCCTCAAGAACCTGATATTGCCTTTCCTCGTCGTTCTGGCGGGCTTTTCCGTCATGTCCAGAGCCCAGGGTCAGAGGAATAACGGTGGTTCAGAGGAAGATAAGGATAGCCTTGTGGTTCTGTTGAGTTCCAAGTCCGCCAAGATGGTGGATATAGCTGGAGCAAGCTACAGAAAGATTATAGGACCTGCAAGATTCCTTCATAACGGTACCTATCTGCTGTGTGATACTGCCCTGTGGAGCGTGGACTCCAAGAAGATAGAGGCATGGGGCAATGTCAGCATCCTTCAGGAGGAAACCGTCCTTACAAGTGATAAGCTCACATATTTCATAGACATGGATCTGGCTGAGTTCCGAGGTTCTGTCGTGCAGCTTACTGACAAGGATCATAATACCTTGAGGACAAGGCATTTGGATTATAATACCAAGGATTCTGTGGCAGTGTTCCAGAGAGGTGGTGCAATGAGGGACAAGGACGGCCAGATAATAGAAAGCCGTAACGGTACATACGATTCCAAGACCAAGACATTCACCTTTACGGATGAAGTGAATATGTTCACCGATTCAATATTCGTGAAGACAAGGTCTCTTATATATCAGTCAGACCTTGATCTTGCAACTTTCGGGTTGGCTACGGATGTGTGGAAGGATGAGAACATGCTTTCGGCCAACAGAGGCTGGTACGACAGAGGAAGGGAAGTGTTTTTCTTTGCTGATAAGGTTCATGTCATGTCCGAGGATCAGGAGGGCTGGAGCGATACGCTGTATTTTTACAGGAATACATCCGACGTGGATATGCTCGGTAATGCCCAGGTGACAGATACGACGCGTAATGTCTTCGGTCTTGCAGGAAGAATCCACTATGTGGACTCTCTGGCCAAGGTGACGATGACGCGCAGACCTGCAGTAATATCTCAGACAACCGAGGAAGACGGTAGTATTGATACTTTGTATCTTGGTGCCGAAAGGCTTGTTTACTATACCGTAAAGATGTGCGATGTGGACAGCCTGGTTGTACTGGATGCTACAAAGAGAATTGAGTCCATGAATGTGGATCCGGTAGGAGAATATCGCAAGAAAGCTGCTGAAGCTGCCGCAAAGGAGGCTGAAGAAGCAGCCAGGAATGATCCTAATTACAGACCAGACGCTGCGTCACAGGGAGGCAGGAAGCAATCTGGTCCACCGCAGGGTGATAGGCAGTCCGGCTTGTCGCAAGGTGGGAAACAACAGGCTGGAGCGCTCGGAAAACCTACCGGAGTGTCTGCATTATCCAGAGGTTCATCGAAACCGTCTGCGGATTCCTTGTCAGTATCTTCTGATTCCTTGTCAATGTTTTCGGACTCCTTATCATTGGTTTCCGACTCTCTTTCCATAGCTGGCAAGGTAGTGGCAGAGGAGCCTGAGGATACGACAAAGATGGGCTTCCTGGAAGCTGTCAAGAATGTCAGGGTATATAAGAAGAGTATGCAGATAGTCTGTGATTCGCTTCTTTATTCTGATCTGGATTCCCTTGCACGCCTTTACGTACAGCCTGTGATATGGCAGGACATTACCAGACAATACTCTGCCGACAGCATCAGTGTCATGGTCAAGGATGGTGGTATGGAAAAGGCCAGTCTCATGGCGAATGCATTCATTCATATCCAGGAGGACTCTACTCACTATGACCAGATCAAGGGAACAGAAATGCTTGCATTCTTCGATGACCAGGGAACATTGACACGTTTCGATGTGCTTGGAGGAGCATCAGCGTTGTTCTATATAGAAGAGAACGGGGTATTTGCCACGGTGAATAAGCCGGAGTCAAAGATGTTGTCTGCAACATTCCTTGACGGTAATATACAGAAGATCTACTATTACGATCAGGCTAAGAACGATGCTTATCCGATAGTGCAGCTTTCGGGTGACGACCAGAAGCTTAAAGGTTTCAACTGGCAGTCGGAAAAACGTCCAGCGGACCGCAATGCTGTAACTCCTCTGTCGTTACGCCCGTCAGAGCGACGCGCATATCAGGCTCGCCCGCACGCTAAGTTCACTCAGACGAATATATATTTCCCTGGATATATTGGTGACGTATATCGCCAGATGGAGGTGCGTGATTCTCTCCAGAGGGTGCGTGCACGAGAACGTAGGCTGGCTCAGGCTAGAGAAGCCGAGCGTGAGCGCCGGGACAGCCTTGCTCGGCTCGTGCTTGTGGATTCTCTCGCGAGAAGGGACAGCCTTGCAAAAGTGGATTCATTGGCCAGACGTCATGTGATAGATTCTCTCGCTGTCGTAGATTCTCTCAGGCATGCAGCGGATTCTCTTGCAGCAGCGGATACCTCAGTTGTTCTGACTCCAGAGCAGATAAAGGCGTCTGAAAAAGCTGCGAAGAAGGAGGCTGCTGAAAAGGCTAAGGCTGCGAAGAAGGCTGCGAAAGAGGCGAAGAAGAAAGCAAAACAGGAGGCTTTGGATGCTAAGTGGGCTGAACTTGATAGACGTGATGCGGATAAGGCTGCGGCCAAGGAGGCTAGGAAATTGGCTAAGGAGAGAAAGCGAAAGCGTAGAGCTCTTGAGGGACAGGCCAAGCAGCAGAGAAGAGATCTCGAAGCATTGGAAAAATATCGTTTGAAGTACGAGGAAAGAAAATCCCGCAAGTCTCGTTCTAAATAATTCCATATGATAATACATCCAGCAGTGCGGACTCAGTCCGTGCAGGAATATTACTTCTCGAGGAAACTCAAGGAGATAGCGCTTATTAACTCACATAAGGCAGCTGCAGGGGAGGGTCCGGTGATCAACCTCGGCATCGGCTCGCCTGACGGTATGCCTCCGCAGGAGGCCATAGAGGCATTGACATCCGCAGCCGTTCAGTCAGGTAATCATGCATATCAGAGCTATGTAGGACTGCCGGAACTTAGACAGGCGTTTGCCGACTGGTATGCCCGGTGGTATGGCGTCGAGCTGGATCCGGTCAAGGAAATTCAGCCTCTGGTAGGATCCAAGGAGGGTATTTTGCTTATTTCATTGGCGTTCCTGAATAAAGGCGATAAAGTCCTTGTTCCAGACCCGGGCTATCCTACATATTCGTCGGCATCTAAGCTTGTGGAAGCTGAGATTATGGCTTATGATCTCAAAGCCGGGAATGGCTGGCAGCCTGATTTTGAGGCGTTGGAACAGATGGATCTGAGCGGGGTGAAGATCATGTGGACAAACTATCCCGGTATGCCTACCGGCGCACCGGCAACCGAGGAACTATATACAAGGTTAGTTGATTTCGGAAAGCGTCACGGCATAATGATATGCAACGATAATCCATACAGCTTCATATTGAATGACAACCCTCTGTCTATTCTGGCACAGCCAGGTGCAAAGGAGTGTTGTCTTGAGCTCAACTCGCTCAGCAAGGCACACAACATGGCAGGTTGGCGTATAGGAATGGTTGCGGCTGAGGCGGATGTTATAGAGCAGATACTCAAGGTTAAGAGTCAGATGGACTCAGGAATGTTCAAACCGCTCCAGCTCGCCGCTGTCGAGGCGTTGAGACAGGGCCCTGAATGGTTCGCTCAGCTGAATGATGAGTATGCCCGTCGCAGAGTACTCGCTGGAGAAATCTTTGACCTGCTCGGAGTTGAATATGACCATGGATCCGCCGGCATGTTCCTATGGGGCAAGGTTCCGTCAGGTAAAGGTGAGGCCCTTGCTGACAAGATATTATATGAGGCTGGCGTGTTCATAACCCCTGGTTTCATTTTCGGCAGGAACGGAGAAGACTACATCCGTATCTCCCTTTGCGCCAAACCTGAACTATTGAAGAAGGCAGCAGAACGCATTCGTTCTATTATCCCGAGCATAGGTGAGGGGGCTGAATAAATTGAACAACAATGAACATAGGTATAGTAGGATTAGGATTGATAGGAGGCTCTATGGCTATAGACCTCAAGCGCAGAGGCTTTGCGCATAAGGTCGTGGGTGTGGAGACTGAGCCCGTCAATGCTGCGGCTGCCAGGCAGATTGGCCTGGTGGATAAGATTGTAACCCTTGAGGAGTGTGTAGCGGAGAGTGATATTGTGGTGCTTGCGGTGCCGGTGGGAGCAGCGGCGAAGCTGCTTTCAAAGGTGCTGGACGCATATCAGGCGGTGCAGGAGGGTCCGGATTCATATGGGGCTGGTGAAAAAGTGGTCATAGATGTCTGCTCCACAAAGGAGATGCTGGCAGAAAGTGTGAAGTGTCATCCATGCCGTAAGCATTATGTGGCGACCCATCCTATGGCGGGAACCGAATATAGTGGACCATGGGCAGCGATGTCAGGTATGTTTGACGGCCATGCATGCATAATCTGTGATCCGGAGGATTCATGCCCGGAGGCAGTTGCTAAGGTTGAGGCCCTTTATGATACATTGAACATGAGGGTTATCCGCATGGAGTCCGCAAATCATGATGTGCATACTGCATATGTATCCCACATATCTCATGTGACCTCATTCGCGCTGGCCTTGACTGTCCTTGATAAGGAAAATGATGAGAAACATATCTTTGACCTCGCTTCAGGAGGTTTCTCTTCCACAGTCCGCCTCGCAAAGAGTAGCCCAGACATGTGGACCCCGATCCTGAAGCAGAACAAGGACAATGTACTTCATGTGATGGATACCTATATAGAGAAGATGAACGCCTTTCGTCAGGCTATTGCCGACGGAGACGAAAAAACCATACGTACCCTCATTGAAGAGGCTAACCGTATCAGAAGGATTATAAGATAAAACGATAACTATGGCTACAAGAAACCTTGATATAATTCCCCTCTACGATTGGGGAATGTTTACCGAGCCGAGACCTAGTGTGGTGGCCGGTCCATGCAGTGCAGAGACAGAAGAGCAGGTCATGGAGACAGCAAAAGGTCTTCGCGATATGGGTATAAATGTGTACCGTGCGGGAATATGGAAGCCGAGGACTCATCCGGGCTCATTTGAGGGAGTAGGTTCAGAGGGCTTAAGGTGGATGCAGAAGGCGAAGAAAGAGTATGGACTGAAGATCGCTACCGAGGTGGCAAGTGAGAAACATGTGTTTGAGTGCCTTAAGTTCGGAGTGGATCTGGTGTGGCTGGGTGCAAGGACTACAGCCAACCCGTTCCTTGTTCAGGAGATTGCAGATGCATTGAAGGATACCGACATTCCGGTGCTTGTGAAGAACCCTGTGAACCCGGATCTTGACCTTTGGATCGGTGCATTGGAACGTCTGAATCGAGCTGGTATAAAGAAGTTGGGTATCATCCACAGAGGTTTTTCGACATTCGACAAGATTAACTATAGGAACGATCCTCAGTGGCAGGTTGCCATAGAACTGCGTAACCGTTATCCTGAGCTTCCTTTCTTTGTTGACCCAAGTCACATGGCCGGATGCAAGGACTATATCCGTGAGATCAGTCAGAGGTCGCTGGACCTTGGCTTCGAGGGACTCATGATCGAGTCGCACTGCAATCCAACCGTAGCCTTGAGTGACGCGAAGCAGCAGCTCACTCCTGATGAACTGAGCGACCTCCTTTACAATCAGATCAAGGTAAAGGACAAGGACTCCGATTCTCCGGAGTGGAAGGAGAACATCGATCAGCTTCGTGCGAAGATTGATATTATTGATGAGAACATTCTCTATGCGCTGGGTTCAAGAATGAAGATCAGTCGCCAGATAGGTGAGATTAAGAGAAACAGCAACATCGCTATCCTGCAGACAAACCGTTGGGATAAGGTTCTGGCAAAGGTGATTGCAAAGGGTGAGGAATATGGCTTGCCTGAAGATTTCATCAAGACCGTTTTCAATGCGATCCATGAGGTATCGGTTGAGGTACAGAATGAAATAATCTCGGGTAAATAGTAAAAGAGCTTCTGAACTTAATTCAGAAGCTCTTTCAGTATAATTCTAAATTTCTCTTTGTCCTCTGGACGAAGGAAATCTGTCTTGATCGGAGCATAGAACAATCTCTGCTTCAAAGATTCAGGGACTGCCTTGGAGTCGCGTACTCTCTGGCAGTCTTTTTCCGTTGTCATGATCACCGAAGTAGGGAAGGCATCACCGGCGTTCCTTATGGACATGATGTCGCTTCGGCTGAAATTGTGGTGGTCAGGGAAGTTGAAGTGCTTCACGATCTTGTATGTTCCGCAGAGGTATCTTGCCAAAGGTGCATCGTTGGCTATGCCAGTGAAGAGTATGAGTCTCTGCGCGTATAGGTAGCGTGAGTCTCCCTCTGGGAATATAGCCTGCGGTGTGTCATAAGTTATCGTAGTGAAGAACAGGTTCTGCTTCTTTCCATTGTCTCTTGTACCAACGCATTCGGCTGCGTCGTATCCGTTAAGTCCGAGCGCCTGTGCCCAATTGCTTTTCTCCCATCCGTCCATGTGTTTAGGACACTTCGATACGATCACGATGTCGGCGGCGGCAATTCTCTCCGGCAGGTCACGGAGTTTGCCCAGCGGCATGAGGTGGTCGTTGAATATCGGCCTGCTGTAGTCCACCAGCACGATGTTCACTCCAGCCTTAACCTTTCTGTGCTGGAATGCGTCATCAAGAAGTATAAGGTCTGCCTTAGGGAAATCCTTATGTATGCACTTTTTGCCTTTCTTCGAAGTCTTTACTGTTTCAGGTGCTGTCAGGAACATGCATCCCTTCTTGCGCGAGCTATCCACAGCCACGGTTATCTGAGGGAACTTCTTCTTTATCTGAAGCGGCTCGTCACCAAAGTCCAGTGCTCTTCCGTCCGCGACAACCTGCTGGAAGCCCTTGCTCTTGCGCTTGTATCCTCGCGACAGCACAGCTATGTTCTTTCCTTGCCACTGCTCGTCTTCAAGCAGGGTGCGGACCAGCATTTCTGTGTGCGGAGTCTTACCTGTTCCGCCTACTGTAATGTTGCCGATGCATATCGAAGGAACCTCAGGTGTATATACCTTGCGGCACCCGTTGTCGAAAAGCAGGTGTCTTATCTTCAACGTCAGCCAATATGGGAATAATAATATCTTGTCCATTCTATTCTATACATTATATACGTTACCCGCCATGGGTGCTTCGTTCTCGCCCCAACGTCCGGCAATATAGTCCAGTGTCGTCATGAGCTCTGCCGGATCGTTCAAGGTCACCAGTTTGAGCCTTGTCTCCTTGAAGTCAGGCAGACCCTTGAAGTAACATGACAGATGTCTGCGCATCTCGAGGATTCCTACGCGGTCTCCCTTTATCTCTATCGACTTTGCCAGATGTCTCTTTGCCAGGGCGACCCTGTCGATGACACTCATCTGTGGCATCAGCTCTCCCGTCTGGAGATAATGTTTGATTTCCTGGAAAATCCACGGGTGGCCATAAGTTGCGCGTCCGATCATTATGCCGTCAACACCGTAGCGGTCAAAGTATTCCTTAGCTTTCTGCGGCGAGTTGATGTCGCCATTACCTATAATAGGTATATGCATACGAGGATTCTCCTTGACCTTTCCGATCAGGGTCCAGTCTGCCTCTCCCGTATACATCTGACAGCGTGTGCGGCCGTGGATGGTCAGGGCCTTAATGCCCACGTCCTGCAGTCTCTCTGCCAGTTCGACTATGATCTTGGAGTCTTCATCCCATCCCAGACGCGTCTTTACAGTCACAGGAAGTTTCACTGCCTCTACAACCTGACGGGTGATCTCTACCATCTTGTCCGGCTCACGCATCATGCCCGAACCTGCGCCGCGACGTGCGATCTTGTTTACGGGACATCCGAAGTTGATGTCCACAAGGTCGGCGCCATGGCCTCCGGCAATCTGTGCAGCCTGCTCCGCCATCTTGGCGGCATCCACCATCGCCTCCGGTATGTTTCCGTAAATCTGGATTCCGACAGGTGCTTCGTAATCGTATGTCACGAGCTTCTCGAGGGATTTACGCGCATCGCGTATAAGTCCGTCGGACGAGATGAATTCCGTGTACATCATGTCTGCACCGAATTCCTTGCATATGAAACGGAAGGATGCGTCGGTCACATCCTCCATCGGTGCCAGAAACAACGGTCTGTCTCCTAATTCTATATTGCCTATATTCATAATAATCTGCAAAATTAGCAGAAATTTTGTAGATTTGCGAAGATAAATCAATACGACATGGCAAAGATATCTACAATAGGTCTGCTCACCTCAGGCGGTGATGCTCCCGGAATGAACGCGGCCATCAGAGCCGTGACCCGTGCAGCAATCTATAACGGTTGGAACGTAAAGGGAATCTACCGTGGATGGGAAGGCCTCATCAATAATGAAATCAAGGATTTCACATCAGAAAGCGTAAGCGGAACAATCAATCGCGGAGGTACGATTTTGAGGACAGCCCGAAGCAAGGACTTCATGAATGAAGAAGGACGCGCACGCGCGTACGAGAACATCAAGGCTCATGGCATTGATGCCCTCATTGTGATTGGAGGTAACGGCTCGCTTGCCGGCGCTCAGGTAATCGCTTCTGAGTATGACATTCCATGTGTCGGCCTTCCTGGTACCATTGACAATGACCTTTACGGTACAGATACCACAATCGGTTACGATACAGCACTTAATACAATCATGGAGTGCGTGGACAAGATCCGTGACACCGCCAACTCCCACAACCGCATCTTTTTCGTTGAGGTGATGGGACGCGATGCCGGCTTCCTCGCGCAGAATGCTGCCATTGCGACAGGAGCAGAGGCTGCGATCATCCCGGAGGACAAGACAGATGTCGATCAGCTTGCCACATTCATCGGCAGGGGAGTACGCAAGAGCAAGAACAGTTCCATCGTTCTTGTTTCCGAGAGCAAGAAGGATGGATCGGGCGGCGCTCAGTATTACGCGGACCGTCTTGTCCATGAGTATCCGGAGTATGAGGCTCGCGTGACAATCCTTGGTCACCTCCAGCGTGGCGGTATCCCTACGGCCAACGACCGTATACTTGCCAGCCGTCTTGGCGTTGCGGCTATCGAGGCCCTTAAGGACGGACAGCGCAATATCATGGTTGGAGTTAAGAATGACCAGATCGTTTACGTGCCGTTTAACAAGGCTATCAGAGTAGATAAGCCTATTGACCGTGAGCTTATTAACGTGCTGAATGTATTGTCAATATAATTTTGTCAATCAAAATATTATTCTTATCTTTGCGACCCCTATGTAGTGTAGGGATCGCAATTTTTATTATAATTAATTAAGTATTAACCATTTAAAAGTACAAGATGGACACACAGAGCTACAAAACGGTATCCCTCA
>JAFYRK010000052.1 GCA_017559545.1 Bacteroidales bacterium
GCTGCCTGGGCACTTGTGCGGACTGATCCGCCGTAACCACGATTACGGATGTACTTACGACCGCGCACCTTGGCTGCGGTTACACCCTTTGCTGAGCCTGACATTTCGTCGAAGGCGATTGAAGGAACGTACTTCATGATAGTTTAAGTTTTAGGGGTTTAACAATATATAGTATCAAACATACTATCGCTATTATGATGAGGCCGAGCATCCAGCCTCCCATCTTCATTTTGAAGGTCTGCCATCCGGTGAGTTCTTTCTCCACTTCCACAGTCTCATACACGACCACGTCTTTGAAGACGACACTGTCACGATAGACGATCTTGGTCTGAACTTCCACCGGCTGCTGCACAGGTTTGGTCTCAAGAGAATGAGAAAGCAATCCATCAGACACTGACGCAGAACTCATGGCATAGTCGTTCTCGAGAACTGAGATTGTATCAGCAGTGACGATCTTCTCTACAATCTTGGGGACTTCAAGGAAGACAGTATCCGTCTGAAATACTGTCTCGATGCGGGTTTCTGTGATGATCTTCTCTGACGGTGCAGCCTGTCGGGCAGTCGCACAGGCTACACACAAAGCAGAGAAAAGAACGAGGGTGAGAAAGTTTTTCATAGGTTAGGTTTTAGATGTTATTCTTTCCGGTCTGCTTTCTTGAGCAGTTCTGCTTCGAACTTATGGAATTTGACATCGTAGGAAGCCTTTACACCGAGGATTGCCCCACATAGCACAAGCAACTCGCTGACGATTGAAATTGCCGAATATGTAATCTCTCCAAGCGGCTCGATCCAGAACAGACACACCATCGCAATGAGGACTCCAAAGCTGAAGCTAGCTATTGCAAGTCCACCCTGCAGACGCGTGATCTCTATATGGGACATCTTTGGCATAACTATAATTCTTTTACGATATACGCTTTAACGACTCCACAAGAAACCTGAGGGTCTTGTGATTCTGTATAGCCATCACATATGAACTGACCATTCTGTATTCGCGCAGGAAGGGTTGAATTACCCCAACCCTGAGCGTATCCCATCGGGCAAGACAACAGAAGCTCTGCAGATATATCTTTGGGAAAATTCACGAGATCAAACGAAAACGGAGTTCCAAAATCTACTGCGCCGAGATTCTCAATGCCCAAACAGATAAGAGCCCATGAGTCATTAACATACGCACAATAGTGATCGCAGTACATGTTGTTTGGAAGATTCTCAATCTGAAGGTCAACCTCGCCATCTACGATGAATGTCTCACGCTGACCTTTGGGGAGATATGCACAGAAGAATACGAATTCAAAGTCCGTATAATTGTCATTTACCGAAAATTTCTCAAGACAGATTGTGTTCTTATCCTTGATCCAAGAACGAACAATCGTTCCATTTCTGTCATACTGCTTGGAAGTATAGTTCATGAAGACGGCCGTCTCCATACTACGCTTCATTGATAAATCTGGTACATATATCTCCAATACATCAGCTGCCTTGTATTCCTCCGTCTTTCTGTCAAACGCCATACGACCATTAAGGATTACATAGTTTTCATTGAGAACAGCTTTAAACTCAACCTGCTCAGCACCGAAATTATTTCCTGTTGAAGTGATAATCATAATCCAATCCTATTATTGTTTGATTGCTATTGTTGTGTCAAACACATCGTAATAATGCTCTGCACGATAAATCTCAGGGTTAACATGAACCTCGAAGTACTCCTCTTTTGGAGTGAAGTCCACACGAATCATATTCACGGATCTTGGAGATAACCTTGTACCTCGGCCCAAAACGAAGATTCTACATTTAGGCACAGAATCAGGAACATTATCAAGGTTGTAATAAGCATTCACTCGGGTATTCCTGAACTCATAGTGAAACTTAGCATTGACCATTGTGGAGCCCTGTGAGAATCCGATTGCAGTATCGCTGATTAAGTTTCTTGTAGACTCAAGATAGATCTCATCAATCTCTACAATTGCACGAGGAACATACGGAGCGTTGTGCCCAACGGAAGTGTCCTTGCAAACAGCACTGATGGCCATAGATTCGCCCGTAAAGCCGGTCTTCTTGTCAAGCCAATAGAACTCGCAGAAATACCTTTGGCCGGCCTCAAGAGTATATCCTTTAATATCAGTATAAAGTTCTGTCAGCTCCGCATCTCCGTACTCAGGCTCAAGACCAGGAGTAATTATAACTGTTTGGTCCCAGCCGGAAGAAACTCCAGGACTCAAAGCCTTGGTCATCTTGAAGACCAGGACATGATCATCTGATGGCTGCTGTATATTTACAAAGACAATCTTATCAGGAGAGATCCAGAAACCTTCATACTCGACCTCGGGCACATCAACCGTATAAAGCGGAGCATCAGCAAGCATAGACTCACCGACCATCTGTAGATTGGTGTTGATTCTGATGAAAGCGTTGTGGGCAGTAAGCTCGGCTGCCTTGCCGAATGTAGAGATGCCCTTCATATGACCAGCCAAGACCTCCCACTGATTAATTTGGGAATCGGAGAGCTGTCGGAATGTGCGGGAGATCTTGGATAGTCTATTGCGTGAAACCGCCTGAGCAGGCGTAACTATCTTAGAATGTTGAGCACGAGAAGAGAGAATATTGCGACCATGCACATTGCGTGCA
>JAFYRK010000053.1 GCA_017559545.1 Bacteroidales bacterium
ACGAGAAGCCCTTTTCCTGCTTGCGTTGGGAATAAAGCTTGATGAGGTCGCGGACAATGTCCTTGATCTTGCTCTTGGTCTTCTCCTTGATTTTCTCCCAAGCGCCTGTACCCAACTTATTAATGCGCGGAGGTTCGCCCTCCTTGCCCTTGTATTTCGAAATCTTGTGCAACGAGTGGATGGATACGAACACCACATCGTCGTTCTGATAGATGAGCTTGATGACCTCCTGCGTGGTGTCTCCATTGGGCAGACGCACCAAGCCTGCAAACTTCCCGATACCGTGGTCGATATGCACCACATAGTCGCCCGGCTCAAACTGGTTGAGTTCCTTGAGCGAAAGCGCCACCTTACCGCTACGGGCACGGTCGCTACGGAGGCTGTATTTATGGAATCGGTCGAATATCTGATGGTCGGTAAAGAAGCATCCTTTCAGCGTGTGGTCCGTAAACCCTTCGTGCAGGGTCTTGTTCACATAGGTAAAGGAGATGTTGTCCTTCCGTTCCTCGAAGATGTCCTTCAAGCGTTTGGCCTGCTTTTCGCTGTCGGTACAGATATAGAGGGTATATCCTTTCGCCATGAATTCACGGAAGCAGCCGCTCACCAGTTCGAAATTCTTGTGGAAAATAGGCTGTGCCTGGGTATCGAAAGTCAGGGTAGCCTGCGGGGTACCCGTCGGTTTGTTACCGAACTCGATGCGACGGAAATTCAGGGACTGCATCATGAAGCCGCCTCCGTCAATCAGATTCTTGGCGATACGCAGCAACTCTTTCTTGTTTTCCTCATCGGCAGCCAGGGCCATCGGCGAAATGGCATCTTCATGAATCTTGTCGATATGTTCCTTTACCCAGAAGAAATCCTTCAGAACCAGAAGGCTGTCCTTCGGGATGAATTCGAGGAACGATACGAACTCTCCGCTGCCCGATACGCTCAGTTCCGGCACAATGGCAATGCTCTGCTTCTTTTCCTTCGAGAGTTGCGAATCCACCTCGAAGGTACGGATACTGTCTATCTCATCGCCGAAAAAGTCGATGCGATAGGGATATTCGGAGGCATAGGAGAACACATCGACAATGCTACCGCGCAAGGCATATTGGCCCGGCTCATAGACATAGTCCACCCGTTCGAAGCCAAAGTCCGCCAGGATGTCCATGATGGTACTGACTTCCGTATGCTCGCCCACTTCCAGTTTCAGGGTACGGCTGGAGAGTTCCCGGCTCGACACGACTTTCTCCGCCACCGCTTCGGGACAAGTCACGATACACACGTGGTCTCCCTTCTGGATGCGGCTCAGCACCTCGGTGCGGAGAATCTCGTTTCCGGCATCTTTCTGTCCGTACTTAATGGCACGACGATACGACGAAGGAAAGAACAGGACATTTTCCTCGCCATTGATTTGCACAAGGTCGTGATAGAAATAACCCGCCTCTTCCATGTCGTTCAGGATAAAGACAATGGTCTGCGATGCATGCTGCAGGAAGGAAGAGAAGAAAAGCGGGGAAGCGGAGGCATGTAGTCCTCCCAGGAAAAACGTCCTCACCGAGGAATTTTCCAGTTGTTTCGCCAGCCCCTTGACATTCGGATGGGTGGCGTAGATATGCTGCAATTCTGTTATATCCATAGATTTTGTTTAGTCTAACGGCAAAAATACAGAATAATCTGATTAGTTTGTTAAAACAAGTGGAAGTATTTCGGAATTTCATTACATTTGCATACTCATCAAACGAAATATTTATGTACGAAGGAATAGAAGATATATACCAGTTGCTCGATGCCGGCCGACTGAAAGAGGCGTTGATCCAACTGCAAGGCATCGGGATGCAAACCAACCACTGGACACTCCGCAGCCAGATAGAAAATACACTTACAGCGTATGGCTATATGCTACAATATGCCGGAGAAGGCATGGACGATCCCAACCGGAGAAACTTCTACCAACAGACCCTTCGTACCGCTTACGAACTGACGGATGCAACCAACATCGCCTTGCTTTCCATCAAGACAAGTGCCATGTATTACGACCGTATCCGTACCTTTGCCCTGCAACCGGCCAAGGCTTATTCCGAACTCCAGATGCAACTGGAAACCTTTACGGAAGATGTATCTACCGCTCCCCTGCTCTATCACGAGGAGAAACGGCAGAAAGCGGAACTGGAAAAGATATACCAGGTTCATGAATCGGTCGTGAATGAATTGTTCGACAAGACCTGGGCCACTCCTTTCTGGACCGACAACGAGGCGAAGGAAGCCATGGAGATCTTACACTCCATGCTTGTCAGCCCCCAAGACCTGGCGGTCATGGTGAGTGCTGCCACCCTGAGCCTGCTGCGTGTATTCGACAACAAGAAATTCAACTTCCTGCTGGAGGCCTACAAGCACGAAGGACTACTCATCAGCCAACGCGCCCTGGTGGGTATCGTCATCGCTGTATCCAAGCACGAAAAGCGGATAGCGCTCTATCCGGAGACTGTCTCCCGACTCTCGTTGCTGAACGAAGAGGAGAGTTTCCGGAAGAACCTGTATACCATCCAGATGCAACTGCTCATCACCCGCGAGACCACCAAGATAGACAAGAAGATGCGTGAAGAAATCATCCCCGAGATGATGAAGAACGCCAAGCAACTGAATGACCCCAAATTCCGTTTCGACGAACCGGAAGATCCGGAAGAACGCAATCCGGAATGGGAAGAATGGATGGACAAAAGCGGCATGAACGACAAGATCAAGGAAATGGGCGAATGGCAGATGGCCGGTGCCGATGTGTACATGAGTTCGTTTGCACAACTCAAGCAGTACCCGTTCTTCCACCAAATTTCGCACTGGTTCTATCCGTTCGACTTGAACCTTCCGATGCTTTCTCCTCTCAAGAAGGATTTTGAAGGCTCGGCATTCTCGCCGCTCAAACTGATTGTGCATTCGGACTATTTCTGCAACTCGGACAAGTATTCCTTTGCCCTGGCTATCCTGAATATGCCCCCATCCATGAGAGAGATGTCCATGCAACAAATGGAAGAACAGGCACGCATGAACGAAGAGCATCGGGACAAGTTGGAAGCCCTCATGCAAAAGAAGAAAGAAGCCAAAGGCATCAGCCGACAATACATACAAGACCTGTATCGTTTCTTCAAACTCTGGAGACGCCACCAGGAGGAAGAGGATATCTTCCGCTGGGAATTCCACTTGTGGGAAAACGCCTGGTTGGGAGAAGCACTTCAGGAGGAGACAATCACCAAGGAACTGGCCGACCATCTATTGCAAAAAGAATATGGGGAAGAGGCCTATTCGCTCTACCAGAAACTGATGAATGCGCACTGTGAGATTCCGGAAGTGTACCAGAAAGCCGGATACATCCTCCAAAAGCAGAAACGATATACAGAGGCTATCCGACACTATGAACATGCCGACCTTCTCTTGCCGGACAACATCTGGACCAACAAGCATCTCGCCCAATGCCACAAACTGAACGGCGACTTGCCCCAAGCCCTGGAGTATTACCGGAAGGTGGAAGCGGTCCAACCGGACAACCT
>JAFYRK010000054.1 GCA_017559545.1 Bacteroidales bacterium
CGGCCGCCGTTTACCGGGGCTTCAATTCAGCGCTTCTCTTTCGATGACGCCCCCTCTTAACCTTCCGGCACCGGGCAGGTGTCAGGCCTTATTCTTCATCTTACGATTTTGCAAAGCCATGTGTTTTTGTTAAACAGTCGCCTGGGCCATTTCTCTGCGCCCTGCTATGCAGGGTCCCCTTATCCCGAAGTTACGGGGTAAACTTGCCGAATTCCTTAGCCATGATTCACTCGAGCACCTGAGGATTCTCTCCTCACCCACCTGTGTCGGTTTACGGTACGGGCTGATATACCATTATCGCTTCGAAGATTTTCTTGGGAGTCTGTTTACCGCAACTATCAGCGCACCCGAAGGCTTGCTGTACTGTCAGTCATCAGCATCCGTAGCTCTTAACCACCGGATTTACCTACGACCTTCAACGGACTATTCCGTCAGTCCGCGTGCGTGTCACTTCTCCGTCTCTCCTAACTATGATATACAGGTAACGGAATATTAACCGTTTGTCCATCGAGTTCTCCTTTCGGATTACCCTTAGGTCCCGACTTACCCTGATCCGATTAACGTTGTTCAGGAAACCTTGGGTTTTCGGTGTGCGGGTTTCTCGCCCGCATTGTCGTTACTTATGCCTACATTTTCTTTTCCAGTCGCTCCAACCAACCTCACAGTTGATCTTCAGCGCCGGCTGGAATGCTCCCCTACCACTCTAATTTGAGTCCATAGCTTCGGCTGTATGCTTGATGCCCGTTTATTATCCACGCTCAGTCGCTCGACTAGTGAGCTGTTACGCACTCTTTAAATGAATAGCTGCTTCCAAGCTAACATCCTAGCTGTCTAAGCAACCGAACATCGTTCTATCAACTTAGCATACCATTGGGGGCCTTAGCTGTTGGTCTGGGCTCTTTCCCTCTCGCCACCGGACATTAGCACCCGGCGACTCACTCCCGATCATCACTTGCACGCATTCGGAGTTTGTCAGGATTTGATAGGCGGTGAAGCCCTCGCATCCTATCAGTAGCTCTACCTCATGCAAGCTAAATCGAGGCTGTCCCAAAAGACATTTCGGGGAGTACGAGCTATCTCCCAGTTTGATTAGCCTTTCACCCCTACCCTCAACTCATCCAAATCCTTTTCAACGGAAACTGGTTCGGTCCTCCAGAACCTGTTACGGTTCCTTCAACCTGGTCAAGGGTAGATCACAAGGTTTCGCGTCTACTCCCACCGACTTAACGCCCTATTCAGACTCGCTTTCGCTTCGGCTCCGCACCTGAAGTGCTTAACCTTGCCGGTGAGAAGTAACTCGTAGGCTCATTATGCAAAAGGCACGCCGTCATCCCTTTCGGGACTCCGACCGCTTGTAAGCGAACGGTTTCAGGTTCTCTTTCACCCCGTTGTTCACGGTGCTTTTCACCTTTCCTTCACAGTACTGGTTCACTATCGGTCTTCTGGTCGTATTTAGCCTTACGGGATGGTCCCCGTAGATTCAGACAGGATTCCTCGTGTCCCGCCCTACTCAGGAGTCCTCTAACTCA
>JAFYRK010000055.1 GCA_017559545.1 Bacteroidales bacterium
GTATGGGCTCTCAGTTCCTGGCACCTGTACAGTACCACGAACTGCGAGGATTTCCTCCTGTGTCTGGTCGTCTACATAAGCAAGACCCTTCTTGATAAGCTCCTCAGCCCACTCATAGAGCTGATCGAAGTAGTCAGAAGCATAACGCTCGTTCTCCCACTCGAAACCGAGCCACTTGATGTCCTCCTTGATTGAGTCTACGTACTCAGTGTCTTCCTTTACAGGGTTTGTATCGTCGAAGCGGAGATTTGTCTTTCCGCCGTATTTCTTTGCAAGTCCGAAATTGATGCAGATACTCTTCGCATGTCCGATGTGAAGGTATCCGTTCGGCTCAGGTGGGAAACGGGTCATTACCGATTCACACTTGCCGCTTGCGAGATCAGCCTCGATGATCTCCTCCAAAAAGTTGAGATTTCTGGTCTCAGTTACTTCCTTGTTTACCTCTTCCATATCTTTGGGAATAAATGTATTTGCAAATAATCTTGCGAATATACGGAATTTTTGATGATTCTGTGGAAAAAATCGCAACCTTGGGCGGTTCTGACATGAAATCTAACAAAAAAAACAAGATAAAAAGTGTATATTTGCGGCCCGATTTACTGAAAGTGAGATACATAAGGAAATATTCAGCACTTGTGCTTCTGCTGATATTCAGCTGTTACTATTGTGGTATCAGCATGTTCTCACATACACACATCACACACGGATCGTCCGTAGTCCACTCACATCTTGGAGGCTCTGGAGAAC
The DNA here is from genome assembly GCA_017559545.1 of Bacteroidales bacterium. Classification (GTDB taxonomy): domain Bacteria; phylum Bacteroidota; class Bacteroidia; order Bacteroidales; family UBA932; genus Cryptobacteroides. The sequence continues at coordinate 748 of JAFYRK010000055.1, forward strand.
ATGACCATAGCGATGCTCAGTTCGCAGTCATCGATCTCCTGTCTAATTTCCAGTCGGAAGGAGCCGTATGCTTCCATGGACTTGAGACTCCTTCTATACAGTTATCTGAATCATTTACCGGATATGAAGCACCCTCACATCTGAACGAGGCACATTCGGTGCATACGCTTCGCGGGCCTCCGCAGGCGTAGAGCGAAAGATTGCCACGGCTTCTGCGAAGCCTCGCAATGACGTGTATACGGCAGTCGGCAAGACACTACAGGCAAGGCAGTCGGCAGGTCGGACTGCCATGAAATCACAAATCAGATAACTTCAAACCAATAAAGATGAAAAGATTATTTTCAGCTTTGGTGGCAGCATTGTGCTTGATGCTGACCGCCAGAGCACAAGATACGGATGCACATATCCATGGACATGTAATAGACAGAAACACAGGCGAACACCTTCCATATATGGTCGTGATACTCAAGGGCACTACCATAGGCGTATCTACCGAAAGTACAGGACATTACATGATGAGAAACGTGCCGGAAGGCATATTTACCGTAGAGGTGTCGTCAGTGGGCTACAAGACACAGAGCAGAGAAATCAACATAAGTAAAGGTCGTTCATACGAAGTGAATTTCTCGTTGGAAGAAGACCTTGTGCAGATTGACGGAGTCATAGTTTCAGCTACCAGAAGCGAGACTACAAGGAGGATGTCCCCTACCCTTGTGAATGTCGTTGGAATGGATGTCTACAACAAGGCAAACGCGACTACTGTAGCTCAGGGACTGGCATTCCAGCCGGGTGTCAGGGTGGAGAACAATTGCCAGAACTGCGGTTTCCAACAGGTCAGGATAAACGGTCTTGACGGACAATACACCCAGATCCTCATTGACTCAAGGCCTGTTTTCAGCGCCCTTGCCGGCGTATATGGAATTGAGCAGCTGCCGGCAAACATGGTTGACAGAGTAGAGGTCATGCGAGGTGGAGGTTCGGCACTTTTCGGGTCATCAGCCATAGCAGGAACGATCAACATCATCACAAAGGAACCCGTGCGCAATTCCGCCGCGATATCGCATACGACTACTGCAATCGGAGCATCAGGAGCCTTCCACAATACGACTGACATCAATGCGTCAATCGTATCTGAGGACAACAAGTTCGGTCTTGCAATTTTCGGCCAGAATACTGACAAGGATGCCTGGGATGCCAATGGAGACGGTTTCACAGAACTCTCGACCATAACCGGACAGACACTCGGATTCAGAGGCTATGTCAAGACAGGTCTATACTCAAAGGTCACTGCCGAATACCATCATCTGCAGGAATTCAGAAGAGGTGGAGATAATCTCGGCATGCCGCCACATGAGGCTATGATTGCAGAGCAGACTGACCACGGAATCAATACCGGAGGCATCAAGTTCGACTGGTTCTCGAAAGATCAGAAGCATCGAATGAACGCATTTGCATCGGTTCAGCACATTAATCGAGACAGTTACTACGGCGCAGGCAAAGACCCGAATGCATACGGAAACACCAAGGATCTCACATGGGTCGGAGGAGCACAATATATCTATAAGGCAGAAGATTGCCTGTTCATGCCGGCTGACCTGACCGTCGGACTTGAATACAACGAGGATTACCTCAGAGATAAGATGTCAGGTTACGGCAGAACAACTGACCAGACCGTCAGAATTGTCAGTGCATATGCACAGAATGAGTGGAAGAACAGCCAATGGGGCATCCTCATCGGAGGCCGCCTCGACAAGCATAACCTCATGGATGGCCTGATTTTCAGTCCTCGTGCAAACCTCAGGTACAATCCTTCGGAAAACATCAATCTCCGTGCAAGCTATTCTTACGGGTTCCGCGCACCTCAGGCTTTTGACGAAGATCTCCACATTGACAATGTAGGCGGAACAGTCTCGATGATCCGTCTGGCTGACGACCTCAGGGTTGAAAAGTCACAAAGCATCAGCGTATCTGCCGACATGTACCACAGCTGGGGTAACTGGCAGGGTAACGTGCTTGTTGAAGGTTTCTTCACTGACCTTGACGATGTTTTTGCGCTGAGAGAACTCGGCTTTGAAAACGGAATCCTTATCAAGGAGAGGCATAACGAATCCGGAGCACGCGTCTTCGGTGGAAACTTCGAAGGAAAGGTCGCATACAAGGACATTCTCCAGGTACAGCTCGGTGTTACTGCACAGAGTTCTGAATATAAGGAAGCGCGCTCATGGGGTGAAGGTGTAGCAGCGACCAGAAAGATGTTCAGGACACCTGATCTCCATGGCTATCTCACCGCATCATACAATCCGACTAAAGCTCTGACTCTCGCTGTTACAGGAACTTATACCGGAAACATGTATGTCGAGCACCATGCCGGAATGATAGCGCGGAATGTCACAGTCAAGACTCCCGATTTCCTGGATATGGGACTCAAGGGATCATATGACTTCAAGATATACAAGAGTTTCTCCATGCAGGTCAATGCCGGAATTCAGAACATCTTCAATTCGTTCCAGAAGGACTTTGACTCCGGAGCAGACCGCGACTCTGGTTACATGTACGGCCCGACCCTCCCACGCACCTTCTTCTTTGGAATCAAGTTGTCGTACTAATTGACAGAAAACATATTTTTCGTACCTTTGCAACAATCATGGTGATTGCAGACCCTTTCGGGCTCTGCGATTGAAAAGGGAATCCGGTGAAAGACCGGGACTGTGCCCGCAGCTGTAAGTCCACAAAGTTTCCTGAAATCAATGCCACTGCCGCTTGCCGGTGGGAAGGCTCAGGAACGGACAAGTCAGAAGACCTGCCATGATAGGATGAACTGATGGTGCCCGGGGGCAGGCACTCTATGAGTTTGCAGGATGTTTCTGAAATTATTGGTATCGCTATGCTGTGTCGTACCTTCGGGCGACACCTTAGATGTTGCGACAGTGTCCACACAAAGGAATACTGCCGCAGCAGCGCCGTCTCCTATACAGAACATCACTGCAAATGAAATCGAAAGGCTCGGAGCAATCGGTCTTCATGAAGTCATAAACCAGTTCTCAGGTGTCAGCATCAAGGACTATGGAGGAATCGGTGGTCTCAAGACCGTTTCAGTCAGAAACATGGGCGCATCCCATACATCGGTCATATATGATGGCATCGCCATTTCCGACGCACAGAACGGCCAGGTTGACATCTCACGTTTCAACCTTGATGACATAGCATCAGTTTCCATGTCAATCGGACAGGAGGATGACATATTCTGCAGTGCAAGGCATCTGACTTCTGCGGGAACACTGCGACTGGAAAGTTCACATGGAACCTTTAAGAACGGTTCGACAGAAGTCAACTCCAGAATGACCCTCGGTTCCTTCGGAACCTATATACCTTATATAACAGTAAAACAGAAAATCGGTTCAAGATACTCCCTGAAGGCAGCTGCGAACGGCACATTTACAAAAGGAGATTATCCGTTCAAGCTCCGAAATGGTGCTCTGACAACACTTGAGGAACGCATCAACAGCGATGTGAAGACATATGGAGCCGAAGTGGATTTTAACGCCAACTGGGAAGACAAAGGTCGCCTTAAAGCTAAGGTGAATTTCCACAGTTCTGAAAGAGGCCTTCCCGGTTCCGTCATCCTATACACCCAAAATGCATACGAACGTCTGTGGGACAGGTCCGTCATCTCTAACCTTATGTATGACATCGCTCTTGGAGAACATTGGAAACTCCATGCAGACGCAGGATACACCAGCTCTTTCAACAGACATCTCAATACAGACCCTATATATCCAAGTCCACAAGACAGCAGATATACACAGAACGAGTACTCCTTGGCCGCCAGGTCCCTTTATGAACCTTCAGCAAGATGGCAGATTGCCGTTGCGCAAGATCTTTTCTGCAATACACTGGCATCAAACATACCCGAATGCCCTTTCCCTGTGCGCCTGAGCAGCGTCAGTGCACTCTCGACTAAATATGAATCCGACAGGTTCAAAGTCTCTACCAGCCTCGTCGGCACATATATTACAGAAGAACTGGCCCTCGGCAAAGCTCCGTCCTACCGTTTCAAACTCTCCCCTATGGTCGCTGCATCATGGATGATTCATCAAGGCATCCGTCTTAGGGCAAGCTATAAGGACGGTTTCAGAGTACCGACATTCAATGACTTATATTATGCCCGCGTCGGCAATGTCAACCTCAAGCCGGAGACTGCCAGACAGGCAAATTTTGGAGTGACTTTCAGCAGAACATATGATTGGGGAACTGCGGACGTTACTGCAGACACATATTACAATTTCATCAAAGACAAGATTGTCGCCGTTCCTACTATGTTCATCTGGAAAATGCGCAACGTAGATAAAGTGGCAATGTACGGCGCAGACATCTCTGCATCTGCCATTTGGAGGGCATGCACATGGATAAACCTCCATCTTACGGCAAACTACTCCTTGCAATATGCTCTGGACATCACAGACCCGGAATCGAAAAATTACCGTCACCAGATACCATATACACCAAGACACTTCGGAAACGGAAACATAATCCTTGAAACAAAGTGGCTGAATCTCTCCTACCGTATTTCGGCCAGCGGTAAAAGATACGCAAAGAACCAGAACATACCGTCCAATGAGATTCCGGCATATGGCGACCATAGCCTGTCACTGAACCGTGAATTCGGATTCGGGAAATCACACGAATACAAGATCCACGTCAGCCTGGAATGTCTGAACCTAAGCGATCACAACTATGAGGTCATCCACTTCTACCCTATGCCGGGACGTTCATATAGAATTACATTAAAATTTAAATACTGAAAACATGAGAATCGTCAAGCTATTCCTTGCCGCAGGGCTCTGTCTTGTCCTCTGTGCATGTGACAAATCGTCAAAAAATGACTTTGCACCTATAAGTACAGGAACGTACATCCTCAACAACGGAAACTGGGGCAACAACGACTCTAATATCGGTATCTACAACCCTGCCGACAAGACTTACTCTGCAGATGCATTCGTAGCCGCAAACGGCCAGGGTCTCGGAGACTTAGGTCAGGACATCATAGGCCTCGGAGAACAGCTCTACATTGCTGTCAACGGCTCACAGACAATCTTCATAACCGATACAGAACTTAAGATCAAAAAACAGATCAACGCTGAAAAGGAAGGTGCGAGACTCTCTCCGAGATACCTTGCAACTTCTGGAAACAAAGTATATGCATCCTTCTATGAAGGATATGTAGCAGAGATCAGCAGCGACTATTCTGTTAAACTTTGCCAGGTCGGGCCGAACCCTGAAGGACTTGCCGTTGCCGCCGGAAAAATCTATGTGGCAAACTCAGGAGGTATGGCATATCCTGCATACAACAACACCTTATCGGTTATTTCAACAGACTCATTTACAGAGACTTCCACTATTGAGGTAAATGCAAACCCTATTATGGTGGAGGCCTCATCAGACGGAACCTATGTATATGTTTCAAGCTTCGGAAACTACGCCGATGCTCCGCCAAAGCTTCAGGTTGTAGATATTCAGACCGGTGGCGTGACGGATCTCGATTACACTTCTGTCAGCGCAATCGCCAAGGGGAAGGATGACATCCTCTTTATTCTCTGCGGCGGCTACGATGAGAACTGGAACCCACTCCCCGGCACAGTCTATATGCATGACATGAAGGCCAACAGGCCTCTCGGACTGTTCGTTTCAGACAGCACTGATCTTCTAAACGCCTACTCAATCTCTGCCACTGCGGATGGCTATGTATATGTCGGCTGTTCAGACTACAAAAACACCGGTGATGTATATGTATTTACGCCTGAAGGCAAACTTCACGACAAATTCGACTCACATGGCATGAACCCATTGAAAGCATACTGACTAGAATAGATTGCAAGCCTCATATAGGGATGCAGAAAGTCATTTTACGAGAAAATTTTATATTTTTGCATCGCAAATTCTGAAAACAGATACAATATGATAAAGTCAATGACAGGCTACGGCAAGGCCGAAGCCAACCTCGAAACAGGAAAGATTACAGTAGAAGTACGCTCGCTTAACGGCAAGACAGCAGACATCAGTCTCAAGACATCCATGCTCCCGAAAGACAAGGAAATGACTGTAAGACAGAAGATTGCAGCTGCGCTGACACGAGGTAACATTGACTTCTTCATAACATTCGAGCCCAACGCTGCAGACAGTGCAAAAAAGATTAACATGGAACTCGCCAAGGAGTACTACCAGCAGATCAGCGCACTGGCCGACAAACTTGGAGCATATGACATTCACCTCCAGAATCCCAATGATCTCCTTGCCATGATACTCCGTATGCCAGAGGTAATGGACGCGAAGAAGCAGGATGTCATCACTGACGAGAACTGGCCTGTGGTTGAGGCATGCATCGAGCAGGCGCTTGCCAACATCAATGCATTCCGTGCACATGAGGGTGAGGTACTTTACAACGACGTTACAGGAAATGTAAACAAGATCCTTGAATACTCCAAGCAGGTCGAGACATTTGAGCAGGAGCGCACAGAAGCTATCAGAGAAAAGATTCTTAACAGGTTCGCAGAGCTTCAGGCTGAGCCTGATCAGAGCCGCCTCGAGCAGGAGATGATCTACTACATCGAGAAGCTGGACCTCAACGAGGAAAGAGTGCGCCTGCGCCAGCACTGCAAGTACTTCCTGGATACAATCACCAATGAGGAGTGCCCAGGAAAGAAACTTGGATTCATAGCACAGGAGATGGGACGTGAGATCAACACCACAGGATCAAAGGCAAATCATACAGAGATACAGAAGATCGTGGTCAAGATGAAGGACGAGCTAGAAAAGATCAAGGAACAGAGTCTTAATATACTATAATAGAAAGTGGCAGTAGCCACCTGAGGTCCTCCCCACTTCGTGGGTCCCCTCCCTTTTCGGGAGCCAATGCCTCAGGTGGCTACTGCCACTTTTCATATAATTACAGTACTGGAATGATGTACTGGATTCCGAGGGAGATGCGCTGGGTGTGCGGTTTGGTTCCACCTAGCGCTTTTGCACTATCTGTTAGCTCAAAGCCTTTGTATACATAGTGGGCGAAGACCTTGAAGCCTTTCTCTTCCTCAAACGGAAACCACTCAAGGCAGGCCTGGGCGTTCCATGCGGTCATCATGCGTCCCTTTGCATATAATCCATTTGCCTCATATACGCCAGCAGTCTCGTATGCACCCTTGATGTAACCATTCCATTTCGGATGGAAACGATAGTCCAAGTTAGCGATCACTGTCAGATACTGTACGTTCTGAGCAACAGACGGTATTGAAGACAGAGATGAAATACGATGCTGATTATCAAGTCCAGAGCGCTGATACAAAACGTCCAGGTATGCAAGTATAGGTCCCTTCTCGTAAATGTTTCCGCACATCAGGTAGTAGATGTTCTTTCCTTTTGCGAGCTGACCTGCAGATGCAGAGTACTGAAGATTGACAGCACCATCTGCAAACCATCCCATCCAGCACGCTGTTGCCAGAAGCGGGAACTTCGAAGGAGCAAAATCATATTCCTCAAGACCTGTCTTCTGATTGACTACCTGAAAGTAAAGATGCTGATCAGGAGTCAGATAAACAGCTCCTTTCACACCGGTCTGGAAAATTGCAAAGTTGTTGTTGAATTCACTGAACTCTCTGACGAGCAATCCGTTGACATATCCCTCATAACCTCCAACAGCCAAGAACTGCTTTCCGACTACAAGATCGAACCTGTCATTGAAACGCCATTTGAGGTTCGCATACTCGATTGATGCTGGCAGGTTCTCAACCGTATGTATATTATTGTAGCTGTTGAACGACTGACGGAAATGATATGAGAGGTGATCAGTAAGTCTTCCGTATATCTCAAGTCGCACACGATTCATCTTGAAGGACATCTCTTCAAAGTTGTCTCCCGAGAAATATGCATTCGCACTTGAGGCAAACTCAAGGTTAAAATGGGACTTGATCTTCCTTATCTTATAATCTCCGTTTATCACCGAGTCACGACGCTCTATGATCCTTTCCACTATAGTCGGCAGTTCGTCCTCAGAAATAAGGGTCTTAGGATTATGCTGGGCAAATGCATTAAATGCAAAAAACACCGATAATGTAAGCAATAATTTTTTCATATGACACGTATAATATAATGCAAATATAAATCTTTTAAAGAAATTACATAAATTCTGTTTTTTTAGAGAAACAATTTTAAGATTTATCAGTATAATATTTTGCAGGCTGGGAATACAGTCTTTGAGTTCTTTGTCATCTCCGTTATTCGCACTTAATCCAAATCATGGCATTTAATTATTCTAATCGTACGAATTTTCATGATTTACTAACCAAATAACGCGAAAGACAAATGGACACAACAGTTGTACTTAGGTCCTCGGACCTCCAGCGCATTGACGCTATTGCTTACAAGACAATCATCGAGTACTTCAAGGCAAAGGACTACCCTTACAGCGCATACGATGTAGAGGAAGCCCTTGCGGGAGTTCACGAGAGATTGGCCAAGAGTTGGGCCAACTATGACCCAGCCAAGTCTAAGTCATCTTACTTTGTAATGATGGCCAGGAACTGCGCCTGCGACGTGATAAGGCGTGAAGCCAACTGGAGACTGCATCGTGTCGGCATGCAGATGACCACTACCGATGGTGAGGTCTATGAGTTGGATTTCGCTGACAGAGAATGCCCGGAGAAATTCCAGGCTGACTTCCAGATCATCATCAACGAGGAACTGGAAATGGTGGAGAAGGAGATTGATACCCTCGGCTTCAAGACAGCGCTTGCGCTCAGACTTGATGCCATGGGCTACACTTATGACGAAATCATGGAACGCCTTGATTGCAGTTATAACGCTCTCACTTCCCTTCTGTCTCGCGGCCGCAAGCTTCTCAAGCAAAGGTTGCCAAAAGCAGCTTAACCCCTTCCCCAGCATGCAAAAGTCCTCTGGAACGAAAATTCCAGAGGACTTTTCTTTATTAAAGGGCGATGCAGGTTGATCCTGCACCGCCCTTTGACTTATCTATGATGAATTAACCTATAGTACGTCTGCTCCCCTGTACGTATTTCGCCTTTGCATCAAGATCCACTTCCTCTATCTTGACCACATGGACTTTCGACGGATCAAGGACAGCTACATTCTTAATACAATTCGGATACTTGCTCCAGCCGCCCTGAGGCCACTCTATGAATAGAACGCCTATATCTAGAAGAAACTCAGACGCCTTCACCTCTGCCGTGAGGCTCGTATTCTTATCGACTTGCTTTTCCGTTGCCAGCTTCTCTATAACTACTCCTGATAGTCTATGAGCTATGTATTTACGCAAAAACTTTCCCAAGGACACGCCTTTCCCTTCAGCATCTTTACCGGATCCCTTTATAAAATCAGGCAGAGATTCCCCAAAACGTGCCTCAACACGCTCAATGATTCCGCTCGGCACAGGCGCACCATAGTAAGGCAGACAATTGTCTTCCGTCTTCTCCGGAACCTCTACAGTATACACATAGTGGTGATCAGCATTTCCATGTCGAGGCTCAGAGTAATGTGCGGCAGTATCAAACGACTCTGTCAGGTATATACCAGCACCGAACTTGATGCCGCTGCCTTCCGCCAATGAATCAAGGTTGAAGGATTCAAATAAAACGGACGAACCGTGGTAATAGACTTTGTTTGCCATAACTATTTCTTCAGGCCCTTTATAACCTTAATGAACTCAAATGCATCTTCAGGAAGGTTGTACTCCAACTTACCTCCATTATCACGAAGTTCCATCAGCAGACGACCTGTGAGATTAGGACCGATCCACTTGTCGCCTTCGAGCGTTGCACTCCATGCGTCAGCTTCCTTTTTCGGATTTGGCTGTTTCTCAACAATATACTTTCCCTTACTACGATCCAACTCTTTACGGAAAGCTTCGCACTGCTCATACTTCTTTACAAGGCAGAACTTCATCGCATCCACGAGGATGCTTCCCCAGTCTTTCCTACGATAGAGACGTTCATAACTCCTTGCTGTCATCTTGACATGGTTAGAGTGCTTACCTTTGGCGGTTTCTCCCCTCCACACTTTCGCAACGATTTCAGGATCCTTGAACTTCATCATCTGGTAGAGATGCTCGCTCGATTTGAATGTAATCCCATCTACCACAATCTGTGCAGAGGTCATATTACCGAATATCCCCCACTCTTCACTCGAACTGCAGAAGACTGCACACTGTTCCGCAGGATATTCCGAGATACCCCAATACTGATTATAATACTTTTTAATAAACTGTGCTATTGTCGCCATATGTTAACATTTTACAGATTAGACTTAATCATTCCTTTACTTCCCATATATGATACGCTCTTCGACGCTGTAACTTGCGCCTTCTCGAGAGCTGAGCGTACGCCTTTCTACGACTTGTTTAACCGATAAAACGACATAATAAAATGGTAGCATTTTGATGTGCCACCCAATTTTTAGTCCTCCTTTGGATATGGGACGTAATAACTTTCGTACTTGGTCTCAGTGTTCTTGATCCAGTCGCAGTAGAGCTGTTCCTGCTGATCAAAGAGTTCAGACAAAGCGTTGACGTCAACGACTTCTACAAGGGCATTGTGAGCTGTGCGGTTCAGGCAGAGCGCACCATTCTGCATGAAATCAAGGAAGTCCTTCTTGAGATACTTGCCGGCATTGAGAAGAGTCTCAGTGTAGCTGTCATCACCGCTCAGAGGGTTGAGTTCACTCTCCCACATCACCTGGATAGGGTGCATCAGACCGCCCATACCGCATGATAACATCGGCCACTGCGATGCGCGCATGAAGTTCTCCATTTGGTGCCAGCCATAGAGTCGACCTACGATCTGGGTACACATAGACATGTAGAAGACAGCTGCGGAAAACATATAGTAGTGGTTCAGGTTATCCCATACCATATGTCCACGCTGAAGGTTAGTGATTCTTGATGGCATCTCCAGAACGAACGGATATGTTCCGTCTCCGAAGTCCATACTGAGGTCGAAGAATCTTCTTAGATCAGAAGAGAATCTTCGAGTGTAGTAATTTACAAAGGTGTCTGTGTCAACTGTGGATGAAGTCTGAGGTTGACGGTCTTCGAAATTGATTGGGAATGTTCTTTTCATATAGCAGATTTTATACTATATTATACGTAACTCCAGTACCTTTTATTGTATCACAAAAAAAATTCTACTCAATAGCTACCTTCAGCTTCGCAAAAAGCTCAGGATTGGCCTGCAAAAGACCCAGGTCTTCCAGTTCAGCTTCCGATTCGCCATTCATGAGCGAGATAATGAGTTCCTTTTCACTATCAGTAACCTCAATTCTCCTTATATATTCATCAAACCCACCATCTGAAAAAGGAAGTTCAAAATCCAGATCTGCGTTATAATTCAGAATATGCATACTTGAATTTTAATGGTTTATGCAAATATAAAATTTATATTGAAAATAACTCTGAAAATTCAAGCCATCTCTGTTTCAGGACCTAACAATTTTCTACCGAGTCCGTATTATAGAATGAAAACGAATCAAGAGAGTATATGAGCACTAAGACCCAGATCATCGACCTCCTCCGTTCAACCAATAGAGAGGGCATAGAGAACGTGATTAACCTCCTCGAGAACAGTGACTTCTTTAGCGTGAGGTGCCACAGTCATCACAGATACACCGGCGGAATGGCCGACCATGCACTTGAGACTCTTGAGATTGCACGCAAAGGATCGCATGACATTCCTCAGGACAGTCTCATCATCTGCTGTCTTCTCCACGATCTCTGCGACATCCATGGATACCGACAGTACAAGGGTCACGGACAACGTTCAGTCGACATCGCCGTAAAAGAATGCGGATTAAAGCTGAATGAGGACGAGTGGAATGCAATACGATACCACATGCGCAGAGGAGAGAAGCGACCGGACAACACTGCACTCGGCAATAAAGTCTACATGGCGGACAAGATCAGCGCGATGACAGGTTGGCTCCGCAGGGGACAAATTCCAAAAGATTTTGTAAATTTGTAAGTCTGACACAATGTAGATGGAACTGACAGGACTAAACGAAAAACAACTGGAAGCCGTACAGGCGACCGAAGGAAGGGTAAGGATAATTGCCGGAGCGGGCTCCGGCAAAACTCGTGTGTTGGCATATAGGTACGCTTACCTTGTCGACGAGCTGGGAATAGATCCGGGCAATATCCTGTGCCTGACCTTTACAAACAAGGCCGCCCAGGAGATGCGCCACAGGATCAACTCTCTGATCGGTGGAGAGTACGCCAGCGACTTCATCTGCACGATCCACTCCTTCTGCGTCAAGTTCCTTCGCGAAGAGATCTTCAGGCTCGGATACCCCAAGACATTCCAGGTCCTCGATGAGGAGGACATGAAGGCCATCGCCAAGGAGGCGCATGAGGAGAATGGTCTGGAGCGAAAGGAATCTACCGTAGAGAGGTTTCTAAGGGACTTCTATAAGACAAAGGCTCTTACCGGAGAGGAATACATAAAGACGTTCCTGCTCCCGGGAGGGCCGCAGCTGTTTTCGCAGGACACAGCCGCGCAGCTTACCAAGGTCTATGGAGAGAACCATGTCGGACTGTTCACCAGCACCATACTTAGAGAGAGGAAATACCTTTCCCTGGACTTCGACGACCTGATCTTCTTTACCATCTATATCCTCGAGAACTTCCCCGAAGTGCGCGAGAAATGGCAGAAGAAGATGAATTATGTCATGGTGGACGAGGTGCAGGACTGCAACGGACTGGACTGGAAGATCTACGAGACACTGAGCGCCAGGCATGGCAACCTCTTCCTGGTAGGTGACCCAGACCAGACAATATACGAATGGCGCGGAGCAGACCTGCCGAAGTTCATCAACTGCGCACCGGATACCGACATCATCATGGCCCAGAACTACAGGTCAACTGCAACTATCCTCGGTGCCGCAAACTCAATCATAGAACACAACGACGAGCGTATCAAGAAGGACTTGTTCACTTGTACGGGCCTCGGAGAAAAGATCATCCATTTCCACGGTAAGGACGAAAAGAAGGAGGCTGACTGGATATCCGCAAAGATATTGAAGACCTCAGAGACCTTGTCCGACTTTGCTGTACTCGTGCGCTCTACCTACCTTACCCGTGCCATTGAGCAGTCTTTCATGAAGCATAAGATCAGCTACATCATCTGGGGTGGCGTGCGTTTCTTTGAAAGAAAGGAAATCAAGGATTCGCTGAGTTATCTAAGACTCGTAGCAAGCAATGATGATCTGGCATTCAGACGCATAGCGAATGTGCCGTCGAGGAAGATCGGTCGCAAGGCGATGGAAGATATAGCCAAAGTGGCAGAAGAAAACGGATGCAGCATGTTTGAGGCTTTGCGTGAGTTATCGTCGACAAAGTCATATGCAAAAGAGCCTATAATCAAGTTCATAGAGCTGATAGACACGGCAAGAATGTTGGCTGCAGACGGAATGAGCATAAGCAACCTTCTGGAGTATCTCCTGGCGAACAGCGGCCTTAACGAACTGTACCGCAACGACGAGCAGGAGGAGAGACTCGAAAACCTCAACGAGCTTGTGCAGTCGATAAAGACCTACGAGGACGAGCACAAGGAGGACGAGATCACCTTGGAAACATATCTCCAGGATATCGCTTTATATACTAATGCTGACTACAAGAAGGACAAGAACTTCGTCAGGGTGATGACAATCCACCAGGCCAAAGGACTTGAGTTCCCTTATGTGTTTGTGGCAGGACTTAATGAAGGTGTTCTTCCAAACAAGCGAAGCGTCCGCGAGAGGAAGAAGAAGGCTATGGAAGAGGAAAGAAGGCTCATGTATGTGGCCGTGACGCGTGCTCAAAAGAGACTTTTCCTTACTGAATCGGAGGGTTATTCCGTTCAGGGTGGATTTGATAAGCTGCCATCAAGATTCATTCGCGAGATAAAACCGGAACTCTTTATCACTGAAGGAGATATGGACGAGGGATTATGGAACAGGGCATGCAGTTTCAGCAAGACCATGGACGCTGAATGCGGTCTGCTCTCCCCTAGCGCGCCCCGCCCTGGACTCAGCGAAGGCGACGAGGTCATGCACAAGATCTTCGGCAGCGGCATCGTACGCAGCGTATATGACGGCGGCGACTACTGCGAGGTCGAATTCTTCGACAGCGGCCTGCGCTCTCTGAAATCTGACAAACTGACAAAAATGCCATAGGGCTTCACCAGGCACGATTTTGGTAGCATTAGTTTAGAATATTTAAAATTACCATAACATGAGAAGATTACAGGACAACGTTACAATAATAACCGGCGGCGGCAAGGGTATAGGATACGGCCTTGCCGAGGCATTCGCTGAAGCTGGATCAAACCTCGTGATTACAGGCAGAACCGAATCAAGACTCTTGGCAGCCAAGGAAAAACTGGAGGCCGAGTATGGAATCGAAGTACTTCCTATCGTTGCTGACGGAGCAGACGAGGAGGCAATCAAATCGGTTGTCGCCCAAGCTGTTGCCAAATTCGGCAAGATCAATACTCTTGTAAACAACGCTCAGGTATCAAAGTCAGGCCTGCCGCTTGTAGAGCACAGCAGAGAGGATTTTGACCTTGCTATACATTCAGGATTATATGCTGCATTCTTCTATATGCGCGAATGCTACCCTTACCTTAAGGAGACACAAGGCAGCGTGATAAACTTCGCATCAGGCGCAGGACTCTTCGGCAAGCTCGGTCAGTCTTCATACGCAGCCGCGAAGGAAGGCATCCGAGGACTGTCGCGAGTAGCGGCAGCCGAATGGGGACCTGACGGGATCCGTGTAAACGTAATTTGCCCTCTGGCTATGACAGAGAGCCTCCAGGAGTGGAAGGAACACTTCCCCGAGCTTTTCGAAAAGACCATCCAGGGCATTCCTCTTGGACATTTCGCCGATCCGAAGGATGACATCGGACGCGTAGCTGTGTTCCTCGCCAGCGAAGATGCACAATACGTAACAGGAGAGACCATCACCCTTCAGGGAGGTAGCGGACTCAGACCATAACACACTAACCGTTGCGCACGACACGTATCAGTGCATATACACATGGCACAATACAACATTTGGACTGAATGCTTTCTGGGCATGTCACATTGCGGATCGGTAACTGCA
>JAFYRK010000002.1 GCA_017559545.1 Bacteroidales bacterium
CCTACCCACAGCTCATCCGAGCACTTTTCAACGTAAACCGGTTCGGTCCTCCATCTCCTGTTACGGAGACTTCAACCTGGCCATGGGTAGATCACTAGGTTTCGCGTCTGCTCCGTCCGACTGAACGCCCTGTTCAGACTCGCTCTCGCTTCGGCTCACGTACCTTAAGTACTTAACCTTGCCGGACAGAAGCAACTCGTAGGCTCATTATGCAAAAGGCACGCTGTCGCCTTTCGGCTCCAACCGCTTGTAAACGGACGGTTTCAGGTTCTATTTCACTCCCCTGCGCGGGGTGCTTCCCACCTTTCCTTCACAGTACTGGTCCACTATCGGTCTTCTGGGAGTATTTAGCCTTGCGGGATGGTCCCCGCGGATTCAGACAGGATTTCACGTGTCCCGCCCTACTCAGGTGCCCCTCCTGATATCACAAACTTACCTGTACCGGACTATCACCGTCTATGGTCGAATTTTCCAAAACGTTCCAGTTCGTTAATGATATACCTGTGAGAGGTCCTACAACCCCGACTCTGCCGTAACAGAGCCGGTTTAGGCTCTTCCCCGTTCGATCGCCACTACTAAGGGAATCGATAATTTCTTTCTCTTCCTGGGGGTACTGAGATGTTTCAGTTCCCCCCGTTCGCCCCATCAATGATGGTGACATGTCTTCAACATGCCGGGTTGCCCCATTCGGAAATCACCGGATCAATACCTGTTTGCAGTTACCCGGTGCTTATCGCAGCTTACCACGTCCTTCATCGCCTCCAGAAGCCTAGGCATCCACCGTCCGCTCTTGTAACCTTCTCTCTGTTCGTTTCTCGAATCATTTTTGAATCACAAGAACTTTCGTGTTTACACTTGTTCTCATTTACTCGTTGCCTTGAAATTGCAGTCCACAACATTAAAACGATAGACTCTCTATCATATTACTCGTTACAGACTAATTAAATTTCATCTTCTAACTTTACCTCGTTATCTTTTCTCAAACTTGTCAATGAACTTGCCGTTATTTCTCAAACGGGTTGCAAAGGTACGACTTTTTTCTTTACCTCCAAATTTTTCTGCGTTTTTTTTATACATTTTTTCGTTTTTCTCGCGCCAAATTTCGATAACCTTTTAATTTACAATAACTTACGCAAGTTCAAAACTTTTACACTATTTTCTCGGATTTTATAACTAATTTTGTATTCTCTCCAAACAAAGGACAAAACACTATTATATAATATGGAAAACAAGAAGACACAATTGCCAGAAAATGCCCAAAGGGAGCTGAAGCCAGGCGAGGAATACCAGCCATTGCTCTCTCCGCAAAAGAACTATCCGGAGGTAACCCCATGGTCTGTGACACTCGGACTTATCATGACTGTCATATTCTCTGCAGCCGCAGCATACCTTGGCCTTAAGGTCGGACAGGTGTTCGAGGCAGCCATCCCTATTGCTATCATCGCAGTCGGACTATCAAGCGCACTCGGACGAAAGAACGCATTAGGTGAAAACGTAATGGTACAGTCCATCGGATCATGCTCGGGAGCAATCGTAGCAGGAGCAATCTTCACCCTCCCGGCACTTTTCATTCTTCAGGACAAGTATCCGGAGCTGACTGTGAACTTCACAAAGGTATTCTTCTCGTCACTCCTCGGAGGTATCCTCGGAATCCTTTTCCTGATTCCTTTCAGAAAATACTTTGTAAAGGAACAGCACGGAAAGTACCCGTTCCCTGAGGCGACAGCGACCACACAGGTACTCGTCAGCGGCGAAAGCGGCGGCAAGGGCGCAAAGACACTTCTGATCAGCGGACTGATCGGAGGTTTATATGATTTCATAGTATCCACATTCGGACTCTGGGGCGAAACCCTCACATCGAAAATACTACCTTGGGGCACAGCTGTAGCAGAGAAAGCCAAGGTTCTGCTCAAGGTCAATACAGGAGCCGCAGTGCTCGGACTCGGATACATCGTAGGTCTCAAATACGCATTCATCATCTGCTGCGGAAGTTTCCTTGTATGGCTGGTGATCATTCCTCTCATGAACCTCATCTGGGGAGGCCAGGTCATTGACCTTATGAACTCAGGTATAACCGAGACCATCGGAAGCATGTCCGCTGACCAGATATTCAAGGAGTACGCCAGACATATCGGCATCGGAGGCATCGCCACCGCCGGCATCATCGGCATCGTGAAGTCGTTCGGTGTAATCAGATCGGCAGTCGGCCTTGCTGCAAACGAGTTCAAGAGAAAGAAGAGTGATGCAGAGGCCGAGGTGATCAGAACCCAGAAGGACATTTCGATGAAGATCATCGTCATCGGTATCGCAGTGACTCTCCTTGCCGTATTCGGATTCTTCGCATTCGGAGTTGTTGACAACATCTGGCATGCAGTAGTCGGCCTGCTCATCGTTGGAATAATCGCATTCCTCTTCACAACCGTAGCAGCTAACGCTATCGCCATTGTAGGTTCAAACCCTGTCAGTGGAATGACACTCATGACCCTTATCCTTGCTTCACTGATAATGGTAGCAGTAGGTCTGAACGGAACAGCTGGTATGACTGCAGCACTCATCATCGGCGGAGTTGTATGTACAGCACTTTCAGTTGCAGGAGCATTCATCACCGACCTCAAGATCGGATATTGGATCGGATCAACACCTAAAAAGCAGGAAAGCTGGAAGTTCCTCGGAACCCTCGTAGCAGCCGCAACCGTCGGCGGAGTGATGCTCGTGCTTAACAAAACATACGGATTCACAGGCGAAGGTGCACTCGTGGCACCGCAGGCCAACGCTATGGCGGCAGTGATTGAACCGATGATGAACGGAGGAAGCGCCCCATGGCTGCTTTATGGAATCGGTGCAGTAATCGCGCTTGTGCTTACATACTTCAAGGTTCCTGCGCTTCCATTCGCACTCGGAATGTTCATCCCTATCGACCTCAACATGCCTATGCTCGTAGGTGGAGCAATCTCATGGTACGTCGGAAGCCGCAGCAAGGACAACGAGCTCAACGCAGCCCGCGTAGAGAAGGGCACATTGATTGCTTCAGGATTCATCGCTGGTGGCGCCCTCATGGGAGTAGTCAGCGCAATCCTCAGATTTGCGGAGATTGATATGTACATGAAGCCGTCACCTTGGACTGAGCCTGTTGCGATCATTCCTTACACCGCTATCATTATATATATGGTATACGCCGCCCTCAAAGCCAGGAAGGAAGAATAACAAGGATCGAAGGGACCGGCCCGGGTAGGGCAGAAATCCCCAGGGAATGCAGGGGAACTGGACAACTATTTTGAAAAAATATGAACGGAGTACTGAGTGCACTATTATTAACATTGATTGCCGGAGCCGCAACAGGCATCGGCGGTGCACTCGTGCTGTTCAAGAAGAAACTCAGCAGCAACACCCTGGCCGGCGCACTGGGTTTGAGCGCTGGAGTGATGATATTCATCTCATTGGCCGAACTCTTCCCAGAGTCACAGGCTGAGATCATGGCAACCGGGGCATTCAGGCACGGAGATTCCCTTGTATTGTTGGCATTCTTTGCCGGCATGGGCATCATCACCCTGATCGACTTCCTGATTCCAGAATATGAAAACCCGCACGAAGCTTCCGGACTTACGCTTGATGCAAAGACCGCAGCCGTCGGGGTGCTGGAACAGACCGGAAACGAAAAGGCACTGCACAGACTCGGGCTCATGTCCGCCCTGGCGATCGCCATACATAACTTTCCGGAGGGAATTGCGACATTCATCGGCGCATTGAACGACCCACAGATGGGAGCCGGAATCACATTCGCGATAGCCATCCACAACATTCCAGAAGGAATCGCGGTCGCCATACCTATATATTATGCGACAAAAAGCAAGGGAAAAGCATTGCTGTATGCAACACTGTCTGGAATGAGCGAACTCATAGGCGCATTGCTATGCTTGGCTGTTACCGCTCTGTTTGGAGTGGATTTGACAGCTGGAGGACCGGCATTCCCATTGATACTGGCAGCCGTAGCCGGCATCATGATCTACATATCGCTGGACGAACTGCTGCCTACAGCGGAGAAATACGGAAAACACCATATCGCCATTGCCGGAGTCGTTATCGGTATGGCCATCATGGGAATAAGCTTATTATTAATCTAATTATACATGGAAAAAATTTTAGACAGATTCTTGAGATACGTAGCTGTGGATACAAAGGCTGACCCTGAGTCAGAGACACAGCCAAGTGCAGCAAGGGAGCTTGACCTGCTGAAGATGCTCTGCGAGGAGCTTAACGCAATGGGCGTGGAGGCGACCCTTGACGAGTATGGATATGTGATGGGAAGCATCCCGTCAAACTGCGGCAAGGATGTACCTGCAATCGGATTCATCGCTCATGCCGACACAGCACCTGATGCACCGGGCAACGACGTGAAGCCACAGATCATCGAGAAGTATGACGGCGGCGAGATTCCGTTGAAGGGTGTACCGGGACTCAGCCTCAAGCCAAGCGAGTTCCCTGAACTCCTTAATTATAAAGGTCAGACTATAATCACAACTGACGGAACCACTCTTCTCGGAGCGGATGACAAGGCTGGCATTGCAGAAATCATGAACGCAGTACAGTACATCGTGGAACACCCGGAATTCAAACATGGAGACATCAAGATAGGCTTCACTCCTGACGAAGAAATAGGTCGTGGAGTCGTGAAGTTTGACGTAAAAAAGTTCGGCGCTCAGTACGCATACACAATGGACGGCGGTCAGATCGGAGAACTCGAGTATGAGAACTTCAATGCTGCAGGAGCAACAATCAAGATCCAGGGCTGCAACGTACACCCTGGCACTGCTAAAGGAAAGATGAAGAATGCAACACTCATCGGAATGGAACTTCATGGAATGCTCCCTGTTGACCAGCGTCCTGAGTACACAAGCGGATATGAGGGATTCTACCACTTGATCAGCTTCTGCGGCGAGGTAGAGAACGCAACATTCTCATACATCATCCGCGACCACGACATGGCTCTTTACGAGCAGAAGAAGGAGTTCATCCAGAAGTGCGTGGACTTCATCAACGCTAAATATGGTGAAGGCACAGCAACCCTCGAGCTCAAACATCAGTACTACAACATGCGCAAGCAGGTCGAGCCGCACTACCACATCGTGGAGAAGGCGATGAAGGCTATCGAGATGGCAGGCATCACTCCAAAGGTACAGCCTATCCGTGGCGGTACAGACGGAGCGAACCTCTCGTTCATGGGCCTTCCATGTCCAAACATCTTCGCCGGTGGCCACAACTTCCACGGAAAGATGGAATACCTCCCACTCCAGAGCATGGAGAAAGCAAGCGAAGTGATCCTCAACATCATCAAGCTTTACGCAGAGTAACATAAAAAAGATGACAGGTTTCATTCAAGCCTGTCATCTTTCGTTTATATAGCAGAAACATATTCTCCCAGTATATTGAGATCCTCCATAAGCGGACGGACGGCGGAGAGCGCCTGTTCATATCTTACGTAGTCCTCAAACTTGATGTCGACATAGAAGAAGTACTGCCACTCCTGACCAGGAATAGGCAATGACTGGATTCTGGTCAGATTCATTCCATAGAATGACAAAATAGTGAGCACATGAGCAAGCGAGCCAGGGGTATGGGTCAGCGTGAAACACATGGATGCCTTGTTGATCGCAGCCTTGTTTACCCTAAGCTCATCATCAAGAATCAGAAACCTCGTGAAGTTCTGCTTGTATGTCTCAATGCTCTCGGCAAGTATCTCAAGCCCATAAAGCTCCGCAGCGAGGGTCGACGCCACCGCACCAACTCCCATAAGACCATTCTGCGCTACATCTGCAGCGCTTTTCGCTGTATCCTCCGACTCCACGAGACGGATCCAAGGGTAATCCTTGAAGAATTCACGGGTTTGGTTGATTGCCATATAGTGCGTACGAACTTCCTTGATATCCTCTATTGTCTGCCCCGGAAGCGCCATGAGGTTCTGTTGGATACGAAGGAAGACTTCGCCCTTGATCTTCCTGTCATATTTGCGCAGAAGTTCAAAGTTCGGCAGGAGTCCACCGGACACTGTATT
Organism: Bacteroidales bacterium; assembly: GCA_017559545.1. GTDB lineage: Bacteria > Bacteroidota > Bacteroidia > Bacteroidales > UBA932 > Cryptobacteroides. Next base: position 6,050 of record JAFYRK010000002.1, read on the forward strand.
CTCAATTGCCATCACTGCAGCATCCGCATCGCCCTTATCCATCGACTTGTAAAGCCCGTCAAAAGTCAAACATTCCACTATCTCAGGGACAATATGTCCATGTTCCTCATAGAAAAGCCTTGCCGCCTGCTCGTGGAAGCAGCCCTTCACTCCTTGTATCGCTATCTTTTTCTCCATAGTCCGCTATACATATAAAAACTGTCCGGTTTTGCCGGACAGTATGAATTTCGATATTGAAAGAAATGCTGACGGCAATTAGACAGTCATCATCTCTTTTTCCTTAGCTGCAACGAGCTCGTCAATCTTCTTTGTGAAAGCGTCAGTCTCCTTCTGTACGAGCTGCTCGTACTCCTTCTGAAGATCCTCAGGCATTCCCTCCTTGTTAGCCTTCTTAAGGTGCTCAATACCGTCACGACGTGCGTTACGTACGCTTACCTTAGCATTCTCACCAGCTGCCTTTGCCTTCTTGAGGAGTTCCTTACGACGATCCTCTGTGAGAGGTGGAACTGTGCAGCGGATGCTCTCACCGTTGTTAGACGGAGTAAGACCGATGTTTGCATCAAGGATTGCCTTCTCGATAAGCGGAATCATCTTCTTCTCCCATGGCTGGAGCATAAGTGTCTTTGCGTCAGGAGTAGTCACTGAAGATACCTGTGGAACAGGAGTAGGACTGCCATAATAGTCAACCATTACGTTGTTGAAGATACGTGGATCTGCCTTGCCGGCACGATATGTCTTGAGTTCCTCATCGAGGTGGGTCACAGCGTGCGCCATTTTGTCCTTCGCAGCTGCAAGAATTTCTTTAGCCTTTGTAATCATAATATTGTAGTATTAATTATTTCTATTTTAGATTTCTCGTATCCTTTCGGTTGCTCAAAATGACAACTATACATGTACCAATGTACCGACCTTCTCACCCTTGACGAGCTTAGTGAGGTTACCCTTCTGGTTCATGTCGAAGACGATGATCGGCATATTACCCTCGCGACAGAGTGCAAATGCTGTCTGGTCCATAACCTTGAGACGGTCCTCGATCGCCTTGTCAAAGCTCAGTTCCTCATACTTTACAGCAGTTGGATCCTTCTCCGGGTCTGCTGTATAGACACCGTCTACGCGAGTTCCCTTGAGGAGAGCGTCAGCTCCGATCTCGAGGGCACGGAGAGCTGCACCTGAGTCAGTTGTGAAATATGGGTTACCAGTACCTCCGGCAATCAGAGCCACACCACCACGTTCCATAACAGCAACAGCGTCGTCTCTCATATAATATCTCGCAACCGGCATCATAGGAGTTGCAGTAAACACCTCAGCCTCAACACCTGCAGAGCGGATTGCCATTGCAAGTCCGAGAGAGTTGATTACTGTGGCGAGCATTCCCATCTTGTCACCGTTTACTCTATCAAAGCCTTTGCCAACACCCTGAAGACCTCTGAAGATGTTGCCGCCTCCGATGACGATTGCCACCTGCAGACCATTTTTCACTGCCTGCGCCACCTCTTCAGCATAAGCCGCAAGCCAATTCTCATCAATGCCTTTGCCGGCTGGGCCTCCGAGGCTCTCGCCGCTCAATTTCAAAAGAACGCGTTTATATGTACTCATTGTTTCATTATTTCTAACAAACAAAAGTATCGAATTATTATGAAACTTCCAAGAAAGAGTATATCTTTGCAATGCTTTAGAGCACATTCTGACTGAATATTAACTATAAAAAGATAACAAACTATTATGGCACTTTCTTCTATCACCAAGAAGCTTATCATGAGTATAAGCGGCCTTTTCCTCATCGTGTTCCTTCTCCTTCATATGACAATCAACCTCTTTTCGGTAATTGATACAGTCAAGGGAACTTATGGCACAGCAGAGGGTCTTTTCCAGGCAGGATGCGACTTCATGGCACTTCCTATCGTAACCATCATGGTTCCAGTGCTTGCTGCAGGTTTCATCTTCCACATCATCTACGCTTTCATCCTCACTGCAGGTAACATCAAGGCTCGCGGCGGTATCAAGCGTTACGAAGGCGGCAGCAAGGGTAAGTCTGAGTCTTGGGCTTCGAAGAACATGCTCGTTCTCGGTATCGTAGTTCTCGGCCTCGTAGCATTCCACCTCAACCACTTCTGGGCTGAGATGCAGCTGAAGGAACTCCAGGGACACCACGCTGAGAACCCATACGAACTCCTTAACGCAACATTCCAGAATGGCTGGATGGTAGTTCTCTACGTGATCTGGTTCGCAGCTCTTGGTCTCCACCTCTGCCATGGTTTCTGGAGTGCATTCCAGACAATCGGATTGAGCAACCAGATTTGGGAGAAGAGACTCTACTGCATCGGTAAGATCGTTGTTGGAATCATCGTTCTCGGCTTCTCAGCTGTTGCAGTCAACGCATTCCTCCAGGCTAATGGCCTTATCGGATAAGCAGCAGATACAGATAGAACAAAGAGGGTCGCACGATTGGTGCGGCCCTCTTTATTTGTAATTTTATTCAATCAGGTTGTTATTTTCTGATTACATCCAACAGATTCTTCACGATATTGATGTCGTAGTCTTTTGATGAGTCAAGAAGTTCGTCATATGGAGCTATGTCCGCATGCATGAACAGTTCCTTAAGCTTCTGCTTTTCATCTTTAGCAGCATCCGAATCTGCCTTTGAAGCAGATCGCTGTCTCTCAAGAAACTCCTTTCTCTTTTCATATGGAACCGGGCTGTATCCTGCCAGAAGTCTCTCCACGTTCCATCGGTTGTGTTCGGTTTCTGCAAGAATCTGGACTTCATCATCTGTGAGTGACATACGCTCCTCCGGATTCAGGCCAACGCTTCTGAACTTAACCGGAATAGAATTGGCAGCATACTCGTTTGATTGCTGCTTGATGTACTGGTCGGACTTCATATACCACATATCATCGAGCTCCTCCAACGTTCCCATTCCATTATAATCGTAGCAATGATTGTAAAGGAAATTTATCCTTTTCGCCCAAAGCAGACGCTCCTGCCGAGGATCAAAGCAGTCAGTACGCATTCCGAATGGATAAAGATTGCTATATCGGTTGGATTCCTTAGCTGTCGCAAGCACCCATCTGGTCAGCGGCTGGTAAACATATACCGGAATTTCATTTTTCGCATATACCTCCTTAGGCAGGTAGAGGGAAGCAGCTACATTGTCTTCTGGCTCATGGCCGCAAAATGCAAATGAAAGATACTCCGACACGCCATCTTTCCTGACGCATTCCCTGATATACTCACGCACATTCGGCTCCTCGATACCGGCATCAATGAACTCCCACTCCACATCAAGGAAACCATCGGATCCCGACAACTTTGGATTTAAATATTCGGCCTTAGGAGACGTGCATACAACATTCTTATTACCCGTCTCGTCCCATGAGACATATTCCGAGTATGAAAGATCCATAAGGGAATCGAAGTGGCCTCTCCAGAAATCAACTTCCTGCTTGATATCTTTCTGGACAAATGTGATCTTGGTCTTCTTGCCCTTTGTCCTGAAATTCGGGAAGTGACAGATATGAGCAGCTGTGGTAGCCATAGCATATGCCACCTGGGTCATACCAACCAAAATAAGATGGACATTGATATCGCTGTCCTTTGTGATTCCTCCTCTATCCAAAGCAGGATACTTAAGAGATTTCACCTCGCCAGAGACAAGCACTCCCTGGGCCATATTCTCAACTGCGCTTACAATATTAAGGCGGAGTTTATCAGTTGAGCAGCTCTCTTGCCTGTATGAGAACACATTATGAGATGTGAGACGATCCAGAAGGAGATAGCAGTCCTTTATCACGGTAGCATCCTTGCACTTCTCTGTAATATAATGCCAGCACTTGAGACTAAGACCATCGTGCTGCGACTCATCATCCTCGCCTATCACATATATTGAATGAGCTTCGGCGACATGTAGACTATCCAGGGCAGACGGATTCGCTCTCTTACCGAAAACAACATAGATATTCTTCATGGCCTGTGCGCCGATATAAGACAAGATCATCTCCCTGACCTGCTCAACATCTCTGTCGGTCTGAATTACAATATCATGTCCGGTATTTCCAATCTGTCGCAGAATGTTCATTAGCATGCCGCTAGAGCCAAATATAAGGATATGATCTTCAAAGTCATATGTATATTGCCCTTTAGTCAAGGACTCAATACGACGATTCAAAAGGTTAGCGATTGCGCCTATGAGGAAACTGGTAAAGAGAGTCGCTCCGACAAGAACAATGATCATCTGAAGCCACCACTTACCATATTTATGACCACCGACAAAAGAGCCCGGGTCCAGCATAAGTTCCAATACACGGATGGCCTTGCTCGGATTTTCAGAAACAAAGGTGGAATCGCTTGCCGACTCATGAGTCAGTGCTGTCGGAGACGGATGACGAGGGTCAAAATGGACAAGTGTAGCAAATAGAAGCATAACACCGAATGCCAACAGCAAGAAACCTCCTAGCCATGCAAACTGTTTTCCTCTGCCCTCATATATGGCACGGTCCAGCGCCTGCCTGAATTTTCTCCAATTTTTTTTCATAGGTATGTCTTTAACTCCATAAAGATAGATAATTTTAATTTATTATCTTTGTTGAAATACTGAAATTAACACTATGAAACCACGTAAGTACCATTTCAACAACTCAACCCTGACCATTATCTTCGGAAATATCATTGACTCCAAGGCAGAAGTTCTGGTAAGTTCCGATAACACTGAGATAACAATGGGAGGAGGGGTATCCCAATGCATACTTACACACGGAGGGCCGAGCATTCAGGCAGATGCCCAGAAAAAGCTTCCGGCACAGATAGGTGATGTCGTGGTTTCATCAGCAGGAGATTTAAAATGTGCCAAATTCATATTCCATTGCCTTACGCTTGAGCGACATGGCCACAAAGAGTGCGGAACAGATCTGGAATACGATCCTGAGGCCATGCATAATTACATCCTGAGACATTCTGTGGACAAATGCTTCCGCCTGTTACAGGCACTTGAAATTAACTCCATTGCCTTTCCTTGCATCGGAGCCGGAGCGGCAAACATACCTCTCAAGAAAGTGGCAGAGGTAATGGCGGACGCAATATCCAGCAATCTCAACAAGACAAACAAGTCATACGAAATTGAATTATATCTTTACGACCGTTATCAGACCTTATCAGAGATCGACTACATAGATATGTTCGAGAACTTTGCGATCAAGTCAGCTATGGCTCAATATAAGTCCGAACTCGCAGAAAGCCAGTATAAGACCGAACCTGTCAAGGAAATCCCTGTAGATATAGAAATTCCTAAACGTGAGGAGATGAATCACCATGTATTCATCAGCTATTCGCGACAGAACAAAGAGCAAGTTACCAAGATAAAGGACCTGCTGCTGGCCAATGGGATACGATGTTGGATCGACACGGATGGCATCTTCAGTGGAGACAACTTCAAGGAACTCATCGTAGATGCAATCAATGTAGCCAAGGCTGTGCTATTCGTCTCATCGGCAGAATCCAATAAATCAAGATATGTTATCCGAGAGATAAGTTACGCCTCAAAAAACAGTAAGACCATAGTTCCTGTACGTCTCGACGATGCCCCGTATGCAAAGAGCATCAGCCTGGACATTCCTGACATAGATCAGATCGAATGGCATACAGACCAGGAAGAAGCCAAGAAGAGGCTTATCAACAGCCTGACATACATCCTGAACCTCAGGTAGTCCTAGCTGAGCTTGAACAATAAAAAAGGTAACCGGTTACCTTTTTTAATCCTTGGATATTTTAAATCCCGCCTTGATGATCAACCTGAGGGTACCAAGCGCTGTATCGCGATCATAGTCTTTCTCAACTTCTGGCAATTCCTCGTACGGCACCAAGCATGGATGATGCTTGAGCGTGTCATTACGCTCCGGTCCATAGGCCCATCCCTGACTGATGCGGCTCTGCGCCCACACCTCGTGGACATTCTTTGCCATCTTCTCTACAAGATCATTCAACTCCTCCGGCAGCTGGACATCGCTTGTGTCCATCGGCTGCGGTACATATGCTTCTTTCTTCATTACGTCTTAAAACTAAAGTTTCATATATAAATACGAAAACCATACTAGACTGTTAGATTCCGCGTTCGCGACATATAGCCTCATATGCCTGTGATATGGCCTTGAATTTTTCTTCAGCAGCCTTCTGCACGTCCTCACCGAGGGTTGCCACCTTGTCCGGATGGTATTTGACAGCCATCCTACGGTAGGCTTTCTTGACTTCCTCATCTGTTGCACTCGGGTCGATTCCAAGGATTCTATAGTTGCCGTCGTTGCTTGGACGGAACTGAGCTATGATGGAATCAGAATCTGACTTTGAAAGGCCTATGTAGTTTGCAATAGTCTCAAGAAGATCAACCTCTCTCTGTACAAGCCCGTCACATGCTCCCAGAGACACAAGGTAATGATAAAGTTGCAGACGCTGCGAATAGTCCATGCATGAACGGATCTGACTGCAGACCTCATAGAGATTGAAATCTTTCTTGAGCAGTTCATCCAGAATTTCTTCAGCCTCAGCTGCAGCCTGAGCTCCGAAATTGGCGGCAAAGAACTCACGAAAACTTGCCCTCTCAGCTGAACTGACCTTTCCATCAGCCTTTATCACAGCTGCAGACAACGCAAGAAGACTTATCAGGAAGCTGTTTCTCTGCCCCTGGTTCCAGGTACGCTCATCCTGGGGACTTCCGCCCCAGGTCTGTCTTCCCTGATTCTCGGCCGATAACTCCGCCACTCTCTCCAGCTTAGCAGCCAGGTAGTACCCTAAAATACCTCCAAGAGGTCCGAACATCGCCCAGCCAAGGGCGCCTGCTATCCATTTTCCTATTGCCATGCCCTCAAGAACAGGAGATGATACTAAAATTTCTTTTGCATTTTCTTGGTTATTCGGTCGAACAGATCATCGTTCTGCACAGAACGGTCAGTAGGTATAATTTCTGTGCCAGTTTCTTCTATAGTCTCAGATGGCTTCTCTTGAAGTTCTGGGCTTGTACTATTGATCTGTCCTCTTGCCACTACCAGCTCTTGTGAAAGTTTTCCGACCTCTATCGCATGTACCATTTCCAATTCCTCTATTCGCCTTTGAAGGCTACGGATTTCCTCTTCCCTTTTATTCAAAAAGAGCTGTAACTGATTGAGTTCAACATCCTTGCTATCAATCTCCTCTTCCAGGCACCGACATCTTTGTTCCAGTTTTCCAATCTTACACCGCGAATCATTGAGAGCCTTTTCATTATGAAACTTATTCGTCTTATAAACAGACTGAGCTGTTTTGAGTAGATCCGAAGCGTCAAACATAATATCCGCAAGCTCAGTAATACCATCGAATGGAGACAGAATCCACGAACATTCTCTACAGAACTTATCCGAAATTGCAATCTCGCAACCGCAAACCGGGCATACGCGACGTGTGATTTTTGCTTTCCCTAGAGCTTCATTCAGTTTAGGAATATCATTTGACAGAATTCCACCAATCTTTCCTTTCAATTCCTCTGCAATTGCAAACACTTGTTCCCTCGCGTTTGCAATTTCCTTAGCCTCGCGCACTCTTTCCTGATGAGCAGGTGTTTCCACATATGGCAACAACCTTTGTTTGTAATCCTCCATATTGAAAGACTCATACTTACACAAAACCATAGGAATATCTTTGACAGGCACATCCTTCCAAACAGTTACAAGCTGGCCTGTCTTAAACCCACTTAGTTTGGCATTTATGAATAAATCCCACTCATAGTATACCCATGATGAGTTGATATACTCAGGATTTGATGCGAAGAGTAGCAGATGATAAGTAGATTCCAGCGCAGATGTGATAGCCTTCCTATACTCTGATTCGCCAAGGAGCCTAAGTTCCATCGGAGCCAGGAATGTATTTAGACCATTTTCCACAAGGAAATAATATATTTCCTCGGCATATTTATAATCTTCGCTCTTACACGATATGAAAATGTCGTAGTCCATAGGGATTTATTATAGAATTTTAGTATTACAAAACTACAAAAAATATCAATATAGGTTCATACCTGCACTATACTTCTGAGATGTATTATTTACTCCCGAAGGGGTTCCTGCAGAATATTTCCTCTTAGCCTTCTGTTTTTCGGATTTAATATATTTCAGCCACTGCTTTTCAGAATAATATATAGACTCGCCATACCATATATTAGAATGCGTCTTGACGTACTTCTTCGCCTCCTTAAACATTCGTATTTCACAATACTCCTTTACCATGCTGCCGCGAACAACCCTCATCTGCTGGTGGGACGGGAATGCTTTCATAAACTCTTTTAAATTATATAGAGTTCTGTCATAATACACACAGTACTGATAACAACATTCCTCATATTTGGCGTAATCGGAAGTTGTCATATAATCATGTGCCATTTCGAATTGCGATTTTGCTGAGAGATACTCCTTATTTTGAAAAGACTCTCTAGCAAAGCACAGTGTTCTTCTCATCCTTGCTTCGGTCAGATATGGCGATGTTAGTGGAGCATATGTAATATACTTGGAATATGCTTCCTTTGAGTCCACACTCTTTGTTCGGATCCACCTGTCCTTATCAGTTTCCTTGACCTGAACAACAGGTCCTGTCTGATTTACGGAAAAGTCCTGACTTACCAGTTCAGCAAGCTTACCGCCCCTCGAATCATTCTTATTTGATATGACCTCAACTGATATCAGCATCGTAACAGGCTCATCGTACTGGGAAGTGCGAGTAGTAATAATTGACTTATTATAAAAAACTCTGCCATCGGCCAGATATCCGGAAATGACGACCCAATCCTTCTTTATCACCTTGTAGGTTATATTAGACGGATCATATGAGGTTATAACATCATTAAGAATCTGGGTATTTGTCTTTATCAGACTCTTTTGGGCAGATGTCAAATTTACCCTTAACTTATTATCAGTAGACAAGAAGACTACCTTTTCGTCAGTAGATGAACTTTGTTTTACAAGGTATGCCGGGTGCTTGAAAGTATAAGCGAATGAAGAGTTTGTGTATGTTTTCACAAGATTCTCTGCTTTGTGCTCATCATTGAGTCTCTGACATCTCTGCTTCCTAGTCTTTGCTGTCGAATCATATGGATTGAGCTTGAGAATTTCCTCGTACATTTCAATTGCCTTGACATATTGCTTGGCATTAAAATATCTCTGGGCTCTATTCTGAAAATCAATACAGAGATCACACGTCTTGATTCTTTGACCGTATGAATCGCGACTGTCATTCAACGCCAACCAATATATTTTTGCATCAGAGTATTCTCCTTTATTCATTGCTGCTATTGCATCAGAGTACATACTTTGTGCATAAGCAGAAAGAGAACTAAACAGAATACATAGTACAACCAATAGCTTCCTCATCACTTTATTATAATTTATCAAATCTTGTTTTATATGCATGATATTTTGGCGAGCCGTATTTCTTAAGGTCGTTCAAGATATTTTTCGCACGATTATAGATTGCCTGGTCAAGCGGTCTGCCATGTTTCTTTTGTAACTCCAAGGCAATCAGTTTATTATTCACCTCCTGTTCTAATGCCGTAAGATTAACACTATGGGATACAGGAGCCTCGACCTGAATAGGTGTGAACGGATCGGGGTGAGACGACACGTCTGAACGAGAGTTTATCCGTATACCAGCAAATATGATAGCACCGACAATCAAAACCACGGCAGCTATCTTTTTCAGAGTTGATTTGAACTCAATATTACTGATTTCATTTTCTGCTGCCGTACGATATTTGCCTAGTACAGACTGCTGCAAATACCTTTGATACGCCTCTTTGGTATTTATGCTGACTGCCTTTTTCCAAAGCTCGTCCTCGCACCTTGCAATGCCCATATTGGCTTCTTTCTTATACTTCCCGATGGTAGTGGTATTCAAATAGTTGCGATAGCTGGTGAATGAGTGGCCCATCTTTGCTCTCTTCCATAGCTCTTCCTCCAGCTCGCTTGCCTTGATCTGCTCTATTCGGGACTTACACTGGGTAGCATACTTGCCGTTAGGGAACAGTTTCAGATAATTATCGTAAGCAACTACCGTGTTTTGACTCTGACATAAGGTCCACAGTTTATTCTCAAGTACCCCTAACAAGCCTGAGATTTTAGCAGTATTCTCAGCTACCTTTTGCAGGTATTCTTTATACTTTGGATCAGACTGCTTCTTATATGAAATTGCAAAGCGGTCAACTTTAATCTTAAGCTTCTTGGATTTGGTTAAATAATTATTGTAGCTCTCAACACTTGCCTTACGAATTCCTGCACTATAATATAGGTCTTCTATTGCCAAATATGCTTCTAGCGCATATCCTTTGGTGCTGGAGATATTCAAGTAGTTTTCGTATTCTGTTTCAGTGCCTGCGCGAGAGGCCTTTGCCCAACTAAGTTCCTCAACCTTCTTTCTGGCCTCATGTGCGTAACTTAGTTTTTTTGAACTGTCCAGATAGCGGGAATATGCTTCTATTGTTCCACTCGCTACAGTAGCTGTCCATAAAATCACATCCTGGAATATATCGATCTCATTCTGAGCTTTTACTCGATATTCTTTTGTATATGAAGTATCCGGGCAATCGTTTAGAAATTGTTTATATGCTGCTATTGTGTTGATTTTCTTTGCTGCAGCGAATTTAGATTTGACCTCTTCTAAGATATTATCAATGTTGACTAGCGACATGAATGGCTCGAGCTTCTCAATATCGTTGACTTTAAGATAATCAACCAACACATTGAGGTGCATTTTTACATTCTCGCTTAGCTTTGTAAGATCGCCATAGATCTTTGACGCCTTGAGATTTCTGAAGTCAGCAAGGGTAAACAAAAGCGCATCCCTGTCTTCTACTTCGTACTTCAGACACAACGCTGGATTCTCAGCTATCGCTATGAGACTCAAATAAATTACAAGCTCAGAGAAATAATCGGTCTTGTGCGAAGAGACATGACCAGCAGTCTGCCTGGCAGGATGCTGATAATCCTTTAAACCAGTGATCGAGTCCTTGAACTTCTGTCCCATAGTAGGGACATATAGGGAATCATAGTCCACCAACTTAAGGGCTGGTTTGCCTCCCATCTTCTCACAAATAAGGATATTGCCGTGCTGAAGATCTCCGTGGGATATCTTGCTGTTATGGATATCCACACACATCTGCCTGAACTCTTCTGCAAGAGCATAAATCTTTTCTGGCTGGCGTTGATATTTGATGACGTAATCCTTCAGTTCAATACCATCTACCCATTCCATACGGGACGTAGGCATCAATGTACCTCCAACGACAATACCCTTCTCAATATATTCTCCTTTGCAGAAATAAGGTAAGGATGATGCCTTCAAATAGTCCCAGATATATTTATAACGCTGCTGCAAATCGGATAAAGTGGCCCTCCAGCATCTGAAGGCCCACTTCTTTTTGTCAACAACGACAGGGAATACCATCGCAAAACCACCGGTATACAATACTGGATCACCATTAGGCAAGAGTTGCAATGTTCCTTTCTTTATAAACTCATCTTTTATGAGTTGAGGTATGGTTACGCTAACCAGGATTTCATCTTCGCTTACAACCATTACTTACGACAGATTATTTCTTATTCCACTTAGACCGTATGCTTGATGTGTCCGGCACGAACTCTACCTGCTGCCGTGGAGGGACTCTCTTCCATTTATCAGATATCCTCTGATGCTGCGGCACTATCGCCTCTGACAATGGAAGCAACGATTCAATTGAACTTGCGCAGGATGCCTTGGCTATAGCGTCACAACAGACCTTAAGCTCGGAATTGGCGGATAAACGGCGGAAGATATCAGCTGTACCCATGGACTTGATGTCCTCTGCCGAGAAAATGAAGGAAGTATCCGCTTCCTTCACATGGAGCTCATCCCAAAGGTCTGGATAATGCTCAATAGCCTTGATAGCAGTATAAATAATCAATTCAGAAAAATAGTCTGCCTTTGGAGTCATGTTCTTCTGAGCATGTCTCTTAGGATGCTGATATGCTGGCAGTCCCTTAATATCTTCCGGATAGTTCTCAAGACCAGGAACAAACATTGAGTCATAGTCTACCAGAACAATACTTCCGTCATTCTTAACGAGAATATTACCATGCTGCAGGTCTCCATGTGAAAAGTTGTGCTTATGCAAGTCGTTGGTCATCTGCAAGAAGTTCTCTGCAAGCTTCCTCAATACCTGTGGGTTAGATTTATGTTTCCCAACATACTCCTTTATTTCAAGGGCTTCAACCCAGTCCATTATCACAATAGGCTGAACGCCCACATTGGTTGCCAAGCCGTTACTCTCATATTCGAAACTGACAAAATATGGCAAGTTGGCTTTAATCAGCTCGTCTGCAATAATCTTGGTTCTCTTTTGAATATTGTCGACATCAGCATACCAGCAGCGCACAGCCTTCTTTCCATTAGGCGTATAAAATGGAAAAACAATGCAGAAACCTCCGACATATCTGATGACGATATCGTTGCTTTTCTCAACATATCCTGCTGCCAACTTAGAAGACTTTATCAGGGCAGGGGTATCTATAGCCAGTTCGTAATCCTCTGGACTTGGGAATTTCTTCATAATTATTTCTTGTATAATTTATCCGCAATAGCAATCCAGAATTCTTCGAATTCGTTTGGTGCCAGTTTCTGTCCTATTCGCATATAGAACGGTTTCGATTCAATATAGTCGCACATCTCATCATAAACTTCTTTTGAAGAAGCCAAAAACTCCTCATATGTGAGAGCCTCTTGAAAATCTCCGGCTAGCTCCTGCTCTCCCTGAACGGTTTCCTGTTTTTCTTGAACTGGTTCTTCTTCTGACTGGCCCTCTTCCTGATCGGCCTCGGCTTCTTCCAAAGAGACTTCAGTCTCGTTCTGAGTTTCTTCGGCTTCTATCTGAACGTGTTCAGTTTCAGGCAGAGCTTCCTCGGTTTCTGCCTGAACAAACTCAGTTTCTACAGTCTCATTATCTTCGATCTGTGGGGTCTCCGGAGTAGACGGCGGAACCTGCTGCTTCTTATTCTTTTCCGCAGATCCCTTTATTATCGCACTGACATTAAACGATTTAGCTTCAGGCTCAAACTCTTCTCCTGGCTGATTATTTGCGGGTTCTGAAGACACTTCTCCTGCTTGATTCTGTGCCTCGTCCTTTATGAGCGCCTCAATATCTGTGCTGACTAATACCTGAAAATCGTCGCTATCATCCACCTTGATAGACACAAATGTACTATCATCGTTATGCATTGAATAGTTTTCCCTAAGGTCATCCACTACGACACAAAACTCGTCGTGAGACTGAACATTTAAAAGCCTCTCAAGTATTTCTTTCGCTGTTTGGTTATTATTGCACTGATGAAGCAGATCCGAGAACGGATCTGTTACGAGCAATATGTAGGCTAGATTCTTTTTAGGGATGTCGTATTTTCTGAAAACACCGACATGGGCACCATAGCTATCGAGAAAATCTGGCCTATTATTGAACTCACCGTCCTGAGTAGAGTATAACTTGTATTCAAGATTATCTGAGACGGTTACCAGCGCTGAATCACCAAGGACCCAGAGACAGAACTGGTCGCCCTGTAATTCTACACCGCAGAATGTAGCACCAGCACTTTCCTTGTCTTCAATGCAGTTTTCCATCATCCATGTAACTTCTCCCGCATCTTCCAGTTTTTTGAGGTTCTGAAGGACTATTTTGCGCCAGATGTGCTGCAAATTTGCAAGCTGCTCATCATCCTCATTCGGAGTATACGCCTTATCTGAAAAAGCGTTTACCAATAACTTGGCCCAATCCTGCGGGGAAAATGATTGCGAGACTCCATCTGATACAGCGATTCTTTTGCAGTCAGTATTAACTGCAAAAGAATCAGCACAATCAGCATAGCGTTCATCCAACTTGTGGGTAATAAAAGCCTTGACTTCCATAATTATTTGTCGCCTTGACCCTTACTTGAGCCAAAGTCAATCAGTTTAATAAGTTCCTCTGCATCTGCGTTAAATACACAGCCTCTTGATCCTGGCCTTACACTCAAACCGTTCTTTACAGCTGCTGCCTTATATCCTTCCGGAATAACGCTGGAGATTTCAAACAGGAATTTAGCCGCTTCTCCAACAACCTCAGACTCATCAGCTGGGGTAATGAACTTATGTCCACCTGTTCCAATCTCGGCGTTAAAAATAAGAACATGACCATCATCATTTGAGAGCTGCATGATTTCCTTTGCTACCGCCTTAGTCTCAGCTATACATTCTGAAATAGGCTTATGGTCATAATAAGGCTCACCGTCTGAGATGTTAATGATGACCGGAGCTGGACGATCCTTTTGGTCTGCAATCCATGCCTGAGCAAGATCCTTTGCCATAACGAAGGCATCTTTCATATTTGTCCAGACGTTCTCATCGATTGGCTCAACCCAGATAGGTCTCTTCACCTTCTTCTCAACCAATCCACCGTCACCGTCAGACACCTTTCTTACTGCTTCCTCTATTCTAAGTGGATTTGCATAGAGTTCCTCAAGATAGCCTGAGCAAAGCTCCTTAACCTCAATACCATAGCCTAGTACAGTGATAAAACACCTATTCTTTGGCTTATCTTTATTGAAGTTCTTCTTAATAATTGTATTGATGACTCGGTTGATAACCTTTGCTGAAAAGACAGTTCTAGAGTCGCCATCAATATACTCATTCATCATTGATCCTGACTGATCCACAAGAATAATCAGCAATCCCGGAGCAGCAGAGCTCCACTGTTTGTCATTATTAGCCATAGTAGTATGTTATTAAGTTTAAATTGTTGTTATATATAATTTCTTCTATATAGCGTACCCAACCATGACGAGCCGGATCCATACCTATTCCTAAGTCCACGAAAGTGAGGAAATCATCCTTCATAGTGCTCTCGTACTGCAACATAGAGCTGGAAATATCTACCGCAAAACATAGTGCACGTGCTGCCCAGTCTACAGATCTCCATACTTCTGCATGAGCATAGGGTATTCAATGCCCATAGACTACCTTGCAGAAGTCTGGACAGACGCAGTAAATGGCAAATATAGACACACAAAAAATCAGCAAAATAAAGGACAGTTTTTCACATCTATATCAGACATTGGTTACGGATAAGTAGAATCACAAATTTACATAAAAACTTTCAAAATACCAGCGAAGAGCAAAAGAAGCTTTACATCTTAATGAAATATTACCAGTAGCACACGCTAATAAAATTCCAGGACGCACACCAATTTCCCTTATGATGTGCATCCTGGAATCATTCTATGCAATAGCGAAAACGCGGGCGGCTCAGAATGAGTCATTTTGAATTCTTCGCTCCCCTCTTGGCAGCACCCTTGCGCGCCTTGCGTTTTGACTCCTGGATGGCCTTGCGGACCTTTTCCTGATGGTTGGGTTCTTCGTCAGGTTCCAATGGTCTGGATTAACGGTCGGATATAGGGTTAAGTAATATTCAGGTAGACTCGTAGTTTGTTGTAGACTACCGACGGACATTTAAAATCAGAAAATCCTAGATGGTTCCTTAGCGGCAACGATATAAGCCCAGTTATCTTTTGACATCAGATATTCACGCACATTATCTGAATATTGTGGAGGAAAAATCATCTGCTCCACCACACACCCGACTCCACATCCAATAACAACACAAGCTGTCACAGCCAGATAGGCGGCCACCGTTTTAGAATTCCCTTTCACTTTGAATTTGAAGGCCCTAGTCATGAGCAAAGAAACGGTTCCGCCAAGGGTTACGTCTTTTATATCATCTAAATTAACATCGTAAGATGATCGATCATTACTTCTCGGTTCTACTGACAAGGTCTTGTCATTAATGTCATAAACGAAGGTTTCATCAGGAAATTTATAGATCATAAGACCATTGCTCAATGGCTCAACATATTTCACAGCCAATTCCTTACATGTCTTATCCGACATATTACGGTCAAAGATATACATTCCAATACCACCAATAAGTCCCATCAAAAGCCATATCCCAACAAACATAGCAGGAACACCCAGAATCTCTCCCCAAGACGCACTTGTTCGAGCCATCCTCTTATTCTTACCCTTCTTCATTTTTTTACTCTTCCTGTTTTTTGCAATAAGGGTATTATTAATGTGTTTCTCTACTTTTTCTCTCAACTCATCAAGACTTTCATACTCCTGATAATAATGATCGTTGGCGCTTAACTCTTTTTTAAACGCAGCTACATCATTGTTGTCGCTATTCCTTTTATCAAAATACACAATGATTTTGGGACGTTTTGAGGCCTTGAAAGACCGGTATGCATGATCGTATTCATCTCTAGTGATCATACCCACCGAGCCAGAAAATATGAATATGACCAAATCTGCCTTCTGCTCAATATAGTTATTATACTCTTTCTGATGCCCCACGTCAGACATCGTCTCGTCGAAATCCTCAAACGTTTTAGTGATTATCGTCCCCCACTTATTTTGTAGTTTATTACACACTGATCGACAAACGTTCCTTTCGTTTTGAAGGGCCTTTGAACCGGCAACAAAGATATTGTATTCCATAGTAAAAATTTCAGGTATTACTGTATAGAGTTCTCGTCAATTAGTTTCTTCAAGTCCACTATTGCCTCATATGGAGACAACCCTTTCTGCTTGCTATATTCCGCCTGCAAAAGATTCAATACATATAATGTTGACGGCATCTGTTTTATATCGAACTTAAAGAATTCGTAACTAATCACTGAATCAGAGGCCTTAAATTGATTATTTATGTACGAAATTGCATTTGAGTCTTTATACAAATATGGAACATTCTGCGCCTTCCATGACCATTGGTCAAAATTGGTTTTATGCTCCAGAAGAACTATTGGCTCGATTACCACATCACCTTCTTCTCTTAAATCATCTAAAGAGTAATATTTCTTTAGAAAATTCTTTTTACCTTTCAGCACTATAAAATTTGCAGATGGAACTACCCCATTATAATCCGTTGAATATGCAAGAATCGTATCTAGCTCTTCAGGCGTCAGAGTTGTGGGAAACTTAGCAGGATCATCTGCTCCGAGATATATACCATAAAAGTACTTATGATAAGAGTATTTTGAATCTGCGTTAAGTGTATTGTTACGTGTAATCCTATTTGCAAAGTCCAATGCTGCCTGATAGCCATTTATTTGGTGTACATATGTCAGGACGGTATTAAACATCCACCATTTCATCATATTGGTTTTCTCCTCCATTGGGAGCCAGCTCATTGGACCGCTGGAATTCATTATACGTCGTTCATGATCTTCAAGCTTATATGCGATGTCGGATGTACCTCCTAACTTAGTGTACTCGTCAATGTAAGCATAATCATCTTCCTGATCTTCGACAAGCGTAAATATAAATTCTGACAAGCCCAGATATTCTTCCGGGGTTTTGCAAAACATCAATCTGTAATATAGGGCGGTCAATTTTGCATAATAGTCAAAATAGTACAACGAATAGTTGTTTTTCTTCCTATAGTTTGAGTCGCTATTCCAAAATGCATCCCAAAGCATACGCATTCCTGACACAGGCTCAATCTTTAATGGATTCTTGATTATCGCGTCCAATGAAGATACCATTTTAGTGGTGTCTCCATCTTTAGTAAACTGCACCCAAGTGCGACGAAGTTCCACAAAATCGCTACGGAATGTCATATCCGCATATTTATCAAGCCATTTCAGACCCGCATCTATATTACCCAATGCAAATTCACAATTCATCAATGTAACTGCAAGAGTGTCGACTTCTTGTTTCTTGAACGCCTCAGTATAATACTTTACAGCATCTTCCAGATTATTGCATAGGGCACATGTATCACCTTTTGCAGCCATTTCCACATATATTCTGTGGTTCTCTTCGTCTATTTTATCCCAATAACGGATAAGAAGAGCAAATATGCCGATTATTATAAAGAATATAATCACACAAGCCAAGCATGATAGACCATCCCTTACATCCTCGTTAAGTTCCTTGTACTGCATAATTTTCTTACTTGTTTTTTCATAGTTTCTTTGCCGGAAACCTTACTGTTCTTCTTTCCTAATGTCTTCCCCGCCCCTTGCGCGCCTTCCTCTTCGATTCCTGGATGGCCTTGCGGACCTTTTCCTTGCGCGCTGCTTTGTTTATTCCGACAGTAACGTTGTCGAATGAGCCGTCCTCACCCTTGATGAACGAGGTTCCACGTCCGTGCTCGTAATCGATACGGTCATAGATTCTCTCTTCAAGGCCAGTCTCAATAAGCTCATAATCAAGAAGCTTCTGCTCAAGATTGGTCTTCTTGACACGGATGCGGACAGGATCTCCGAGATTATAGACGATACCTGTACGCTTGCCGACGAGACGATAGTGGTCTGCATCAAACTCGAAGAAGTCGCTGCGGATGTCGCGGAGCGGCACCATACCCTCGATCTTCGTTGGCTCGACCTCAACGTACATACCCCACTCTGTGAGACCTGAAACATGGCCTCCGAATGTACATCCTACCTTGTCCTGCATGAACTCGACGAGCTTGTACTTGATGCTTGCGCGCTCTGCCTCGGCAGCGACAATCTCGCGTTCGGAAGCATGCTTGCAGAGTTTGTCGTAGGTCTCCTTCTTAGCCGACTGGGCACCGTCAAGATATGCGGAAAGAAGCCTATGTACGAGCATGTCCGGATAGCGTCTGATCGGCGAGGTGAAGTGTGTATAATACTTGAATGCAAGTCCGTAGTGGCCAAGGTTTTCGGTGTCATAGCGGGCCTTTGCCATTGTGCGGAGCGAGAGCAGCTCGATGGCATTGTATTCAGGCGTATCCTTGGCTGCCGCGAAGAGGTTGTTGAGTTCTTTTGAAATCTCCTTTCCTGTGTTGGTCGAACCCATCCTGTAACCGAAGTTGCCGATGAAGTTACGCAAAGCCTCGATCTTCTCCTGATTAGGTTCGTCATGAACACGATACACGAATGTCTTCTCCTGACGACGCGCACCCTTTGCAGGAGTTTCACCCACGCCCTTGCAGCCTGTCGCAACGAATTCAGCTACGGTGCGGTTGGCAAGAAGCATGAACTCCTCAATCAGCCAGTTCGCCTCCTTGGTAACCTTCTGATATACGTTCACAGGACGTCCCTTCTCATCAACCTCTACCTTCATCTCAGGACGGTCGAAGCTGATGGCACCGGCTGCGAATCTCTTCTTGCGGAGCTTGGTTGCGAGACCGTGCAGGACGAGAACAGCGTCAGCGATCTCGGCCGGAACGCCATCATGGGCAACGCCAGGACCTGCTTCGATGATCACCTGAGCGTCTTCGTATGCAAAACGGAAGTCAGAGTATATTGCGGTCTTGCCGAACCACTGGGAAACGATGCGGCCAAGCGGAGTGATCTCGAATACAGCGGAGAAAGTAAGTTTCTCTTCGTCAGGGCGAAGCGAGCAGACCTTGTTGCAGAGTTTCTCAGGAAGCATAGGAACTGTCCTGTCGACCAAGTACACCGAAGTGCCACGTTCCTGAGCCTCTTTATCAACCACATCGCCCGGCCTCACATAATGAGTTACGTCGGCAATATGCACACCGACCTCATAGTTGCCGTTATCAAGTTTCTGGAACGAAAGTGCGTCGTCAAAATCCTTCGCATCCTTAGGGTCTATGGTGAATGTCAACACATTACGGAAGTCACGGCGCCCCTTGAGGTCCTCTGCAGTGATATCCTCTGAAATTCTGTCGGCAGCATTCGCAACATCAGATTCAAACCTGTATGGAAGAGCATATTCCGCAAGGATTGCATGCATTTCAGTATCATTCTCACCCGGCTCTCCGAGCACATCGACGATGTGTCCGCGAGGGCTCATTTCGTGGCGAGGCCAGTCATCGACCACTGCCGCCACCTTCATGCCCGAACGCACCTTCATCTCCTGCCTTCCGTAGCCATCCTCGCCAAGTTCAAACAGCTTATGGATCGCATACATATCCTCACCCAAAGGCTTGAGATATCCTGTCTCGTCCTTAGGCTCAGCAGTTGACTGGCTGCGCACCTTGTGTCTGCGATAACGCTCCTTGTCTGACTCCGTAAACGGAATTGTGATATCATATGGCATGAAACGGCTCTGCATGAGCACCCATGCCTGATTTGCTACTATATGCAGAATGCCGATGAACGGCTTGGGTGACCTCTGGATTATCTCCACGATTTCGCCTTCCCTTCTCTGACGGTCCAGTTTCTCACGGGTCACGGACACGCGCACAGTATCTCCGTGCAGCGCTCCACGTGTCTTTGATGCCTTGACAAAGACGTCATCCTCCTCTCCATCCACAATCACGAATGCATAGCCTTCGCGGGTCATCTGTACCCTACCTGTCACCTGTGGAAAAACTTTCTTTTCCTTCTTTCCACGGCCCCTGCCGTGAGAACTTCTCTTTCTTGCCATAAAATCAACACCTGTTTATCTTTACAAATGTAAAGAGAAAATCGTATATTTGCGGCGCAAAATTTGAAAAATATAAACATCAATATATTATGGACAAGAAAGTACTACTTATGATCCTCGACGGATGGGGCGAGGGTAGACAGGATGAGTCTAATGTCATCTTTGCGCAGGGAGCACCTTACATTGAGTCTCTCCGCAAGCAGTACCCTATGAGCACACTCAAGGCATGCGGCGAGGCCGTAGGTCTTCCAGAGGGCCAGATGGGTAACTCAGAGGTAGGTCACCTCAACCTTGGTGCAGGCCGCGTGGTGTACCAGGACCTCGTTAAGATCAACATCGCAGCACGCGAGCACAAGTTCCTCCAGAACCCTGAGATCAAGGCTGCATACGACTATGTAAAGGCAAACAACAAGCAGCTCCACCTCATGGGTCTTGCATCTATGGGTGGCGTGCATAGCTCACTGGAGCATGTATATGAGTTCCTTAACGTAGCTAAGGAATATGGCCTTGAGGACGTATTCGTACACTGTTTCATGGACGGTCGCGACACTGACCCTAAGAGCGGAAAGGGCTTCGTGGAGGCTCTCGAGGCCGAGATGGCGAAGTCGACAGGAAAGGTCGCTACAGTATGCGGACGTTTCTACGCTATGGACCGTGACAAGAGATGGGAGCGCGTGAAAGAGGCATACGATCTTCTCGTAGAGGGCAAGGGAGTTCATGCAACTTCAGCAACCGAGGCTATCCAGGCTTCATACGACGAGGGTGTTACAGATGAGTTCATCAAGCCTATTGCTGTAACCGGAGCTGACGGCCAGCCACTCACAAAGATCCAGGAGGGTGACGCAGTTATCTTCTTCAACTTCCGCAACGACCGTGCACGTGAGCTCACAGCTGTCCTCACTCAGCAGGACATGCCGGAGTACGGAATGCATACTCTTCCACTCTACTTCTGCTGCCTCACTCCATACGATGCATCATTCACAGGAGTTCACATTCTCTTCGACAAGGAGAACGTACAGGAAACTCTCGGTGAGGTAGTATCAAAGGCAGGCAAGAACCAGCTCCGCATCGCTGAGACTGAGAAGTATGCACACGTAACATTCTTCTTCAATGGTGGTGCAGAGTCTCTCTTCGAGAATGAGGACCGTATCCTTGTGAACTCACCAAAGGTTGCGACATACGACCTTCAGCCGGAGATGAGCGCACCTGAGGTGACCGAGAAGCTCGTCGAGGCTATCAACACAGGCAAGAACGACCTCATCATCCTCAACTTCGCTAACGGTGACATGATCGGTCACACAGGCGTGTACGAGGCCATCCGCAAGGCTGTCACAGCAGTTGACACATGCGTCGAGAAGGTTGTTGAGGCTGCCAAGGCGCAGGGTTATGTGGTTCTCATCACAGCTGACCACGGTAACGCAGACTACGCTGTAAATGAGGACGGCACACCTAACACCGCACACTCACTCAACGATGTTCCATTCATCGTAGTGAACGCAGGTGACGAGGTTAAGGAGGTTAAGGACGGAAAGCTTGCTGACGTTGCTCCGACAATCCTCAAGCTCATGGGCATCGAGCAGCCAGCTGCCATGACAGGCCAGTCACTCGTATAAATTTATAAGACATATTATTTTACTGAGAGTCAGTGCGGCACCTAGCCCACTGGCTCTCATTTTTGTAAATTATTACTATATTTACGAATTGTAAAGGTTCGTCATATGAAAAGACTTTTCATCTTCACCACTGTTGCCATCCTGCTGAGTTCAGCAGTCATGAGTGGACATACTATAAGACTCACAGACTATGTAAACCCGTTTATAGGAACATCGAATTACGGCACGACCAACCCTGGCGCGTTATGCCCTAATGGAATGATGTCCGTAACGCCGTTCAATGTAATGGGTTCGGAGCTGAACCGATTCGACAAGGACAGCAGGTGGTGGAGCACACCATATAGTTCTGACAACAAGTATTTTACCGGATTTTCACATGTGAACCTCAGTGGAGTAGGATGCCCGGAAGTTGGTCTTGCCTTGACAATGCCGACAAGCGGCCCGCTGATAGTGGATTACCATGTGTATGGTTCTGAGTATATCGGCGAGACAGCAGAACCGGGATACTATGGCTGCGAACTGCTGGCCCATAACATCAAGGCCGAGGTCAGCGCCACGACACGCACATCAATCGAAAGGTACACTTTCCCTGGCGGTCAGGGCAACATCCTGGTGAACTTCGGAGAAGGCCTTACCAACGAGACGGGAGCATGGATTCGCAGGGTCAGCGAAACTGAGATCGAGGGCATGAGGATGGCAGGTACATTCTGCTATAATTCACAGGCTGTGTTCCCTGTATATTTTGCGGTACGTATCAATAAGGTTCCTTCAAAGGGCGGTTTCTGGAAGTTCCAGCCTCAGATGAAGGGCGTGGAAGGAGCATGGACCGAAGACGACGGCACATACAAGATCTATCAGCGTTACGGCCGTGAGATTGCAGGTAATGATGTCGGATATTGGTTCTCGTTTGAGACAGCAGAGGGCGAACAGGTGGAGCTCCAGATGGGAGTATCGTTCGTGAGTTGCGAGAATGCATGGGAGAACCTTGATGATGAGCAGACACGACTTGAGCCCGGCATTTCAAACTTTGATGCTATACGTGCAGTCGCCTCTGAGGCTTGGGAGTCAGACCTGTCACGCATAAAGGTGACCGGCGGCACAGATCGCGACAAGGAAGTTTTCTATACTGCTCTATATCACACACTCATACACCCGAGTGTGCTTAATGACGTGAACGGAGAGTATCCTTTGATGGAAAATGACGGAGTTGGCTGCGTACCAGAAGGACAAACGCGATACAGTGTATTCTCACTATGGGATACCTATCGTAACCTGCATCAACTCATGACTCTTATATATCCTGAAAGACAGCTTGACATGGTCCGTTCGATGATTTCCATGTATAAGGAATGGGGATGGATGCCAAAGTGGGAACTTTTCGGACGAGAGACTTTCACCATGGAAGGCGATCCTTCAATCCCGGTGATCACCGACACATGGCTCAAGGGACTTCGTGACTTCGACATTGAGATCGCATATGAAGCTTTTGTGAAATCTGCTACTACCCCAGGCGCTGAAAATCTCATGCGTCCTGACATAGATCCGTATCTCGCATCTGGATATGTGCCTCTTGGACAATATTCTGCCGATGCATCCGGAGACAATTCGGTATCGCATGCTCTTGAATACTATGTCGCCGATCATGCGTTGGCTCTTCTTGCCGCCGACCTCGGCTATTCAGAAGATGCTGAGAGATTCCATGCACAGTCACTGCAGTACAAACACTACTACTGCCCATCATTCGGCACACTGAGACCGCTGCAGCAGGATGGCACATTCCTCGAGCCGTTCAATCCTCGACAGGGCGAAAACTTCGAGGCGGTTCCTGGCTTCCACGAAGGCAGCGCATGGAACTACACATTCTATGTGCCGCACGATGTGCTTGGCCTGGCTGACCTCATGGGCGGTCGCAAGGCTTTTGTGAACAAGCTCCAGAAGGTATTTGATGAAGGACTATATGACCCCGCTAACGAACCGGATATCGCATATCCATACCTCTTCAGCTACTTCAAGGGCGAGGAATGGAGGACAGCGAAGATCGTTTCCGATCTTCTTGACAGGCACTACACGACAGCTCCGGCAGGACTTCCTGGCAACGACGATACCGGCACGATGTCGGCATGGGCTGTATTCTCGATGATGGGCTTTTATCCTGATTGTCCGGGCGATCCGTCATACACACTGACCACCCCTCGCTTCGACCGTATTGAAATCACACTTGACCCTTCATACTGTGGCGGCAACGACAAGCTGGTCATTACCAAGAGCAAGAAGATGAAGGGACGCATCAGCCACGCTGACCTCGTCAGCGGCAGCATAATACTGCAGCGAGCATCCTTCTGACACACAGCCAGTTACCAAATCTCCTTGCTCCCCATTTGCGGCAAGGAGACTCAGTAAAATATTCATAATCAGCATTTTATGCGCAACATAAAAACACTACTCGCAGCACTTCTGCTCTTCAGCTGCACGCCAAAAGAAGAAATAACCTGTTACACGGACTACGTCGACCCGAAGATCGGGTCGGGTGGACACGGACATGTGTTCGTGGGAGCGAACGTGCCGTTCGGCATGGTGCAGCTTGGACCGACCAGCATACCGCAGGAGTGGGACTGGTGCTCTGGCTACCATGACAGCGACTCGACAGTGATCGGTTTCTCGCATACCCACCTCAGCGGTACCGGCATCGGAGATCTTTTTGATATCACAGTCATGCCTGTAATAGGCAACGAAGTGACATACGGCCGTGGTCATGAAGGAGATCCCGATTCGGGACTATGGTCACATGCAGACCGAAGACATGAAGTGGCCAAGCCTGGATATTATAGTGTCCCTCTGACACGATACGGTATCACCGCGGAGATGACTGCAACCAACCGCGTCGGACTGCACCGTTACACCTTTCCGCAGTCGGAAGAGGCCGGCATCGTCATCAACATGATGAATGGAGGCTGTTGGGACAGGCCTATGGATGCCCATGTGGAAAGGGTGGATCCTCAGACAGGCGAACCTGACCCAGAAGGAACAGCGTTGCGAGGCTACAGATTCTCACGTGGTTGGGCTGACGACCAGAAAGTATATTTCTATGCAGAGTTCTCAAAACCATTCAAAGACTTTAAAGTTCTCAAAGGCGACATCCAGATATGGAAGGATGAGTTCAAGAATATGTCCGCCTTCGCGCATGCATATTTCAACACCGCAAAGGATGAGCAGATCTTAATGAAGGTAGCTTTGTCGCCGGTGAGCATGCAGGGAGCATATGCGAACATGCAGGCGGAGATGCCGGGTTGGGATTTTGAGGAAACAGTAACAGCTGCTGACAAGGCATGGAACGAAGAACTTGGAAAGATCAAAGTTGAGGGTGGTGACAAGGAGGCACATAAGATATTCTACACAGCACTTTACCACTCGATGATTGCCCCTTCTACCTTCTGCGACGTGAATGGAGATTACAGGGGTGCAGACGGCCAGACACACGGAAATCCTGGCCACAACACATATACAACTTTCTCTCTATGGGACACATACCGTGCTGCCATGCCGCTCTATAGCATCTTCCAGCCTGAGAAGTATGTTGATTTCATAAACACCATGATTGCCATCTATGAGGAGCAGGGCAAACTTCCCGTATGGCACCTGCATGGCTGCGAGACTAACTGCATGGTCGGCAATCCTGGCATCATCCCGGTAGCCGATGCCATTGTCAAGTGTTTTGAAGGCATTGACTATGAACAGGCATTCAAGGCCATGAAGGCTTCCGCACTCAGACCGGACAGAGGTCAGGAGTATAGGATGAAATACGGGTATATCCCATATGACCTCATGAACGAGTCTGTTGCATATGACCTTGAATATGCATTGGCGGACGGAGCTTTGGCAAACGCTGCCAAAGTGCTTGGAAAGGAGGAGGAGTATCAGCATTTCCTCAACAGGAGCAAGTCATATATAGACCTGTTTGACAATGAGGCAGGGTTCATCAGAGGCAAAGACAGCAGAGGCAGGTTTCGCAAGGAATATAGTCCGTTCGCATCGGCACACCGTGCTGATGACTACTGCGAGGGTAACGGCTGGCAGTACACATGGCTGGTGCCACATGACTTCAGAGGCCTGGTCAGCTGTTTCGGCAGCAAGAAGGCTTTCCTTGATAAGCTCGACTCTCTCTTCATCGTGTCTTCAGCCATCGAGGGCACAGACTCATCACCGGACATCTCAGGACTCATCGGACAGTATGCCCATGGCAATGAGCCAAGCCACCATATCCTCTATTTCTATACTATGGCAGGCCAGCCTTGGAAGACAGCAGACAAGGTGCATGAGGTGCTCAGCACGCTTTATAGCGCACAGCCTGACGGCCTTTCCGGCAATGAAGACGTAGGTCAGATGTCATCATGGTACATCCTATCTTCGCTCGGATTCTACGAAGTCGAGCCGGCTTCGGGACGTTATTGGTTCGGAACACCGCTCTTCGACAAGGCTGAGATTGAGGTTGCCGGAGGCACATTCAGAATCATAGCAGAAGACAATAGCACAGAAAACCACTATATCCAGAGCATAACACTCAACGGCAAGGCATACACCAAAGGATATATCGAGCATAAGGACATCATGGCCGGCGGAGAGCTCGTCATCAGGATGGGGTCGGAGCCTAAGGTGTGGTATTGCGCGAATGAGCCTGAAGAGTATGAGGATCAGCGTCCGCTTCCCGAGGATCGCCTTTTCGTTTCCAAGTCAGTGGAGGCAGAAATCAGGAAGGTGACAGCTATGCTGGAGAATCCACGTCTGAAGTGGATGTTTGCAAACTGCTATCCTAATACGCTCGACACTACCATCCATTATGATGAAGATGAGAACGGACTTCCTGATACATATGTATTTACAGGAGATATCCCGGCCATGTGGCTGCGCGACTCTGGAGCGCAGGTATGGCCATATGTCCGCTATGTGAACGAGGACCCTCAGTTGAAGAAGATGATTGCCGGAGTGATCCGAAGGCAGTTCAAATGCATCTGCATAGATCCATACGCGAATGCGTTCAATGTTGAGCCGGTAGGCGCTGCGAACGACACTGACTGGCCTGCTGCAAACCCATATGTATTCGAAAGGAAATGGGAATTGGACTCACACTGCTACCCTATCCGCCTTGCTTATGAATATTGGAAGGAATCGGGAGACGACTCCATCTTCGACTCCACATGGCATGAGGCCATCACTAAGATGGTTACAGTGATGAAGGAGCAGCAGCGCAAGGATGGACCAGGAAGATACAGGTTCCTTCGCATCACCGATAGGCAGCTGGATACCAAATGCGTTGTGGGCAAAGGCAATCCTGTCAATCCTGTAGGCCTCATAGCATCGGCCTTCCGTCCATCTGACGACGCCACTACATTTGAGTTCCTCGTTCCATCCAACTTCATGGCCGTAACCTCATTACGCAAGGCTGCAGAGATACTTTCGGAAGTCAACAATGATTCTGAGTTGGCAAAAGACTGCCTCGCGCTGGCCTCTGAAGTGGAGAAAGCATTGAAGGAATATGCCGTTTATAACCACCCTGAATTCGGCAAGATATACGCATACGAGGTAGACGGTTTCGGAAGCATGTTCCTGATGGATGATGCAAATGTACCGTCGCTTCTGGCCATGAGCTACCTCGGAGATGTACCGGCCAATGATCCCGTATATATGAACACACGCCGCTTTGTATGGAGTGAAGCCAATCCTTATTTCCACCGCGGAGCTGCGGGAGAGGGCATCGGAGGACCGCACATCATGTCGGATGTGATCTGGCCTATGAGCATCATGATGAAGGCGTTCACGTCGGACGACGATGATGAGATCCGCGACTGCATCTGTCAGCTGATGACTACCGATGCGGGTACTGGATTCATGCATGAGTCGTTCTACAGACACGACAGCGAGATATTCACAAGGGATTGGTTCGCATGGCAGAACACCCTCTTCGGAGAACTGATCCTGAAAATCATAGATGACGGCAGACTAGAAGTATTAAATAGTATTATATAAAAGATTGCCACGTCGGACTACGTCCTCCTCGCAATGACGTGGAAACGATGACATAAGAGAGAACACTCCTCGCAATGACGTGGAAGCGATGACATAAGAGAGAACACCCCTTGCAATGACGTGGAAACAATATGAGTTACAACACGGTACGTAATACGTCATTGCGAGGCACTGAAAGTGCCGTGGCAATCTGTAAACTGACAATATTATGAAAACAATAAGACCTATTATAGCAGCATTGGTGCTGCTGGCAGGTTGCAGCAGACCGGTAGAGATGGTTACAGAGCCGGTGGATTATGTTTCCACATTGACTGGAACACTCTCCCACCACGCCTTCTCCACAGGCAACACATACCCGGCTGTAGCACTGCCATGGGGAATGAATTTCTGGACTCCGCAGGGAGGAAGGATGGGTGACGGATGGGCATACAGATATGACCAGAACTGGATCCGTGGCTTCAAGCAGACCCACCAGCCGTCACCATGGATCAATGACTATGGACAGTTCGCCATCATGCCGGTTCGCGATGCCTCACATGTAGATGAGAACGCACGCGCCAGCTACTTCTCACACAAGAGCGAGACTGCCAAGCCTTATTACTACCAGGTTTACCTTGCAGACCACGACATCAATGTCGAGCTTTCCCCTACCGAGCGTGCTGCCATCTTTGAGTTTACGTTCCCGGAAAGTGAGAGTTCCGGAGTTGTAATCGATGCTTTTGACAACGGCTCATACATACAGGTAATACCAGAAAAGAACGCCATAGTCGGATACACAACCAAGAACAGCGGAGGCGCTCCTGATAATTTCAAGAACTGGTTTGTGCTGCAGTTTGACAAGGACCTCGAAAGCTGGACGCTTTACGACGGTCCAGACAAACCATTGAAGGAGGCTGACGAGTTCAAAGGCAATCGTGTGTTGTCATCAGTCAGTTTCAAGACTGAGCGTGGCGAGAAGGTCAGGGTAAAGGCTGCATCATCATTCATTTCACTTGAGCAGGCATGGATCAACTTCAAGGAGGTTGAAGGCCACACTTTGGAGGAGATCAAGGAGGCCGGAAGAGACCGTTGGAACGAAGTGCTCGGTCAGATTGAGGTCGGAGGCGGAAGCGAAGAGCAGTACCGCACATTCTACTCATGTCTATACAGAGCGACGCTTTTCCCTCGTAAATTCTATGAGATCTCGCCGGAAGGCAATCCTGTTCACTACAGCCCATACAACGGACAGGTCTGCGAAGGGTATCTCTATACGGATACTGGATTCTGGGACACATTCCGTGCGCTCTTCCCTCTGCTGAATCTTGTTTATCCTTCTGTGAATGAGGAAATTCAGCAGGGGCTTGCAAACATAGCGCGCGAGAACGAATTCCTCCCTGAATGGGCCAGTCCAGGACACAGAGGCTGCATGGTCGGCAACAATTCGGCTTCTGTAGTGGCAGATGCTATTTTGAAAGGCATCACTCCAAAGGAAGAGTGGCAGACTCTTTATGACTGCATCGTATACGGCACCGAGCATGTCCACCCTACAGTAAGTTCTACAGGCCGACTCGGACATGAATATTACAACACCATCGGATATATCCCATACAACGTAGGTATACATGAGAACGTAGCCCGTACCCTTGAATATGCCTACAATGACTGGTGCATCCTCCAGCTTGCAAAGAAGCTAGGCCGCCCGCAGGAAGAGCTGGAGAAATGGGAAACGCGTTCAAACAACTGGAAGAACGTTTTTGACCCTTCACATAACTTGATGCGTGGCCGCAATCTTGACGGCACATTCCAGGAACCGTTCAGTCCGTATAAATGGGGCGGCGCATTCACAGAGGGCAATGCATGGCACTACACATGGTCGGTATTCCACGATGTGGATGGTCTGATGGAAGCCATGGGCGGCCGTGACGGATTCGCGACAATGCTTGACTCTGTCTTTGTCGTTCCGCCTGTTTATGATGACAGCTATTACGGTTACCGAATCCATGAAATCACTGAAATGCAGGTTGCGGACATGGGTAATTATGCTCACGGCAACCAGCCAGCCCAACATATGATCTATCTTTACAATTGGGCAGGTCAGCCTTGGAAGACTCAGAAATGGGTACGAGAGGTAATGGACAGACTTTACAGCGCAACACCTGACGGATATTGCGGCGACGAGGACAATGGACAGACATCTGCATGGTACGTGTTCTCTGCATTGGGTTTCTACCCTGTATGTCCATGTTCGGACGAATATGCGGTGGGTGCTCCTCTGTTCAGGAAGGCCATCGTACATTTGGAGAATGGCCAGGAGCTTGAGATAAATGCACCAGCAAACAGCCAGCAGAACCGATATGTGCACAGCTTGAAGGTCAACTGTACAGATTGGAAGGAAAGTTTCCTCAAGCATAAGCATCTCACATCCGGAGCCATCATCGACTTTGAAATGACAGAAAATCCAAAACTTTAACTATCTTCGTAAAACTAACCGCACTATAAAACTATAATGATCAACTACAGTACCGATCCACGCATCATCCTTACTCTTGATACAGGTGGAACCAACATGGTCTTCGGAGCCATGCAGAGAGGCGAATTCATCGTTGAGCCTCTCACTCTTCCAGCACATGCAGATAACCTTGATGTCTGTCTCCAGACTATGGTGGACGGATTCAGAGCCATTATAGACCAGCTTGACGAAAGGCCTGCTGCGATCAGTTTTGCATTCCCTGGACCTGCTGACTACCCTAACGGCATCATCGGAGGCCAGTTGCTCAACTTCCCGGCATTCAGGGAGGGAGTAGCGCTTGGACCTTATCTCAAGAAAAAGTTCAGCATGCCGGTTTACATCAACAACGACGGTGACCTTTACGCTTACGGAGAGGCGCTCGGAGGCCTGCTTCCGGAAATAAACGAGCTGCTGGAGGATTATGGGAACAGAAAGAAATACAAGAACATTGTCGGATTCACGCTCGGAACAGGACTCGGTATCGGCATTGTGGCAAATGGAGAATTGAACAGGGGTGACAACTCATGTATCGAAATGTTCAGTATTCCTCTAAAAGGACAGCCAGGCGTAATCGCCGAGGATGGAATTTCCATCAGAGCCGTCAAGAGAATATACGGTGAACTATGCGGCAATCCTGACCATGGACTATCGCCAAAGGATATCTATGAGATTGCGGAAGGTTTACAGGAAGGTGACATGGAAGCAGCAAAGGGCACATTCGCACAGTTGGGCTCAGCTTTGGGAGATGTAATAGCCATGACGGTATCTATCATTGACGGCTTGGTGGTCATCGGTGGTGGACTTGCAGGAGCATACAAGTACATCAAGCCTGCAATGCTTGAGTCTGTCAGGGGCAAGATGAAGCGTCTCAACGGGGAGGAGATCAGCAAGCTTGCCAGCAAGGTATACGACTTGGATGACCCTGAAGAACTTAAGCAGTTCATCAAGGGAGAACAGCGCCAGCTCAAGATATACAACAGTGAGATCGAGGTCACATACGACCCTCAGAAGCGCATAGGCATCGCCCTGTCAAAGATCGGAGCCAACAAGGCCGTCTCACTCGGAGCCTACACCTTCGCCCTCCATCAGCTCAGCAGATAACTACTTCCCATTTCGGGTGACAAAATATCATCGTCTCGGAAAAATCACGTTGAATTTCCGAGACGATGTTCATTTTTGCGTGTTTCACCCTGTTTTCGGGCATCGTCTCCGAAAAACAAGGACATTTTTCAGAGACGACAATCAACGGTCCACCAGCAATCTACCGGCAAGACATCTGTTAATCTGGTCCTGTGAAACACGATAACTGTTATAAATGTACCTTGCGACCCTCTCTATTTCCCCTTGTGGTATCTCATAAACAGAACTCTCTCCTAACATCTTATCGACAATGCCACAAAGACGAATATCATTCATCGCATTGTAGTTCGCTCTTCCATGTTCATTTCCCAGCATTGTCTTCAGGTCCTGACACTTTATGGAACTCTCTATCTGTTCAATAGTAACAGGTGGCATGTTGACTGCATCCTGCAACTGTTCCTTCTCCCATGCCTCTCCGGAAAGTCTGTTCATATAGTATAAGAAAGTTCGGGCTGTAGAAAACTGATGCTCGACATCTGAGACATCGATTACACTTTGCGGAAGAATCAGTCCAGAAGCGCCCATCTTATATCCTTCCGGCAAGGAGTCATTGCCTGGAAGATAGAGATACTGTGATTTCTTCGGCATCAATTCCGGTTCATCAAAATAGCCAAGATCCTCACGAAACAGTGCACTGATAGAGGAGTATCGGTACCCGAACGGAGTTGCGGACACACCGTGATGAAGAGCATTTCTCAATATATATGATATCATGGCAAGACGATGATACAGACCGTCAATCTCACATATAAAGAAATGTTTCTCTCCTAGCATCCCTTTCCTGCCATATTTTTGATTGAAATATCTATTATAGGGATAACGAAAGGACTTCATGAAGGCGTGTGGATCCTCTGTCCTTACACCTATATGAGCATGATTGGACATTATGCTATAGGCCAATAGCGAGGAGTCCGTTTTATGAACTGCAAGACACAGACAATTATTTGCATGGATATAATCTCTGTCATGGCGACACATCACTTCATTGCCGCCGGACAAGCATAAATGATAGGTCTTTTTCATTTTTGCTCCTAATCTATGCTTATATTTCAGTTCTCTGTTAAAAAAAGAGAAAAATATTTTTTTAAAGCTTTGTTGTTTTTCATCGTCTGCAAAAAACAACAGCATTTTTCTGAGACGATGGCCATATTTGGCACAAAGTGGAGCAAAACAATAATCGTCTCGGAAAAGCAGTGCGGTTTTTCCAAGACGATTTTTTATTTATTGGAGTAGCGACCGGAGGTCATGATCGCAAGGGGGATTTCCTTATAGACCATGTCGTATCCCAGACCTGAGCAGGAAATTGATTCTTCGTAATAGAAACCGATATTGCCATTTTTCAGAAGGAGCATTGTGGAGTATGCGGAAGTGGTTTCGGAAACTTGGTATGGCGTTTCCCAATCTGCGGCAAAGGATTCCGGAGTTATAGAAGTGACATCTTCCGGAAGTTCCTTATAATATATGCCGACATTCTCTCGTTTCGGTCCAAGAGGTACAGACTGAAGTGCAAGGCAAACCTTTTTGCAGTCTTCCTTGCGGACTGCCGGAACTATCAGAATATCACCATTACATGCATTCTCAAGTGCGGCACATCCATTCAGATTTCTTCCAGACCCAGCAACCTCACCCCATGCACCTGCTCCCGAAAAAACATCTGAGTACTCATATATATTGAAATAGCGTCCTCCCCATGCTCGTGAGCTGATAAGAACACGTCCATCTGGGAGCTCTTCACATTTGGGTTCGTCACCAGGAGGAACAGGAAGAACATCCGGTCCGCCAAGAGATTTCCATATCCTGCCAAAATCATCACTATAAATCACCCTGTTTCCATTCGGACGAGCACAAAGAGCAGCATAGATACGATAATGAGTACCAACTTTGATTTGTCGGCTCTGCAATATCTTACCGGAACCTACAAAGCAACTCTCGACACAGCCATAGACAGAGTCATCAAAGAGACTGTAAACTGATTCGGTAATCTCTTCCCACTGACTCCAGGTCTTGCCATTGTCATAACTCCTGAGGATAGATATCCTGTTAGGGTTCTGCCTGGTAGTGGTTTCATGCCAGTAGACAGTCTCTCCGCAGACCATCATCACAAGCACCTCGCCACTCTCCCTGTCCGCAACCATAGCAGCATCTCCAAAACTGCAATCGGTCGCTTTAGACACTCCTGTTCCTTCTATAAGCACAAACTCCTCTCCCCAAGTTCTTCCTCCATTACGAGAAACTCTGCCATGGATATCCACTCTTCCAAAACCGATATCACTGCCACATATACGATAATCTGCCAAGGCAAGAATATCGCCATTATGCATTGCAGCTACAGTTGGAATGCGGTATGGAATACTGTCTGCACTATCAGACTGAAACAGCACATGTTCAGTGACATTCTGCCTTACAGCACAGGCAGCGGTCAGCAAAAGGACCGCCACGAAAACCAGATTTCTTAGATAGGACTTCATAATACTGCAAAGATAGAATTGTCTCCGAAAAACCACCCTCTTTTTCGAAGACGACGGCAGAAAAACAGGTAAAAGGCTGCAAAACGACAATCGTCTCGGAAAACCATTACGATTTTTCCGAGACGATTACTATAAAGATCTATGCAGTGCAAAATTAGAGGCCGCGAGCGCGGGTGAGGGCTGCTGGGTCCGGATCTGCGCCACGGAAACGACGGTAAAGATCCATTGGCTCGTCACTGCCACCCATTTCAAGGATGTTCTTGCGGTATGAGGTTGCAGTCTCAGGGTCGAAGATACCCTTCTCCATGAAGAGCTCGAATGCATCCTTGTCAAGCACCTCTGCCCAGAGGTAGCTGTAGTAACCTGCACTATATCCACCGCTGAAGATGTGTGCGAAGTATGTAGTGCGGTAACGTGGGATGATCTCGCCGATAAGACCCATCTCTGCGCAAGCCTTAGCCTCGAACTCCATAGGGTCAACACCCTCCATAGACTCCAGCATATGCCACTTGAGGTCAAGAATAGCCGCAGCTGCAAGCTCTGTTGTCATAAAGCCCTGGTTGAAGTTAGCAGCAGCCTCGATCTTAGCCACGAGCTCAGCAGGAATAACCTCGCCTGTCTCATAGTGACGCGCATATGTTGCAAGAACCTCTGGCTGGAATGCCCAGTTCTCCATGATCTGTGATGGGAGCTCAACGAAGTCACGTGCTACAGATGTACCTGCTACACTCTTGTAAGTACACTGGCTGAGAAGTCCGTGAAGAGCATGTCCGTACTCGTGGAAAAGTGTCTCAACCTGGTCAAGAGTAAGGAGTGATGGCTTGCCGTCAACTGGCTTAGCGAAGTTACCTACGTTTACGATAACAGGACGGATCTCAACACCGTCAACGATCTCCTGGTTAACGAAGTTGTTCATCCATGCGCCTCCTCTCTTGGTGCTGCGTGGGAAATAGTCGGTAAGGATAACACCGATGAGTGAACCATCCGCGTCCATTACCTTGAATCCCTCAACATCAGCGTGGTATGTAGGGATACCCTCAAGCTTCTCATACTGGAGCCCCCAGAGTTTTGTAGTGAGATCGAATACACCCTGACGTACATTCTCCATCTGGAAATATGGCTTTGTCTGCTCCTCATCAAGGGCGTACTTTGCCATACGTACCTTCTCAGTGTAGTATGCCCAGTCCCATGGCTCGATCTTAGAACCCTCTGGAAGAAGACCTGCCTTGATGTCCTGATCCATGATAGCCTGCATATCAACGATCTCCTCCTTTGCCTTCTTTACAGCAGGAGCGATGATGCCTGCGAGGAATGTGTCAACAGTCTCAGGGTTACCGGCCATCTTGTCGTTGAGGATCATCTGAGCCGGGTTCTCATAACCAAGAAGGTTAGCCTTCTCGATACGGAGAGCCATCATCTTCATGATGAGGTCCTTTGTATCGTTCTCATTGCCGTTGTTACCGCGTGAAGCATAAGCCTTGAACATCTTCTCACGAAGCTCACGGTCAGCTGTTGCCGCCATTGCTCCACCGTACTCAGAAATAGCAACTCCGAACTCCTCTGCGAAAGCGTTGTTCTCAGCAAGGAGTCTGTTTCCGAATGTATTTGAAAGAGATGAAAGCTCCATGTTGATCTCACGCATACGTG
This sequence comes from Bacteroidales bacterium, assembly GCA_017559545.1. Classification (GTDB taxonomy): domain Bacteria; phylum Bacteroidota; class Bacteroidia; order Bacteroidales; family UBA932; genus Cryptobacteroides. Next base: position 41,848 of record JAFYRK010000002.1, read on the forward strand.
CCTGAGAAGCCGCATCAAGAGCGATACCGTTGCTTACAAAGCTGTTGTAGAGCTTCTTGAGGACCATCTTCTGCTCCTGAGTAAGACCGAGGTTCTCCTCTGACGGTTGAGTTTCTACACAATATTTATTGTATAGAAATTCAACCTTAGCAAAGAAAGCCGGGTTCATGGTAATGTTGTCTGAATGCGACGAGAGCATAGGGAGAACCTGCTCCACGATTGCATTGAGAGAGTCTGTTCCGTCTGTCTCTGAAAGGTTGAAGAGGACACCTACAACGCGGTCAAGGATTGCTCCTGACTTCTCGTATGCAGCTACTACATTCTCGAATGTAGGCTCTTCCGTATTTGCAATGATCGCATCGATCTCCGCCTGCTGCTGAGCGATACCTGCCTCTACTGCTGGAATGTAATGTTTCTCCTTCACTGCATTGAAGTCAGGGATTCCGTAAGGGGTATCCCATCCTTCGATCAGCGGGTTAACCGTATTGCATGCTACTGCTGCCATTGCTGCCAATGTGATTAAAGTCTTCTTCATTTTTAGTTTATAATATTAATTTAAAAGATTCCCACGTCGGCTTCGCCTCCTCGGAATGACGTGGTCACAACTTCATTGTAAAGCAACATGTCATTGCGAGGCACAAAGTGCCGTGGCAATCTTTTTTAAATTTTTAATACCAATTAGTACCGTCGGCCTTCCTTACGCCGCTCAGGTCGATAAGGGTAAACTGCGGTTCTCCATTATATTTAGTAAGGATACCTGTGAAGGTGACTGTTGCCGTTCCATCAAGAACCTCTGCAGGAATCTTTGTGTCAGCAAAACGAGCATAGCCGCTTGAACGCACCTGGACACCTGTCGATCCCATTGTGAAATACTGACTCACAGAATAAGCCATAGAGCCGATATTGTAAGTTCCATCCGGATTCTTAAGGCCACCTACTGTTGTGCCTGCAACATCTACGTTGTCGAAAATACCAGAATTGAGATACTCCTTCCACTTTGTCTCTGAACAAGCCCATGTATCTACCCACAGATCTTTGTCCGCTGGCTGATTCCAGCTCTCATCAATGAAGATAGCATTGTTTGTATAATCCTTTCTGTCTCCATTAGGATCTACATATGCAAGTATAAAAATGTAAATTGTCTTATTTGTTTTTGAATCTTGATCATATCCATAATAACTGTACTTGAGATTCTCGATAGTCACAAGACGACCCATATTTACATCCTTGAGAAGGTCTGCCTCCTTTACAACCACTGGCTTTACAGGCTCATCATACTTACCCTTGAACACATGGCTGTCAATGATATAAGCATGCTCCATGTAGCTGGTCTCATACTCTTTAGTCGGATCCTCATATCCGAGATTGATCATGCCGTGGTAATCACCTATAGTAAGGTCAGTACAATCTACATAGATCCACTGGCCGAGCTTGTACTCGTTGTAAAGACCGTTCTTTCCGATTTTTACCTCGATACCGGCTGTCTCATCCTGAATATAAAGACTCTTATAGAGGTTACCTACCTGGTCAGATGTTGTCACCTGACCCTTGATAACACAGCTCTTGCTGATCTTCACCGGCTTGCCGTTGTACATCTGCTTAAGTTCAGCAATGGTGGTGAACTTATTTCCGAAATCATCGTCAGTGTAGATATACTGCTGCTCTGGATCAGGATACTTGACAGTGAACACAGGCTGGAACTCCTCGCAACTTGCAAGAAGAGACATTGCAGCTAATATTGCTATATATATTCTTTTCATAATATCTGAGTTTGAGGATTGCCACGGGCCTTCAGCCCTCGCAATGACGTATTAAGAATTCCTACACGTCATTGCGAAGAGCGCAGCGACGTGGCAATCTCATTTAGAATCTGAAATAAAGGTTCAACATGTAGTTAAAGCCCTGCATATAGAAGTACTTGGAGTCAAAACGGTAGTATCTCTCCATGCTTTTGCTATCAATAAGACGGGTCTGCTCATAACCACCAGTCTTCACAGCCTTGTTATTGGTAATGTTCTGGAGGTTGAGAGAGAATCCGAAGTTATACTTGCGATTGATATACCAAGACTTTCCGATGCTTGCATTAAGGATGAATACAGGGTCGAACTTCTCCTGGGCGGCCATGTACTCAACCTCGGTAGGAGTAATGATCTTATCTGGACCGGCAACTGCGAGATCTGTTCTGTAAAGCGGGTTCATATCAAGATATGAGTTCGCGAAGTACTGAGCATCAATCTCGAAGAACCAGTATGAGTTGGTTCTATAGTTGAAACCGAGGTTTGCAGCAAGCTGTGGAGTAGATGGCACGTAGTGCTTCTGATTACCCTCCTCAATGTAGTTACCATCAACATCCTGCTCATAGATAGTGACACCGTCCTCTACATATTTCTTGTAAACAGGATGACTTGCCCAATAAGGAACAAGAGCATTCTCTACAATCACCTCTGCACTGTTATCCACTGTCTGTGTCATGCGTGGAGTAGAAGTGTAGATGTACTCGCCCCAGCTGAGAGCACCTTCAACAGAAAGTCCCTGTACTGGAAGAGGAACCTTGAATCCGAGCTCGACACCCATATGACGCTGGTTGATACCGCTCATTGCGAAGTTTGTGAACGAGTTCTGAGTGTCATCATAGAAGCTCATCATATCGGTCTGATCCATGATCTTTGTAAAGAATCCGGTCACGCGTACATTATATCCGTTATTGCTGTACTGATAATTAAGGTCAGTAGAGAGAGTCTTCATTGTCTCAAGGTTAGGCACGAGAGAGTTTCTTGTACGAGGAGAAATGAATGACTGCGAGAATGTCGGAGCCTCGTTGAAGTAACCTGCATTAGCATAGACTCTGTGACCGCCTACGATATGATATTGAAGACCGAGCTTTGCCGAATATGTTAAGAAGTCAGCAACAGCAGACTTGCCCTTTGAAGTGATAGGTACAAGCTCTCCATTGACAGTCTCATAAGTTGTAAGACTCTTTCCGTCAACCATGAACTCAGATCCATCATCGTTGAGACCTGGGAAGAGACCCTTCCTTACGAGGCCCTCTCTCCAGAACTTCTCATAACCCGCCTGAAGAGCAAGGTTTGCCTTGAATGCTCCGAGATCGAGGTCGCCGTTTGCCCAAAGGCCTGCCTTGCGTACATTTGCATAGTAGTCGTAGCCATACTTGTCACCCTGGTAGAGAGTCTGGGCTGCGCCATATGCCATGTAGTAGTCAAGATCATTCTGAACCATTGCAGGGTTAGAAGCGAAATCACGCTCAGCGAATGAATCGATGTTGATATAGTACTCACCACCAAGAAGGTCATCAAGAATCTTGTAGTACTCTGTCTTGTTCCATCTGTAGTTGAGACCTCCTGTCAAAGTGAAGAACTTAGCTGCGTTCCACTTAAGATTGGCACCGAAGTTAAGGTCATTCTGGTCTACTCGACGCTCCTCTACAATGTACTTAGAGCGACGGATTCCGTCTGCATCGAGGTTGTTGTAGTTCACGTTGTAGAGACGGTCCCAGTTGAGGTGAGTGTACTCAGGATAATTCTGGGTCCACGCATCATATGCCCACGCTGCCTTCTCAGAATTTGCTCTGTCATAGTCAGGATCCTCCATGTAGTAGTAGCTTGGAAGGTTACGATAGTAGTCAGGACGTGGGTCAGCTGCATCGTACCAGTCCATTGCAGTGTATCCGTTCTTACCTGTTCTCCAAAGCACTGTAGCAGAAGCCTCGAGATCATCTGAAGGATTTGCAGTGTACTTGAGGATAGTCACAGGCTCGAAAGTCTTGCGGACACGGGCATTACGCACCTTGCCATTCTGGTAGCCCCAGTTGCTGTTATACATATTGTCACCCATCATGTCATACACCTCCTGAGTAGATGCGTTCTGCGCACCTCTCTGACCAGGAGCCGCGAAAGTCACGAGGCTGAGCTTATGAATGTTGCCGAACTTCTTCTCGACACCGGCATAGTATGCGAAGTTGCGGTAATATACACCCTGGATCCAGTCGTTTCCACCGACACGGGCAGACACGTTGAATGCATATGACCATCCATTGTCAAGTTCGCCTGAAGCATATGTAGCCATAAGGCGGAGACGATAGAGAGCGCTATTTGTAAGAGCGCTGAAACGCCATCCTGTACGCACAGATGAAGGCATTGCGTGAATGTTGGTCACACCGTTGTATCCTCCGAATCCGTAAGGTGACACCTCGTTTCCGACCGTAGTCTCCTTTGCCCTGGTAGCCTCGTTAAGACCGCTCCAAAGAGAGAATGGAGAATAACCTGTAAGGGCATCGTTCATAGGGATACCGCTCACATAAACCTCCTGAGACTCAGAAGTATAACCTCTGTTCTTGAAACGGATGTTGCTGAAGCCGAAGCTTGCGATGTTGGTGAATGGGTCGTTAGAACCGAAAAGGATTGAAGGAGAGTCCTCAAAGCCAGAGTCGTCCATATCAAACTCAGCGAAGTTTGAGTCATCAACCTCAGTCACAACCTGCTCAATGATCATACCCACGAAGATAAGATCCTTCACATAACCCTCGATGGTCACGTTCACGTTGGCATCCAGGAAGCCCGGAGCCTTCACTGTCATGTCATACATGCCGTTTGGAAGTCCCTCGATAAGGAAGAATCCGTCAGCATCAGATGTCGCTGTTGCAAGAGTCTCACCGAACTGAGAGATGGTGAGGGACGCACCGGCAATCGGTGCTCTGCCGGCACGGTTCACCACCGTACCTTTCACGCCTCCCCATTCACCTTGAGCAAAGAGGGCGGTTGCGCACAGCACTGCTGCGATTGTTAAAAGTACTTTCTTTATCATATTATTTCTATTGTGGAGATTGCCACGTCATCCTTCGGATTCCTCGCAATGACGTATAAACAATCAAATGTCACACACGTCATGAGGAATGACCTTGAACAATCAAATGTCACACACGTCATGAGGAATGACCTTGAATAACCAAATGTCACACACGTCATTGCGAGGAGCGCAGCGACGTGGCAATCTCTTTCACTATTTAGTAATTACAATATAAGTCGGATAGTGGTCACTATAACCTCCGATAAACGCTCCGTTAGAGAATGTTCTGAACGGAGTACCCTTGTACTGTCCAGACTGATTAGTCAGGAACTTGGCATTATAGATTCGTCCGTAATATCCCTTCTTGTGGAGCTGACGAAGTCCGAATGTTCCCTCTGCAGGATGAGCAAGAGCATTGTTGACCAACAGAAGGTCATAAATGCTCCATACTCCCTGATATGCCAGCGAGCCGAAGCCAGCCTTGAGCATAGAAGTGAAAGGTGAGAAGAACTCTGTATCGGTCACATCTTCCATAAACTCCTTTCCGTGGAGGTACTCTGCCATTGACGGATCAGTCGGATTGTCGTTCATGTCACCCATGCACACGATCTTGATGCCAGGATACTTCTGTTGCATCTGCATCGCATGATTATACATGATCTCGCCACCACGGTCACGAAGCTGATTGCCACCCTTCTTTCCGCCAGCGCGTGATGGAAGATGGGCAACATATATAGCGAAGTGCTCGCCGTCAATAGTTCCGTGCACCATCAGGATGTCACGAGTTCTGAAATAATCACGCTCTTCCTTAGACTGAATCCAATCGATAGAGCTTCCCTCAAAAGTGAACGGAATAGACTCACTGTCAAGGTATTTGAACACTTCAGGCTTATAAAGCAGAGCCACATCCACACCACGACGGTCCGGACCGTCATAATGGATGATCTGATAGTTAGCATCAGCAATCTGTGGTTCCATCACGAGATCCTCGAGAACCAGACGGTTCTCAATCTCAGAAACACCCAAAATCGCATGCCAGGCACCATTCTCTTCCTTCATTGAACGGATCACCTTCGCCATGTTCTGAAGTTTCTTCTGATACTTTACCTCAGTCCATTTGTTCTTTCCCTCAGGAAGGAACTCCTCATCATTCTTTGCAGGGTCGTTGTATGTATCAAAAAGATTCTCAAGATTGTAGAATCCGATCACATAGTTCTGCGAGCCCTTTCCCTGAGCATGTGCGCCTGATGCAGCAAGCACCAGCGCAGCAAATATTACTAGTATTCTTTTCATATTCTTTACCACCAAACTGATGAGTTAGCCGGATTGGTTGCCTCAATCCTGTCTGCCTGAGCTGTACCCACCTTCGCAGGAAGATTCACAAACAAATCAATTCCGGTCATTTCCTCAAGCTCGTCAATAGACATAGAGTGATCCTTGGAAACAGCTCCGGCATATGCCACATGATCATAATAGAATGCAGCCGCATTCCATTGTCCGAATGTAGAAGCCTTACTGTATTTCAACACGGCTTTGAAATATGCAGAAGGAACCGCCACTTTATTTCCGTATGAGTCAGTAGTATACTCCTTAGTTGGATTTACCACACAACCTGTCACCACATACAATGTATCCGAGGTTGCTGCCCATCGTCGCACGGATTCCTCCAAACTTTTCCATCCCTTCTGATTCAAGTCAGGTTCCTGCGGAGTGATATTCGTACCATAGAAGGTCTGAGCATTGGCCTCGTAGCAACACTGACGGTCATCCGAAGGTATCTGATGTCCTTTGTCGTAATCGTCACCATAATTGGTGAAAGGAGCCGAGGAATCATTTCCCAAATATGGATCAAGTGCCCATGCGTTGGTACGTCCCACACTTCCGTTAGTGTAAAGATCACAAAGCGGATACGCCACCCAAAGGGCCACACGGTCCTTCTGACTCCAGCCGAACGAATAATTGCGATATTTTTTACCATCCATCTTAAAGCTATGAGTGTAATAGCCAAGGTTTGGATCATCCAAAGCTGGAAGTTCAAGCCAACCTGTCTTGGCAAGGTCTATATCAGGGTCATCATCCGGCTCATCATCAGGACGATATTCGCCTGCATACTGAGTGAAAGTGCAGAATACCGACTTTGAACCATTGTCAAGATAGATCTTGAGGCTTCTGGCTGTCTCTATCGAGTTTGCCTCCCAGGTTAATCTCACATTGCTCTTGTCGCCTATGCCTGAATACATGTTGAGTGATGCCCAAGCAGGCTCTTCCGATTCATCGTCAACAAGCGTCAAAGTCCAGTCGCCACTGCACTTCACATCAACGAACTGACTGCCCTGACCAGACGAAACCTTTGGCTTCTGCAATGAAACTGAAAAATCTCCGGCAGGCACCTTCATACTTGATGGATCGCAAGATATAACCACAGCATAAAACACCGCCAGAAAGAATATTACTATAAATTTCTTCATTCTAATTTAGACCATCAAAGGGGCTGGCCATCTGACCAGTCCCTTTATGATGATGATAAAAGCATTTATTAGTATACGATAGTGATCTCTTTTGCACGAATCTGGCTTCCATCCATTATCGCAATGAAAGGATTTTCATGCTCGCCAACCCATGTCACCTGAGTACCTGTCTGAGTCACTGTACCATTTCTTGAAACTACTGTAAATGGCTTTGAGTATTCCGAAGCTGTTGTCTTGAATACAACAGATTTGAATGACTGGGCATTCTCAAGAGTGATGATAAGAGCGTAGCCCTTGTAGATACGTACATGGTCCGACTTAAGCTGATTCTCTCTGTTGACAGCAGAAGTACTTGTATTCTTGTAGAATGCGATAGTTACGCCATCAATTGTAGTCTTGAGACCCTCGCCATATGAATCATGTTTATCGTCTTCCCAAGTATAAGCTGAAGACGGTTTAATTGTGATTGTGTTACCCTCTGGTATCTCTGGAGTCTCTGGCTCTGGTTCAGCCTCATATGTTCCTGCAATAACTGCTACATTTCTAATCTCCCATGTTCCAGCCTGGGTAGCTGTACTTGCATACTTGAACGCAATCTTGATCTTACTTCCAAGGTAGCTGGCAAGATCCCAGTGACCTGCTGCGATGAATGACCAACCTGTAGGATAATCTGCAGCAGCGATTGCGAGATTAGTCCACTCTCCGCCATCCTTTGAAATCCATACTGTAGCCTCATTTGCTGGTGTTCCAAAGTAGCCACCGGCATGCTCGAATGTAAGATATGCTGCTGTCTGACCTGCAAGATCAATCTCAGGAGAGATCAACCAGCTCTCTGACTCGTAGTTTTTGGACGTTGCATTTTCATATGCTGTTGCCTTCATGCACTTATAGCTTGCATCGAATCCCCAGATATAAGGGAAAGCAGAAGGAACTGTAACCTCATTAAGAGTGAAAGCACCCTGGCTGGTTGTAAAGCTTTCAAAGAAAATTGCGTTTGCTGGAGCTGTGGAATCAACCGAGCCATTTCCAGAATCCCCTGAACCAGAGCCGCTATCAACCACCTTACCGAAGTCCATATCAGCTCCTGCTGAGAAGTCTACTGCTGTTGCGTCCTGTCCTTCATAAACAGAAAGTACAATATTTGTCAAGCGGTATGCATCTGCAGTAGCGGCAGGATGCTTGAATCCGATAGACAACTTATCTGTACCAGCTACTGTGAATCTGGCTGTTGCTGCATCAAACTCAGATTCTGATTTCACCTCAAGACTATATGGTATCTCAACCCATTTTGCATTATCCTTGCTCACATACACCTTAAAATCAGCCGTAGCGAAGGTAGCCTTATATCCGTTGGTCGAACCATGACTAGCATCAAAAGTCAACTGAAGAGAAGTAGCTGAGCCCAATTCCAGATCCTGAATTGAGAAACACGTACCACCCTTGGCTGGGAAGAATATGTTGTTTGTACTTGAAACACTGCGTATGCTTACACCATTTGATGTATATTTAAGATTATCTATACCTGTTCCTCTCTCATTACGCCACACATCACTTTGATCTAGATAAGGCCAATATGATTTGCCGTCAGAACCAGTAACCTTTTCAACCTTTCCTCCATCGAAGTCATTTGCATAGACAACGAGAGCGTCAGCTGATCCCTTAGGACCTGCCTGAGTCACTGTTAAATACGCCTTCTTGAGGCCGATAGTGAAAACGAGATCGGCAGAACGGTCATATTCTTTATTCTCGAGAACTGATACTGTAACTGTCTGAGGGTTAGCAGACGCCTTACCCGAACTTTGCGAAACAGCCACCCAGTCCGCATCGTATTCAACCTTCCATTCACGAGTCGATGTCACTGTAAGTGCCTTATCGTCACCTGCAGCATCAAAAGTCATTTCTGACACACTGATAGAAATCTCAGGAGCACCGAGGTTCTGCTCCTTCTCCTGACATCCGACAATAAACGCCAGTGCAGCTAGCGCACCGACAAAGAAATTTCTGAGTTTCATGTCTTGTGTTATTAAAAATTACTATTCTTGCTTTTATCTAATTCGCAAATATAGCTATCAATCAGCACTTTTGCAACAGCGCACACAAAACAAAAATCAGACCACCGAACACTTGCTATATGACATAAAAACGGACGTCCCTTCCGGAACGTCCGTCATTTATATTATGCGTGATTGATTACTCTGCATACATTATCTCTACCTTTGAAAGATAAACAGCATAACCTGAATTATTTATCAACTTAAAGTATGTATAACTTGAACCGGATAAATCATAAGTAGCTGTTTTTGTAGTGGAGTCTGTTGTAGGATTGATTGCAGTTTCTGATGGTGAAACAGCTGTACCTGCGTAAAGAGTAAGATTCTCTGGATAAAACGACTTTTCTGGGTGATATGTAAGCTTTATAGAGGCAATAACTCCTTTATCGTCCTTGTTAATAATGTACGATCCTTCCTTCCTCATCTGAACGGCTGCAGGATTATTATAATTTGCAACATTCAAGATACCAAACTTCTGACTTGACACTGTTATCTCAGTCTCTGTTGAAGGATATGAGCCAGGCATTGCTGATGAATCAATAGTGAGAACATTAGTCTCAGTAGGAGTCTCTGGCTCCTGAGGAGTCTCTGGCTCTTGAGGAGTCTCTGGAGTCCCAGGAGTCTCTGGCTCCTCGCCACCTTCTGCTTCCTTCTCCTCAACAGTCAAATAGATTACATTGAAGAATTTTGGAACGTCCTTTGAAGCAGAGATTGCCTGGAAATAACCTGTAAGTTCTACAGTCTTTCCATTCAAATCTGTGAGCTCTGCCTTCTGAGCCTCTGTCAACTGATAGAACGAGCCCTGTGCTGTAGAGGTTTCTACTCCGTCAATATTCAAGTTGAAATATTTACCATCAACCACAACTGTTCCCTCTACTGTCACATAGAACGGATTGTAAACACCTAAGTTCTTATCATTGCCAGCACCAGCCTGCATTTCTGCAATCTTTGCTGCATCAAGGGCAACTGGAGTTGGATATGTAACCTCTACATGACCAGTCTTCTCATAGTACTTCGCATTAGGAGTAATCTGATTAGTCCAGTTAAAAGCACCTGGCTTACCACCAACCTTAACCACATCACCTACCTCATATGTCTGTGAATAACCTGCGTCATAAATGAAGGCTGTACCAGTTTCGTCTGCAAGCATGAAGCCCTTTGCACAAAGAGCCATCACTGTTCCAGAAACGAGAACAGAGTCTTTCTGTGCCACAGCAGCAGCTACAGTCATTGCCACTGGCGACGGATCAGCCGGAGTATCACCAGCAACGTGAGAAATGTAATATGCCGGACCGCCAACCTGAGGAGTATTGTTATATGCTGCACGAGTTCCCTCAAGAGTCAGGACATCACCCTCTTTAAGACCGAGCTGTGAGAACGACTTGTCATTTGATCCCTGCTTCTCTGCAGTAAGACCATATACATAAACAGAACCTGTCTCATCAACAAGATCAAAGTTACCGTACTCGGTATTCTTGAGGTTCTTGATGGTACCAGTCAGCTTATAGTAGATGCTGGCATCAACACTCTTTGCAAGGAACTCCTCAACAGTAAGCTCTGCAGCTGGACGAGCCAATGAACCCTCCTGATTGACTACAACCGCAGCAGAAACAACGCTGGTTTCAAAAGAGATCAATGCTGCGCGTGGATATGACTCGTTTACCGGAGCCTTCACAATAATCTCAATAGGCTTATCAGAAGCCTCGCCTGAAGCAGGCTCAACTACGATTCCCTCAACATTATCAAGAGATGTTGCAGGAAGTACCTTTGCACTCCAGCTTCTTGTTGCTGACAACATGATCTTAACCTCACCGCCGTCCTTAGGCAAATCATAAGAAGACTTATCAGTTGAGATCATAGGCTCGCCAAAACCGTCTTTCACACAAGACGATGCTATTACTGTCATCAGAATAGCGGCGAAAGCGTATAAATATTTCTTAAAATTCATGACTCTATCTTTAGAAAATGTAACGTACATTAAAGATCATCTGCCAAGTTGACGAGAGGCTGTTAGACATAACAAAAGCTTCCTTCAACACCTCAGTACCATTCTTCTGATACTGGAATACTGGCTTGGCACCTGTAGTGTATACAGCGCTTGCATTTGTGAGGTTGAGAGGCATGATATTGCCATAACCGTCATTAGCATTTGCATACCAACCTGCACCCCAGTTCTTATTAAGAAGGTTACCTACGTTCTTGATGTCAAGACCGAGCTGAAGAGTGTGCTTGTGCTGGTTCTTTCCAGTATAGAAGTAGAAGTTCTGGTTAATCTTAACATCAAATCTGTGTGTCCAAGGCTCTACGATACCGTTTCTCTCAGCAATCTTGCCGGTATTGTTCTTAAGATACTTGTTGCTCTGGATGAATGACCAGAAGTCCGCCTTCTGTGCGTCTGCAGAATATGTTACATTACCTTCCTTGTCAGTTACATCCTTGAAGTTCCATCCATCCTCACCGAAGAGATCTTCGTATGTAGGGATGTCGATAAGGCTGTAGCTATAAGCGCCGTCACCATATATGTTCTTTGTATAGTTAACGTTTGTTCTGCCATTAGGTCCGCCATAGTATGCGAGGCTTATAGATGTTCCGAAGAACTTGGCATAATCAACACTATATGAAAGATTTCCAACGATACGATGTGGCATTACATAACTTGCATAACCAAGCTCAGGAGTATTTGTTCCCATCTGGCTTACGAGACCCTTCCATACAGAGTAAAGCTGGTCACCGACTCCGTCGCTCAACACCTTAGACTGGCTATATGTATAAGAAAGCGATCCGCTGAGACCCTTCCAGAATGTCTTTTCGAGTTTTGCAGTAACTGAGAGGTAGTCACCCCAAAGCTTAGGATCTCTTACATTGTAAAGAAGGTATGCATCAGTAATCTGGCTGTCATATCTACCATTTGCGTAATATGGACGAGCAGCAATGTCCTCAACCTCAGTAAGAAGTGTTGGAGACTTAAGACCGATGTTCTTAACTGTAACAGGGTTGATATCCTTTTTGTAAATACCCTCGACACTTGCAAGGAATCCACCAGGGATCTTGACATCAAATGCAAGGGATGACTTCCAGCTCATAGGATTTGCAAGGTTCTGATCCATCAGAGTGATAGATGTCAGGTTAAGTCCCGCTGCCTCTGGAGAGAATCCGTTAGGATAAACCTGATTGAGGATCTCATTTCTGTCAGCTGAAATTGTAGGGATTGCCTCTCCCTTAGAAGCCTGTCTTGTAACAGTAGTCTGAAGAACTCCTGCATCACCTGACTGGCTGACGATCCATACAAATGGGATACGTCCTGTAAAGAGACCTGTACCTCCGCGAAGAACGAATCTTCTATCACCGAGAATATCCCAGTTGAAACCGATTCTTGGAGAGATTCCAAGACGTGCCTTAGGAAGATCCACTGTATTATACTTTCCTGAAGGATTGCTCTGTGTCGATGCAAATGTTGCATCTTCCACTCTTGTATTTCTGTTGAAATCGAGTGAAGGGTAGAATGGAAGCTCAAAACGGACACCTGCAGTGAACTTGAAGTTATCACTGAATGCGATGTTATCCTGGAGATAAAGGGAAGCCTGACCGAACTGGAAGTTAGGATACTCCTGAGCAAATGTGCTGTTGTTACCATGAGTGATGGCGAACTGCACCGGATCATTGAACAATGTACCGTTTACAGCTGCATTGTAAAGATCCTGCTCAGTTTCAAAATTAAACTGATAGTAACCTGCTCCGAAACGCTGGAAACCGTTCTGAGTCTTGTTGTACTCAAACTGGAATCCACCCAAAAGATTATGTTTTCCGAAGTTCCAGGTGATTTCGTCTGTTGCAATCACTGTGTCAACCTTACGAAGGTTTCCATAAGAGAACGCCTCATAACCGAAAGTAGTATAGATATCTTCTCCTACCACAAGGTCAACATATGGGAAGTAACCACCTTCTACTGAACGAGGCTCATTCTGGCTTGAATAAGAAACGCGAACTGTATTGTTCAGTTTACCGTCAAGGAAACGAGAGTTCAACTCAGCTGCCACAGATGAGAAGTTCTGCTCCTGATAATAACGCGCATTCTGGAAATAAAGCGCATACATTGAAGTACATGTATGGCTAGAGAAGTTTGAGTCAGCGATACCTGTACGTGATCCAGAAGGAGCCGATGCGTACTTGCTCTGAGTGTAGCTATAACGCACATTCAACTTGTGATTCTTGTTGATGTTCCAGTCGATACGTGCAAGGAGCTTAAGAGATGGGGTTTCTGTACTATAACCGGCATAAGCACCTGTATCATAACCATACTTGCTCATCAGGAAATTGCTTACTGCATCAAGCACCGGAGCTGATGGACGAGCAACACCGTCGCTTCCTGTTGTAAACACATTTCCACCAGGAGTGAGCTGAAGCTGACCGTTCTCATCTACGTATCTGTCAGTAAGCTTTCTTGTCGGACCTGGCTCGATAGACTGATCTGCCTCGACATTCAAGAAGATGAAGAGCTTATCCTTGATGATTGGAGCACCTACGCTGGCACCATACATAAGATACTGATTATCAGTCTTTGTAAGTGGCTCATAATCACCTACTCTATATCCCTGCATATCCTGATTTCTGAAGTAGCCGTAAACTGTAGCCTTAACCTCATTTGTACCAGAACGGGTAATTGCATTGATTCCACCTCCTGTAAAACCACTCTGACGAACGTCATAAGGAGTAATCGCAACAGCAATCTGCTCAACTGCATCAAGAGAGATCGGGCTACCACCTGCAGGAAGGTTTGAACCAATACCGAATGCATTGTTAAAGGCTGCTCCATCGACTGTCACATACGAATCTCTGTAGCTACCTCCTCCGATATAAGTCTTTGTACCTGATACAAAAGACTGTGGAGTCTGCATGAGCACATCATTCAGGCTTCTTGAAATGGTTGGAAGCTCTGAGATTTCTTTGGCACCCAATGATGTGATAGATCCTGCGCGGTCAGAACTCATGTTTGACTTTACCGCCTCTGCAGAAAATGTCACACCTTCAAGGCTTACACTCTCCTCCTGCAACTGCACATTCAGTACATAGTTATCAGAAAGAGAAACAGAAATGCCTGTATAGGTCACACTTCCATAACCAAGGCAGGAAACCTCAACCTTGTAAGGACCTCCCGCTGTGATGTTAGAAAGATAGAAGCGACCTGAGGCATCTGTAATTGAGTAGAACTGCGAACCTGTCGGCTCGTGGACAGCGACCACTGCAACACCCTGAAGTGCGCCCTGAGCATCTGTCACCTTTCCACTCATTGATGCTGTTGTCACCTGCGCGAACGCAGAAACACTAAGCAAAAGTGCCGCAAAAGCAGCAACGAGACACTTAATTGTTTGTTTCATAACGTTTTAGTTAAAAATAATAGGATATTTATGTTGCGAAGATACTAAATATTAATGGTTTTATAAAGTATTAATTACACTTTTATATGGCCATTTCAAGAGGCCCTGAGACAGCCATTCCTTCCACTGGCGTCAAGTGACTTCATCGATTACGCACGAAGTTGGAAAATCTTTAAAAAAATCTCCACTAAATATTTGCAAATCAAAAAATTTAACTACCTTTGCGCCCCGAAAAATGTGGAGAGATTTGACCGCTTGCAACCACTTGAAAAAATGCTAAAATGTTGATGTCGCCCTGCGCGACAAAATATCATCAATGTTTTGTGTTTTTGTGTTGGCTCCGCATTTTTGTGGGGCTTATTTTTTTGCCCTGAAATGAAAGATTGCCACGTCGCTTCGCTCCTCGCGATGACGTGTAAACGAAGCGACCGACGCATGGTGACACTGACAAGACCGACGGAACACCATACGTCATTGCGAGGGCTCTGCCCGTGGCAATCTGTAAAGATAGAAAACAAAAATATATACGATATGAACTACTTATTTACATCAGAATCGGTGTCAGAAGGACACCCAGACAAGGTTTCGGATCAGATTTCCGACGCCATCCTTGACGAATTCCTCCGCCAGGACCCAGAGTCAAAGGTAGCCTGCGAGACATTCTGCAGCACAGGACTCGTGGTTGTGGGAGGAGAGGTCCGTTCAGAGGACGCATATGTAGACATTCCCAAGACAGTACGCCGTGTCATCAACAAGATCGGTTACAACAAGGCCGAGTACATGTTCGACGGCAACTCATGCGGCATCCTCTCTGCACTCCATGAGCAGAGCGTGGACATCAATCGCGGTGTCGTAGGCGAGGATGCAGACGCACAGGGCGCAGGTGACCAGGGAATGATGTTCGGATATGCATGCTGCGACACAGAGGAGTATATGCCTCTTCCGCTCGCGCTATCACACCAGGCACTCCTGATGCTCGCAAAGATCCGCAAGCAGAAGCCTGAGCTCATGCCTTATCTCCGTCCAGACTCGAAGTCTCAGTTCACCATTGAATACGATGGAGAGACAAATCAGCCGGTACGTGTACATACAATCGTGATTTCAACACAGCACGACGAGTTCACACCAAAGTCACTCGGCAACATGACATACGAAGAAGGCTGCGAGCAGTTCGGCCAGAAGAGAGTTGACGAGGCTATGCAGGCCAAGATCCGCGAGGACGTGCAGAACATCCTCCTCCCTATGCTGATCGAGACTCTCGCTCCTGAAACAGCTGCCCTCTTCAAGGGTGACTACATCCTTCACGTGAACCCAACAGGAAAGTTCGTGATCGGTGGTCCTCACGGTGACACAGGTCTTACTGGCCGCAAGATCATCGTTGACACATACGGTGGAAAAGGAGCACACGGTGGTGGAGCATTCTCAGGAAAGGACCCTTCAAAGGTTGACCGTTCAGCAGCTTACGCATCACGCTACATCGCCAAGAACATGGTAGCTGCAGGCGTTGCACGTGAAATGCTCGTACAGGTATCATACGCAATCGGCGTTGCAAGACCACTGAGCATCTTCGTGAATACCTATGGAACTGCAGTAAACGGTATCACTGACGCAGAGATCGCTGCAAAGATCAATGAGCTCTTTGACCTTCGTCCAGCAAAGATCATCGAGAAATTCGGACTCAAGAAACCTATCTACGAACCTACCGCATCATACGGCCACGTAGGACGTGACCCTTACAAGGCAACTGTAATGGTCAGGAAGGACGGCAAGCTCGTTCCAGAGCTCGTACAGTTCTTCGGATGGGAACTCCTTGACTCTGTCGACATGATCAAGAAAGCATTCGGATTATAATCCCTGGCGCTTTTAAGCGCCAGGCTATATTCTTTCCATCTCGCGGCGGAGATCCTTCTCCTTGATTGATGCACGCTTATCGTATTCTTTCTTACCGCGCGCCAAAGCGATCAGCAGCTTTGCATATCCATTATCGGCAATATAGAGTTTAACAGCTACGATGGTCAGCCCCTTTTCCTTGACAGCACGCTGCAGTTTCGTCAACTCCTTGCTGGTCAGCAGCAGCTTACGCTCACGACGTGGGTCGTGCTTCCCCCAACTGCCCCACCAGTACTCAGCCACATGCATATTCTTGACATACAGCTCATTGTTATTGAAATAGCAATATGCATCCACCAATGAGGCCTTGCCTGCCCTGATGGACTTTATCTCTGTACCCGTAAGCACAATTCCCGCCTGGAATGTCTCTATGAACTCGTAGTCAAACGAAGCCCTCCTGTTCTTTATCTCTACGCTGCTCTTTGCTTTCGGCATAATTTCTCTTTGCTAATTATCGTCTCCAAAGAATATCCACTTTCTTCGGCGACATCATAGGTTTTTAACTAAAATACTGCCATTGGGCCAATCGTCGCCGAAAAACAGTCTGATTCTTTGGCGACAGTCATTTTAATATTGTCCCGTCCATGAAAACCGACCAATTTATGGATGACAACAAAGGACAAGGAGTGCAAAGATACTGCTTTTTCATAAAATGTTGACTCTCGTCACAAAATACTATATTTGCATGCTGAATTCATGACAACATGGCAAAGAAATCTTTCACCCCTATACCTCCTATGGCAGAACTCCCTCCTGCAGAGGAAATCAACATCAAGGCCGTCCTCGACAAATACCTCTCCGGCGAGATAGACCTCATATGCGTTCTGGGCCCTACTGCCTCAGGAAAGACACGCTATGCAGTACAGCTCTCCCGCCAGATCAATCAATTGGTTGGTCGGCAAGTAGCTGAAATCATCTCAGCAGACTCAAGACAGGTGTACAGGGGAATGGACATAGGCACAGGTAAGGACCTGAACGAATATGAGGAGATTCCATACCACCTCATGGACATCGTGGATGCCGGCACAAAGTACAACATCTTTGAGTACCAGAGGGACTTTGAGAAAGCGTACAAGGACATCGTAGACCGAGGAGGCATCCCGATTCTTTGCGGCGGAAGCGGACTGTATATCGAAGCGGCAACATGTGGATACTCTTTGCCAGAAGTACCACCTGACCCGGAACTTCGAGCTGAACTTGAGAAAAAGTCGGACGAAGAACTCATAGCACAGCTCGCATCACTCAAGCCTCTGCATAATAATACGGATTATGACACACGTAAACGTCTGATACGTGCACTCGAGATAGCGATTTACGAGTCAGAGCACCCTGTGCAGCGCTCCTGCTACCTTCCGAAGAATACATACTACATCGGAACATTGGTATCACGCGAAGTGCGCAATGCCAAAATCGATGCCCGTCTGGATGCAAGGCTGGAAGAAGGTATGGTCGACGAAATCCGCGGCCTGATCGACGGCACACATCCGGCTTTGGCACCGAACCATACTCCAATCCCGTCAGAAGACCTCATCTACTATGGTCTTGAGTACAAATTCGTTACGCTTTATCTGATCGGAGAACTCTCTTTCGAACAGATGCGCACACAGCTCGCCACTGCAATCCACCAGTTCGCAAAGCGACAGATGACCTGGTTTCGCGGAATGGAACGCAAAGGCATCACCATCCATTGGACAGCAGTATAAGAACTATGTTGATTATCAAAACTGAAAGCTTTCAGTTTATGTGTTACTGTTCCGGATAGAACTTAGAGGCGACAGGAAGACCGGAAGGGATAACGAAATGATGTCCCTCGTCTTTCCATGTGTCTTCATCCCATTCCGGCGAAATATAATCACCCACGTGATCCGCCAGGAATGCCAGATATGTGATCGGGAAGCCTTGTGCAAGATATTGCGACTCATAGAATGTCTGAACCTCGAACAATGCATCTACGGCACTGCGACCCGACACTGAAGAAAGCTCACTGGCATAAAGTTGCTCTCTGTCCTCTCCATATATGTCAGTTCCATATGCGAGGATCTTCAGACCATTCTGACGTGCCATCGCTATAGAGTACT
This sequence comes from Bacteroidales bacterium, assembly GCA_017559545.1. GTDB lineage: Bacteria > Bacteroidota > Bacteroidia > Bacteroidales > UBA932 > Cryptobacteroides. Next base: position 60,513 of record JAFYRK010000002.1, read on the forward strand.
CGTGAAGATAGCGGCTGTCAGTCTTAAGGTGCACGATACCGCCAGCCTTAAGGAAATTGCGATATCGGTTCATAAACAAAGGCGCTGTCAGACGCTTCTTCTCACGTCCGATCTGCGGGTCTGCGAAAGTTATCCATATCTCAGAAACCTCACCAGGAGCAAAGAGCGACTCTATGAATTCAATGCGCGTGCGGAGAAAACCGACATTCTCAAGTCCATGCTCCTCAGCATATTTAGCTCCTTTCCAAAGACGCGCTCCCTTGATATCCACACCGATATAGTTACATGATGGATTGCGTTCGGCAAGGTCAATAGTATAGTCTCCCTTACCGCAACCCAACTCAAGGACTATCGGGTTATCGTTGCCGAAGAAATCCCGGCCCCAATTTCCCTTCATCGGGTGGTCACAGTTCAGTACCTCTGATGTCGTCGGCTGGATCAGACACTCGAAGGTCTCGTTTTCCTGGAATTTTCTTAGTTTATCCTTTCCCATTTTCCTTTCTATTTACTCACCCTTTGGCTCCTTCTTAGGACGGTCGCCACCTCTGTGAGGTCTGTGGCCACGTCCACCTCTATTACCTCCACGCTTTCCTTCCTCAGGCTTAGGTGCCTCAGTCGGAGCATCCTGGCCCTCTGCCTTCGGAGCACTCTTCTGTGACGGCTTCTTCTTTTTCTTCTTACGTTTGCGAGCTTCGTCGAACCTGTTGATAGCGTCATCTCCTACCGCAGTCACAAACTCCGGTGCAGCAGGAACATCGTCAACCTTGAGCGACTCCGGTTTCTCACCACGACGGTTCATCTTGATGATCTCCCAGACATCCTCGGCATAAAGAGGATAGAGGTTTGCAAGCGAAGACTTATCATAAGAGAAGTACATGATCTCACGGAGGATATCCGTCTTCATCAGATATGCAAGTCCATCTTCGAACTCAAGCGGTTCATAAACCTTAGGTATACGGCTCTGAGCATCCATATATACTGCTGTCTCATAGTTCAGACAGCACTTTAGCTTACCACACTGTCCGGCCAGTTTCTGAGGATTCAGAGAGAGATCCTGACAACGGGCTGCTGAGGTAGTGATAGACTGGAAAGCAGATATATAGTTAGAACAGCAAAGTTCACGGCCACAAACTCCGAGACCTCCGATAAGACCTGCCTCCTGACGTGCTCCGATCTGCTTCATCTCAATCCTGATACGGAACTCATCAGCAAAGACCTTGATAAGCTGACGGAAATCCACGCGACCGTCTGCTATATAATAGAAGATAGCCTTAGTACCATCACCTTGGAACTCCACATCTCCGATTTTCATCTCAAGACCCAGTTCTGCCGCAATCTGACGCGAACGGATCATGGTCTCATGCTCACGGGCAATCGCCTCCTGCCAACGTTCTATATCGAATTGCTTTGCCTTGCGATATATCTTCTTGAACTCATATGTCTCCGGATTTACCCTCTTGCACTTCATCTGACGCGCAACGATAGCCCCCTCAAGAGTCACAATACCGAGATCATGACCGGTAGCTGCCTCAACAATCACGAGGTCACCGGTCTTGATGCTCTGACCTGACGCATTTACATATATTCCCTTACGGGTATTCTTGAACCTTACTTCAAAATAGTCCTTGTACTGCTCCTGGCTCACTCCCTGCAACCAATCATACACCTCCAGCTTGCAACATCCCTGACGATAATTGCAGTCCAGCTCGCCTGCTTCAGTCCTCTCAACAGAGCAGCCCCTTGAGCAGTCAAATCTTTTCGGTTCCTTGATATTGTCCATTGTATTTTCCCGACATTATATATTCATAAACATGCGGTTGACAAGGTCACAGAACACAATCTTGGAACTTACGTTCCTATCAATCATGGAAACGACCTTATCAATATTTGCTATCTGCTTCATACAGAACCCCTTAGGACACTTAGCCGCCATGTCGGAATAAAAGCCATATTCCTCATCGCTGACATCCGCGATCTGATGAAGATTCTGCTGGATCATGAAAATTTTCCTGATGCACGAAGCTGCAAAGTTACAAAAAGCTTTCTGTTTTTCACGTGAATCCAAAGCCGCAGCATCCTCGCCACATTCAAGCACGGACATAAGATCCTTTGCCGCAACGGCATTCATCAAACGGGAGAAAAGGTCCATAAACATAGCACCATCCTCATCCTCCACCATAGGCCTACGCTCCTGCACCAAACGCTGCTCTTCCTTTGTCAGCGGCATCACACGGATGCTCTGGCAACGCGAGAATATGGTCTGCAGCACCTTCTCGGGAGCATGAGTAATGAACAGGAACAATGTCTTCTGAGGCGGCTCCTCCACCATCTTCAGAAGTCTGTTTGCCGTCTCCTGATTCATCTTTTCAGGCAGATAGAAAACCACTGCCTTATACCCATCATATACAGGTGCAAGCGAAAGTTTTGTAATGATCGACTTGGCTTCCGCTACCGCAATAAGCCCATTCTTGCTCTCGATACCGATAGCCTTCTGCAGATCTGCCTCTGTAAAATACGGATCAGCCAAAGCCAGTTCTCTCCAATACTTCACGTATGATTCTGAAGTTGGCTTATCGTCCGAGGTCTTCGGTCCTTTGTTCACAGGAAACACAAAATGCACGTCAGGATGGATCAGTTTCTCCATCTGACGACACGAAGGACATTGTCCACATGAATCACCACCAGAAGGATTAGAACAGTTCAGGTACTGCAGATATGCAAGGGCAAGCGCCAACGCGCCGCAGCCTTCATTCTCATATAGCAGCACCGCATGCGCCACCCTTCCGCTGTCCGCCATGGACACCATAGCCTCCGCAACCGTGCGGTTTCCTATTATATCTGAAAACTTCATTATTTCTCTCTGTTAGCTGTATAGCGTGCTAGCTTGACGAGGAGTTCCTTCTCAAACGACTCAGGAAGAACATCCAAAGCTTCAACTGCCTGATCTACATATAAATCCAGACGAGCCAAAGCATACTCCATACCTCCATTCCTCTTCACAAAATCCACAATCTCATCCCTATGCTCCGGATGTCCCACGATATCCCTCACCAAAGCACGCACTCTCTTATCTTCCTCCGGGCCGGCATTGACCAATGCACCAAGCAGCGGCATAGTCATCTTCTGCTCAAGGATATCCACTCCCAAAGGCTTGCCCACAGACTCTGTTCCATCATAGTCCAAAAGGTCATCCTTTATCTGGAAAGCCCTTCCGAGAGCCACTGCATATGATCTCATTGCCTCAACTGTCTGATCCGGTGCTCCGACAGACAGAGTAGCAGACACACACGAAGCTTCAAACAGCGAAGCTGTCTTGCTATATATTATTCTGAGATAGTCGTCCTCTACAGTATCACCGCTCTGCGCCTTCTGCAACTGGAGAAGTTCTCCCTCTGCAAGGTCACTTAGAGTCTTGGAGAATATCCTTATCACCTTGGAATCAGCCTCATGGTCACCAAGTATCAGGTCCATCGCCTTCACCAGCCAGTAATCTCCCAGAAGTACGGAAACTGTCGGACCCATAAGCGCCCTTATCGTCGGCACTCCCCTACGCTGATCGCTGTCATCAGCCACATCATCATGCAGCAAGGTAGCATTATGCATCAGTTCCGCTGCAGCTGCATAGCGCACCGTAGCCTCACTCACACTTCCATCCGCAGAGCATCCACGAGCAGTCAGCAGCGCCAGAACAGGACGCAACTGCTTGCCCGAATTTGCCAGAATCGATCTATTGGTCTGATTCAAGAGATCGATATCGCTTTTCAGCGAGTCTGCTATACATTCCTGGACAGCAGTCCACTCCGCACCGAGATATTCCTTTACTTCAGCTATATCCATAATCAGTCCTCCAGCATATCCAGCAGCTGGTCAGGAGTCTCCGCAAAAACAATGCGATCCATGGTCTCCTGACTAAGCATGCCTGTATGTACATAATGTTGAAGAAGAGCCTTCAGAGGCTGGTAAAAGCCATCATGATCCAGCACTGCAATCTTTCCAAAGTACTGTTTCAGGTGGATCAGAGCAAAAGTCTCGATAAGTTCATCAAGAGTGCCGATACCGCCCGGCAGTGCCACAACCGCACAGGTACCCTCACGCAGCAGAGTCTTGCGCTCTGCCATGGTATCTGTCCAGATAACCTCAGAAAGGTCCGGATAGACATACTGTTCCATAAAACGCGGAATAACCCCAAGGTGGTACCCGCCACAAGAGTGAAGCTCGTCTGACACCTCACCCATAGTGCCCTTGATTGTACCTCCTGTAACAACACCATAGTCGCGCGAAGCTGCCTTGCGGACAAACTCGCGCGCCACTACATTATATTTCTTATCAATATTGAAGCTTGCTGAACAAAAAACCGCTATCTTCTTCATCATAAGATTTTTAGAAGAGAAGTGCCACTGAGAGTGTCACGCCCCCGAAATTCTTGCCATCAAAGACAGATCTCTTTACATTTCCTATGAGTTCGTCAGCATCAGCTGTCTTACCCGACGCATCAAAGAGCTGTCCAAAGTTCCAATTATACCTGCAGACCAACTGCACCTTCCAGATCTCAAGACCACCGCCAAGACCGAGTCCATACTCCAATCTGTTGATGCCCTCCCATCTGTTGGCGAAATCTGCAGACAACCTGGCTGCTGATGCAGTCGAAGCCGTAAGTTCATTGTTAAGCGCATAGCCTACATATGGACTCACATCCAGGAACGGACGGAACAACAGGAGATCAGGGCCCCATTGGAATGATACCGGAAGTTCCAGATAACCCATCTTATAATCGAAATTTGCCATATCAGCCATCACACCATCAACCTGCGAACTCTTCATATGGTAAAGAAGAGATGGCTGGATTGCAAAACCGACCGGCAGATGGAACTTGTATGTGATGCCGGCATGGTAGCCGGTAACAAGATCAGGACTGATATCCTTGATGCCCGTAAAGCTTGCTCCGCCTACAATACCGAAATCTCCGGCTCTGAGGTTGTGTGAACCCCAAAAAGTCATCACGCAGAGCGCAATGACTGTCACAATCTTTTTCATATCCTTTGATTAGAGGAGAGATGCGATCTTAGCCGCAAGAACATCCTTTGTCGCAGCACCAACGTGTCTGTCAACAACCTCGCCGCCCTTGAAGAACAGGAGCGTAGGAATGCTTCTGATGCCGTAATCCATAGGAACATCATCGCACTCGTCGATATTGCACTTGCATACCAGCACCTTTCCCTCAAACTCAACTGCAAGCTCATCCACGATAGGAGCGATTGCCTTGCAAGGTCCGCACCATGTTGCCCAAAAATCCACTACTACAGGGATTTCACTATTAAGTACTTCCGCGAAATTCGCGTCATTAACTGCCTTTGCCATAATTTTTAAAATTTAATCCAATCACAAATGTAATGTTTGTGATTGGATTAAGCAATAATGAGACCCGAAATTCAGGTCTCATTATAATATTAATAATACTTCTCTACATTCCACACGAATGCTCTGATGCCAAGATCCGGAGTCTCCTCGTCCATCGCCTTAAGCTGAGCAAGAATCTCGTCCACCTTTTCATCAGGTACGAATGTAAGCATGGCGTTGTTCATTGTAGGCCATGCATGGTTGCCAAGATGTGGCAGCCCGGAATAACCTCCACGGCCTGCAATGTCATTCCACATGGTAAAGCCTCTTACGCCGATCTTCTCGATTGCGTCTGCGATTTCCATGTTATATGCCTGATCATATGCGATAAAAATACCTTTCATATTTTCTATGTTAAAAATTCTATAAACCGTATGTTAACTTTCCTTCTATGGAAGGTTGTGCAGAATAATGGTTCAAAGTCACACAATTATAATCAGACTATAATTGCTTTGCCAATTTGCGGGCCTTGCGGCGCTGCTGCCATGATGACATCGACGCGTACACGGTAGGAATGATCACGAGGGTGACCAAAGTCGAAATCGAAAGACCCCATGCCACTACCATACCGAGCGAACGCCACATCTCAGAACCCTCGCCCTGGCCCACTGCCATAGGAATCATACCGAGTACAGTAGTGAGGGTTGTCATGAGGATAGGACGAAGACGTGACTGCGCTGCAATGGTAGAAGCCTCCTCCACGCTATGTCCGCGCTCCTGCATGAGGATAGTGTAGTCAATGAGCACGATACCGTTCTTCACCACAATACCCATGAGGATAAGGATACCGATCATACCCATAGCACCCAGAGGTGTTCCTGTAACAAAAAGACCCAGGAGGACACCCACGAATGCGAACGGAATTGAGAACATGATCACGAAAGGACTCATGAACGACTCAAACTGCGAAGCCATCACGATATACACGAGGATGATGATCATGACAAGGAGCATGATAAGGTCTCCGAACATATCCTGCTGATCCTCATATGAACCTCCAACCTTGACAGCAAGCTCTGACGGAATCTCGGTATCTGCAAGAATTGCGTCAGTAGCCGCAACTGCGTCCGAAAGAACAACACCGGAAGCAAGCACACCCGCTACGGTAATGAGACGTTCACGGTTCTTTCTCTGGATCGAAGGAGGAGTGAGGGATTCTACCACCTTTCCAAGTTCCTTGATCCTCACGCCTTTGCCTGCGTTATTGTAAATAAGGATATTCTCGATATCCTCAATGCTTGTACGGAACTCCGGAGCATATCTTACGCGAATGTTGTACTCGTCTCCATCCTCGCGGTAATATGACATTGTTGAACCGTTCATTGCTGCACTGAGGTATGATGCTGCTGTCGTACTGTTAAGTCCGTTTACGGCAAGCTTCTCACGGTCGAAGTCAACCTGATATTCTGGAGTGTACTCATCACGGCTGAGGATAACCTGGGCAAAGGCTCCTGACTCAATCATCTTTGTCTGGATATCCTTGGCTACCAAGTCAGTAGTTCCAAAGTCATATCCATAGATCTCAACATCCACAGTGGAAGCTCCACCCATACCGCCCTGACCGCCTTCGGTCACACGCACCTTTTTGAACTCCGGATAATCGGCAAGGATTCCTCGCACAACGTCAGCGATCTCAGAAAGAGAACGCTCGCGGTCCTCCATACTTCCGATATTGATGTTGTATGAAACCACATGTGTACCATTGTTCTGCATCGCTGCGAACGCGTTATCTGTATCAGCCTGTCCCAAAGCGAACGAGCAGTTCACGATTTCTGGAATTGCAGCCACGAACTTCTGATGGATCTCATGACCAAGCTCACGTGTAATGCTCTGGCCTGTTCCTGCAGGAAGTTCAAGCTGTACTGTAAGACGTCCGTCATCTGACTTAGGGAAGAACTCTGTCTTCATATTCGGAGCGATAAAGCCGATTGTCAGACAGAAAACCGCAACAGAGATGAGGACAGTGATTGTCCTATGTCCGATGCACCATCCGATGAGCTTTGCGTAACCCTTCGAGATAAGATCAAGGAATCTGTTGAAGTTTCCGAAGATCAGGTCATGGAGCCTTCCATGCTTAGGTTTGAAGCGAAGGAACTGCGAACAGAGCATAGGGATGAGCGTCAGCGCACCCACAGTGGACACAATCATGATGATGGAAGTGATCCATCCGAGCTGCTTGAACATGAGACCTGCCATACCCTTGATCATGGTCAGCGGGAGGAATACGGCAAGCATTGTCAATGTTGAAGCGATAACTGAGATACCCACCTCCTGTGTTGCATGCACCGCTGCCTCCTTTGGCTTTGCACCTCTCTCAAGGTGTGTCGAGATATTCTCCAATACCACGATGGCATCGTCCACGACCATACCGATCGCAATTGACAGAGACGACATCGACACGATGTTCAATGTGTTTCCAGTCGCCCAGAGATACATCAGGGATGCAAGAAGTGAAACAGGTATAGAGAGCACGATGATGAATGTGGCGCGCCATCTTCCAAGGAAGAGGTAAACCACGAGCATCACGATGAGGAAGGTTACGATGATTGTCTCCTTCAATGAATTGAGAGTGTTCAGGATATTATCAGAACCGTCAACGACAGTTCTGATCTCGATATCTGAAGGAAGACCTTTCTGAATATCCTTCATGGCCTTCTTTACGCCCTTGATAACGTTTACGGTATTGGCGTCAGCCTGCTTCTGGATCACGATCTGCGCTCCTGACATGCCGTTGATATACGCCTCCTGATATCTCTCCTCGATTCCATCGACAACTCGTGCGACATCACGAAGATAGATTGTCTTTCCATTGTAGTGACCCACTACGACATTGAGCATCTGCTCAGCAGATGTAAACTCCTTCTCCACGCGAAGAGAATATGCATTCGATCCAATATCGATGGTACCTGAAGGAACGTTCTTGTTCTCAGCTGCGATGATCTGTGAAATTCCGGTTACAGTAAGACCATAAGCCTCAAGCTTGTTAGGGTCGCAATATACCTGGATCTCACGCTGTGGAGCACCGGCGATAGACACAGTACCCACTCCTGACACACGTGCAAGCGGAGTTGCAACCTTCTCATCAAGAATCTTCTCGAGGGCCTGGTAGCTCTGATCTGCTGTCGCCGCCATGATCATGATAGGCATGTCATCCGCGCTGAACTTGAAGATGACAGGGAGAGACACTCCGTCAGGGAGCATCGAGTTCACCATATCCAGCTTGTCACGTACGTCGTTTGTCGCAACGTCGATATCCACACCTTCCACGAATTCGAGGGTGATGAGCGCCATGTTCTCCTTCGATGTCGAAGTCATGTTCTTAAGGTCACTTACACCGTTCAGGGAGTTCTCAAGCACCTTGGTAAGGTTAGTCTCGATATCCTCCGCACTAGCTCCCGGATACGACGACATCACCATCACGATGTTAGCGTCGAACTTAGGGAACCTGTCCAATGATATGTTAATCAGCGAGAAAATACCGAAGATGGCCAGGGCGATGAAGACCAACGCCGTGGTTACCGGATTATTGACCGCTTTTCTGTAAATACTCATAATAAACCGTTGACTACTCGTTTACAATAACCTTTACGCCATCCTTAAGACGGATCTGTCCGCCGACAACGATCTTATCGCCATCCTGAAGACCCTCAAGAACCTCATACTCAGCACCCATGCGACGACCGAGAACGACCTTCTTGTATGTAACTGTGTTATCCTCATTGAGAACATACACGAATCTCTCGCCTGAACCCTGCTGCTTAACGACTGCTACGTCAGGAATCACGACGTTGTTGTTAGAACCGAAGTTCACAGTAGCTCTTGCGAACATACCTGGACGAAGAGTCTTGTATGTGTTGTCGATCTTAACCTCTACAGTGAATGTACGGGTTGCAGGGTCAACTGTTGGGTAGATTCTGTTGATCTTACCGTAGAAAACCTTCTCAGGAAGTGCATCTGCGGTAACTGTTACCGAGTCACCCTTCTTCACCTTTGAGTAATCAGTCTCTGAAACACCGATAAGGAGCTTTACAGGCACAATCTGCTCTACTGTAAAGAGAGGCATGCTCATCGCATACATGTCACCGACATCATAGTTGCGCGCTGAAACAACACCATTGATCGGGCTACGGAGAATTGTGTTCTCGAGAAGATTGTCCACCTGTGTCTTAAGTACATTATACTGAAGCTGGATAGCATCATAGTCAGACTGAGAAAGTCCTCCCTCCTCATAGAGAGACTTCAGACGCTGAAGCTCAACCTCCTGGTTCTGAAGCTGGAGCTGAGCCTGAAGAAGCTGTGCCTTATCGATCTCTGCAAGCACCTGTCCTTCCTTCACGAAATCACCGATCTCCACATTGATCTTTGTGATACGTCCCGCCATCTGCGGAGCAATGTTATTCTTTACATAAGCCTGTACTGTAGAAGTATAGACTGCCTCCTGTGGCACCTCGCGTACAAAAACCTGTGCTACGGAAACTGTAGGATCAGCAACTACCACCTCGGCAGTCTCTGTCTGCTTGCTTGCTTTGCTGCCACAGCCTGCCGTCATGATGACAGCCGCAGCAACGAACATTGTCTTGAAAATAGTCTTCATATATTTTTACTTTTATTATTCTACGAAATCTTGGCCGAGGGTCTGCTCAAGCTGAGCCTTGGCGGTGAGGAAGTTATATACAGCCTGCGAAGCTCCGAGCTGAGCCTGTGTAAGTGCAAGCTGCGCATCATTCACCTCAATGAGTGTGCTGCGGCCTACCTGGTAGGACTTGGCAACGATATCATATCCTTTCTGTGCCGCCGCAAGAGCATCCTTTGAAGCATAGTATGACTTCATGTTGGTCTCCATGGCGTTAAGGTTCTGACGGATAGCGATCTTGAGCTGGCGCTCTGTGTTCACAGTCTGGAGCTTTACCTGCTCATACTGATTCTTTGCCTGACGGATTGCCTGATAGCGCTTACCACCTGCGAAGATCGGAATGTTAAGACTCAAGCCGACATATGAATAAGGGGTCCACCTGTACTCACTGAACTTGAAGTCATTGGTCATCGCGTTGTAGCTGAAGTTGAATGCCACTGCGAGCGACGGGATGTTAGCATACTGCTGTACCTTGATTGTCTCTGCAAGCATCTCTGCCTGTATAGCGAGCTGCTTCATGGTTGTGTTACGGTCCAGAGTAATGCTGTCATGCTGATGGATGTCATAGAACATGTGCTCAGACCAATCCTCAAGCTTGCCTGCAACGTCAATGTTCATGTCAAGATCGACTCCGAGTACAGCCTTGAGCTGCCACAAGGCGAGGATTACCGAACCCTCCGCGTTATACACGTTAGGAATTGCATTGGCAACTGTAGTCTTTGCCCTTAGAACTTCCATATCGGAAACCTTCTGGGCCCTATACTTCTTCTCTGTCTCCTCAAGGTTCTGAACTGCGTTCTCATATACCTGCCTGTATACCTCAAAGGCTTCCTTTGCGAGAAGTGTTGCGAAATATGCGTTCTTTACCTGAGTTACCATATCGAGGCGGGATGAGCGTGCCTTCTCTACTGCAAGCTCTACATCAAGACCTGATATCTTGAGGCTTTTCCAAAGCTGAGCATTTACAAGAGGCATTGCTGCAGATACGCCGGCTGACCATGTGTTCCAACGACCCATCTCGATACCATCGCCTGAGCCTGAACTACCTGATGACTCTGTGCCTGCACCTGTGTCAGGAATTTCGGTTCCGTCCGGAATCTCAGTTCCTTCGCCACCTGTCGCTCCACCCAACATTGAGCTCATATCAAAGTCCATGTACATAACCTGCTTCTTGATTGTACGCTGATACGCACCCGAAGCATCAATCTGAGGAAAAAGAGCCGCATAGCTGCCTTTCTTGGCATACTGCGTTCTCTGAATCTCCATGTCAGCAACCTTTACTGACACGTTTTCACTCAAGGCAATCTGAAGTGCCTGTTCCAATGTGATGACTACCGGAGTCTCTGACGAAGCCGCTTCCTCAAGAATGAGCTCAGATTCTGATTTCTGAGCCTCCTGCGACGCACCGTCAGTCCTGTACTGCGCGAAAGCATCCGCATGAGAGAACATCATGCCGGCAATGATCACTGCTGTTACCGCTAATTTTTTCATTTTTATATACACTAATACCTAATTTTCGTAGAATATTCATCCGCCTCTGTTCACAAGGCGCTTCAGGGGTGCAAATTTCACGCCATCCAAGAGAATATCATTGGTCTAAAATTATATAGATTTGGTTCAAAGTTATAAAACCCCTATATTTGGACGACAAAATTACACAAATGAGCGAAAAAAGGCAAAAGGGAGCCATTCCGGCTATCCTGTTCAGCGAAAAAAACGTCTTTAAGAAAGGCTATATCGACGACTACATCTTTGCTGCAGAAATACGTGGTGAAGATCATATTGTATGGACTAAGCCAAGAAAGCCGAAATACCACCTTGTAATCATAGTAATAGAAGGATACATCAAGATGGTAATCAATGGAGAGAAGTTCCATTTCGGAAAAAGGACATACATCAACCTACCAACCTGGTCGGACATTTATGAGATTGAATACGGAGATGGATTTCAAGCAATGACCACCGCAACAGACAGAAGCGTTGTGGAAGATATCTTCCGAAACCGAAACCCATTCCCGCCGGATTTCAAGTTCAGGATCGACCATGGCCTTGGAGGCCAGATAATGGCAAAGAGTGATCTTGAAATCTTATGCAAGGACATCAGGAACATGATTGAATCCCTCTCGAACAAGAACCATTATTTTGCAGAAGAGGTCAACTATGCATACTTCTATATCCTGCTGACAGACATGGCTGATATGCTATGGAGGAAATATGGACGATACGAGCCTATGAGACATTCGGAGATGAGGCGCGCAGACAATATTCTGAAAGAGTTCTCCGAACTGCTTGTCCAGCATGTAAAGACGGAGACAAACGTAGGTTTTTATGCTGAAAGGCTCTGCATATCAAAGCAATACCTCTCACTGATTGTCAAAGAAAAATTACGTGTGACAATTGGTACCGTCATGGCGTCCATGAGGATAGAGATGGCAGCAAGAATGCTGCGTGATCCGGAACTTACAATCCAGGAAGTTGCCGAAGCTATGTCATTTTCTGATCAATCCTCTTTCGGAAAATTCTTCAAGAAGCACACAGGACTGTCGCCTCTTAAATACAGACAGAACCTCAGAAAGACGTTGCTGACGCTCCGCCCTAAAGAGGTTCTGAATCCAGATGTCAGAAATCTTGGCTAGATTTCCGCTGTTATGTCAAGCCATTCGTATTCGCCTCCCCAGATCTCAAGGAACTTCATGAAATCGGCGTTTGAGAGCACCGCGCTGGCTGTATTGTCGCATGGGTGGAAGCTTATCTTTTCCGCATGCTGAAGATCCTTATCAAGGAAGAGCTTCACCCTATGTCCATTAGGAAAATGCTCCTTTGTTAATTCCTCCGTATAAGGATCATGTATTAATCCCAGAGGAGACACAGAACCCGGCAGAAGGCCCAGGCATCTTTCCATTCTCTCTGCCGAAGCAAAAGACAACTTACCCTGCTTGAGCATATGCTCCAGAGAGTGGATCGCAAGTTCCTTATGACATTCGAAGACCACCAGATAGTGGCGGTTTCCCTTGTGATTTCTGAAGAAGAGGTTCTTGCAGTGAACCGAATCTATCTCCTTCCAGTATTCCAGCGCCAGCTCAATCGTAGGGAGTGGCGGATGAGTATGAAGATCATAGCCGAGTCCGTTCTTCTCAAGGAAGTTCAGTACCTCGGCTATACGTGGATTATCTATCATTTGTTAAGAGATTTTGCATAGTTTGTCGGAGCAGCCTTCTTCTTCTCCGGATGAACTATCATAGCCGGCTGCTTCTTGACGTGGGCATACACGAGGAATCCTATTCCAAGAAGGATGAACGGCACGCTGAGCCACTGACCCATATTAAGAACCATATCGTTCTCGAATCCGACCTGAACCTCCTTGATGAACTCGATGAGGAAGCGGCTGCCGAAACATCCGATGAAGAATGTTCCGATGAAGAATCCTCTATGGAGTTTAGGGAGCCTGTACTTATACATCAGGATTTGGAAAATACCCAGAAGGAAATAGCTGAGAGCCTCGTATAACTGGGTCGGATGCTTAGGCTCTGTCTCGCCGCGGAGTTCGAAAATGAATCCCCAAGGAAGAGTTGTCACATCACCATAAATTTCGGAATTGAAAAGATTTCCCAAACGGATGAATGTCGCCGCAAAGCACACTGCAATTGCAAGATGGTCAAGAATCCACACGAAATCAAAGTCATATTTCCGACCATAACGTTTTGCAAACCACCACATTGCAATAAAGAGTGCAATGGTTCCTCCATGGCTGGCAAGACCTCCCTTCCATGGCATGAAAATCTCACAAAAGCCATCCCAGCTGCCAAGATAATAGTCAGGCTGATAAAAGAGGCAGTGTCCCAAACGGGCGCCCACGATAGTGCCTATAAGGAGTGTATAGAGAAGCGGATCCAAAAGCGTCTCCGGAACTCCCTCGCGGCGGAAGAATCCCCTGAAGATGAACCATCCGAGGATGAATCCTGAAATGAAAAGCAGTGAATACCATCGGACCGAAAGCGCTCCGATACTGAAAATCTCCGGATCCACATGCCAGTTTACAGCCAAAAGTTCAAACATACCTTATATATATTAACATCATGCAAAGATAGCAAATAGACTGAAATCTTCCCCCTTATGCAAACATCAAGCACGCTTTTCCCGCAAAACCGTGGAAGATCCGACGTTCAAAGTGGGTATCTGCCACACTTTCCCGGCATAAGCGTGGAAGATATATACAAATCAACGGCATAAATGCTGCCGGCATTGGCTCCCGAAAAGGGAGGTCGTGAGCTCTAAACAAAGGTCTAGTGGACATTTGTTGCGAACAGCACTACTCGGGGAGGACCGGAGGCATTTATGCCGTTGATTTGTTATGCTGGTAGATTACTTGCGGATAGCAGCAATACCAGGAAGTTCTTTACCCTCGAGGTACTCGAGCATAGCGCCACCACCTGTAGATACGTAGCTTACCTTGTCAGCAAAGCCCATCTGAGTTACAGCTGCAACTGAGTCACCACCACCTACGAGTGTGAATGCGCCGTTCTCAGTAGCCTTAGCGAGGATCTCAGCGATGCGGTTTGTACCCTTAGCGAATGCAGGGATCTCAAAAACGCCTACAGGACCGTTCCAAAGAATAGTCTTAGAGTTCATGAGAACCTCCTCCCACATAGCGAGAGTGCTTGGAGCTGCGTCCATACCTTCCCAACCATCTGGAATCTCAGTGTTGAGAACGATCTTAGTATTTGCATCGTTTGAGAAATCGTCAGCAACTACAACCTCCTTGGAGAGATAGATCTTTACGCCCTTCTCCTCTGCCTTCTTGAGTGTATCAAGAGCAAGCTGCATCTGATCGTCCTCGCAGAGTGAGCGTCCGATCTGACCGCCCTGTGCCTTCTTGAATGTATAAACCATACCGCCGCCGATGATCATGTTGTCAACTGCGTCGAAAAGCTTCTCGATGATAGTGATCTTTGAAGATACCTTTGCACCACCTACAATTGCAGTCACAGGGTGCTCAGGAGTCTTGAGTACGTGGTCGATAGCCTTGATCTCGCCTTCCATCACATAACCGAACATCTTGTCGTTAG